>NZ_JBSFPI010000015.1:0-206715 GCF_053588115.1 Nocardia sp. NPDC003482
CGCCGCCCAAGCCGCCGAACTCCAGAAGCTGCTCGGGCTCGCCGGCGACCCGACCCACGGAAACACCATCATCGCAGGCGATTTCAACGGCACCTTCGGCCCCGAGGACCCCAACGGCCAGCGCATCCGCGATTTCGGCAGCCAGGGCTTCGACCCGTACGCGGGACAGATCCACGACGGTCAGGGCGGCACCTCGGCCAGTCATCGTCCCATCGACCAGATCATCCCCCGCGGCGTCGGCACCTCCGACGCGCTGCGGTGGGAGCGCGGCCAGTCGGACCACGACGGGCAGCGGGTCGATGTGACGCTGCCCGCCTGGTGACTTCAGCGGTTCACGTTTACGTGGACGCGCGTGGTCGAACGGGTTTCCCCGTCGCCGGGGCCGCCCTTGCCGAGTTCGGTGACCGTGGGACTTTCGGTGGTCACCCCGTTTCCGGTGCGCACCACGACCGCATTGCCGAACTCGTTCTTCAAGCCGTAGTGCGACCCCTCGCCCTTGTCCGAGGCGGGCCCGAAGTGCACCTCCCACTTCTCGCCGGGCCCCGCCCGCTTGTCGAGTTCCTTCTGCAACTGGTCCGCGCCGTCCTTGAAGACCTCTTGCAGCGTCGCCACGTCGACCTTGCCGTCGATGAGCCGTTGCGCGAGATCACCCATATCCCCCTTCTGGTTGCCCTGTCGCTCGCTGTCCGGTTTCTTGTCCCACGGCCAGTGGACCTTGTTGCCGTCGCCGCCCTGCTGGATATTCCAGTTCAGCATCCGCAGCGTGCGTTTGGACCAGGTGCTCTCCCAGGTCTTCAACTGCGAGACCGCCGAGGTGAACAGGTCGGCCTGCGGCTTCAGCTGCTTGTCCACCCGATCGCGGATCTCGTCGTAGGCGGTGACCACGTCCTTGACCAACGCGGTGTACTTCGCGTCGGCCGGGCCGATCTCGACCGTGCCGCCCACGCCCGTCTCCCGCCAGGTGACCTTGCCGTTCAGCTTGGCCTTCTCGTTGTTGAGCAGGCCCTGGTTGTAGCGCAGCACATGGATGCAGGAGCTGATCGCCGTGGCCGCCTTCCCGGCGAGTTCGGCGGCCGCGTCGAGGTCGGCGACGATCTTGCGGCGGTGACCGTCGAACCGCGTGGCCGCCCCGCCCGCCCAATGATCGCCGCCGACAACACGATTGGCGGCGGCGTTGATCGTGTCGGCGGCCCAGGACAGCTTCTCCTGCTGCGCCTTCCACACGGACTCGAATTCGCCGAGCTTCCCCAGATCGGCGTCCAGATCAAAGACGGTGACTGTGCTCCCCATGCGACAAGATTCGATCCTCACCGGCCGCCCTGTCCTGGTAGTGATCCTGCTACCCGACCGTCCGGGGGACGCGAAATGCTGACCGCCCCCGGCAATTCCGAACTCGCGCGGCGCGCCGAACTCGCCCAATTCCTGCGCGCCCGCCGAGCCCGGCTGCAACCCGCCGACGTCGGGCTGACCGCGTTCGGCGATCCGGCCCGCCGCCGCGCACCGGGACTGCGCCGCGAAGAGGTCGCCGAACTGTCCGGCATCAGCCTCACCTGGTACACCTGGCTCGAACAGGGCCGCGACGTGATGGCCAGCCGTCAGGTCATCGACGCCTTGGCCCGAGCGCTGCGCCTGGACCCGGTGCAGCATCGGCACCTGCGCGGCCTCGCCGGACTGTCCGACCCCGAACCCGGCGACCGGCACGCCGATCCGGAACGACTGCGGCGCTTCGTGGATGCCGTGCTGCCATATCCGGCCGCGATCTATACAGCCAATTTCGACTACCTCGCGTGGAACACGGCCTACGCCCTCGTGCGCGGCGATCCGGGACGGCTGTCCCCGGACCGCCGCAACCTGCTGTGGACGCTGTTCGCCGTCGCCGAATCCCGGGCCCTGCCCGAATGGGAACACCTCGCGCGGGCCGCGCTCGGCCAGTTCCGCGCCGCGGTCGGACGCCACCCGGGCGACGCCCGCGCGATCGAACTCGTCGAGCGCCTGAGCGCGGTGAGCCCCGAGTTCCGGTGCTGGTGGCCGGAATACGAGATCCGCGAATTCGATGCCACCCTCGTGCGGATCGACCATCCCGAGGCGGGCCCGATGACCTTCGAACTGTTCCAGATGCGCCCGGTGGACGACCCGCGTTCGATCATGGTGCTGCACAGGCCGTTCACCCCGGCCGATCGGGCCCGGCTCGAAACGCTGCTTCGCCGGGGGGCCGGGTAACGCTCCCGCCCTCTCGTAGGGCAGGATGGACGCAGTATTTCGTCACCGTCCCGTGTCCTTCCCGACACCGGATGGTCTTTTCGCATGTGTGTAGCAGCCGCCGTAGAGAATGGAGACCGATGTCGGAACCACAACCGGCCCGTAAGGGCTATCGGCGAGTGCTGCTCAAACTGGGCGGCGAGATGTTCGGCGGCGGCCGGGTCGGACTCGACCCCGACGTGGTGCAGGCGGTCGCCGAGCAGATCGCCGAGGTGGTTTCGACCGGCGTGCAGGTGGCCGTGGTCATCGGGGGCGGCAACTTCTTCCGCGGCGCCGAACTCGAGGAACGCGGGATGGAACGCGCCCGTTCCGATTACATGGGCATGCTCGGCACCGTCATGAACAGCCTTGCGCTGCAAGACTTCCTGCAGCAGCAGGGCGTCGACACCCGAGTGCAGACGGCCATCACGATGGGGCAGGTCGCCGAACCGTATATCCCGTTGCGCGCCAAGCGACATCTGGAGAAGGGCCGCGTGGTGATCTTCGGCGCGGGCATGGGCATGCCTTATTTCTCCACCGACACCACCGCCGCGCAGCGCGCGCTCGAGATCGGCGCCGACGTCGTGCTCATGGCCAAGGCGGTGGACGGGGTGTACACCGCCGACCCGCGGGAGGACCCCAGCGCGGAGATGTTCTCCGAGATCACGCACAAGGAGGTCCTCGAACGCGGCCTCAAGGTCGCCGACGCCACCGCGTTCAGCCTGTGTATGGACAACCAGATGCCCATGCTGGTGTTCAATCTCTTGACGAAGGGCAATATCGCTCGAGCGGTCGCCGGTGAGAAGATCGGCACACTGGTTCGGTCCTGAACGGATCAACATGACGCTGTGGAGGAAACGGTCGTGATTGAAGAAGCGCTCTTCGACGCCGAGGAGAAGATGGAGAAGGCCGTCTCGGTGGCGAAGGACGACCTCGGCTCCATCCGTACCGGTCGCGCGAATCCGAGCATGTTCAACCGGATCGTCGTCGACTACTACGGCGCGCCCACCCCGATCACCCAGATGTCGAGCATCACCACGCCCGAACCGCGCATGCTCATCATCAAGCCCTACGAGCAGTCCCAGCTGCAACCGATCGAGACCGCGATCCGGAATTCGGATCTGGGCGTCAATCCCACCAACGACGGCAACATCATTCGCGTGCTGGTGCCGCAGCTGACCGAGGAACGCCGCCGCGAGCTGGTCAAGCAGGCCAAGGGCAAGGGCGAGGACGCCAAGATCGCCATTCGCAACGTGCGCCGCAAGGCCATGGACGAACTGGGCCGCATCCAGAAGGACGGCGAGGCGGGCGAGGACGAGGTCGGCCGCGCCGAAAAGGAATTGGACAAGACCACCGCCAAGTACGTCGGCCAGGTGGACGAGTTGGTCAAGCACAAGGAATCGGAACTGCTCGAGGTCTAGCCCGGGTCGGTGCGTGCCGACCCGCGGCGACCGCCCGCGGGGTACGAAATGGACGACAAGTGAGCGACGGGACAATCGTGGCCGAACAAACCGCGGCCGGTGATGCGATGCCGACCGGCGATGTGACCGGCGGGGCCGCCGACCAGGCACCGGCCCCGCAGGGACCGCCGAGCGGTAAGTCCTCGCGGGCGGGCCGCAACCTGCCCGCGGCGCTCGGCGTCGGATTCACGCTGGGCCTGTCGCTGATCGCGATCCTGCTGTTCGCGCCGAAGATCCTCATCGGCGTGGTCGCGGTCGCCATCGCCGTCGCCACCTGGGAGGTGGCCAAGCGACTGCGCGAGGCCGACGTGCTCGTGCCGCGCATCCCGTTGATCGCGGGCGGTCAGGCGATCATCTGGCTGTCCTGGCCCTACGGCACCGCGGGCGTGGTGGGTTCGTTCGCGGCGACCGCGCTGTTGTGCATGGCGTGGCGGCTGTTCGACCACGGGCTCGACGCGCATCCGCGAAACTTCTTGCGCGACACCGCGATCACCGTCTTCGTCTTGAGCTGGATTCCGCTGCTGGCCTCGTTCGCGACGATGCTGCTGCTCGAGGACAAGGGCAACCTGCGGGTGCTCACGTTCATGATTCTGGTGGTGTGCTCGGACGTGGGCGGTTACGTCGCGGGCGTGCTGTTCGGCAAGCATCCGATGGTTCCGGCGATCAGTCCGAAGAAGTCCTGGGAAGGTTTCGTCGGCTCCCTCGTCTTCTGCGTCATCGGCGGCCTGCTCACGGTGACGCTACTGCTGCAAGCGAATTCGATGATCGGCGTCCTGGTCGGCGTCGCCGTCGTCCTGGTGGCGACCTGCGGGGACCTCATCGAATCCCAGGTCAAGCGCGAACTCGGCATCAAGGACATGGGCACCCTGCTCCCCGGCCACGGCGGCATCATGGACCGCCTGGATTCGATGCTCCCGTCCGCCCTCGTCTCCTGGCTCGTCTTCACCGCCCTGCTCTGACCCGCGCCGCGCCGCCGACCTACCGCTTCGCGGCCCGCCGCAACTGGAGGATGCGACCGCCGCCGACCAACGCCATCACCAGGGCTCCCGCGATCACCGACAGCAGGATCGTCACACCCAGCGGCTGGGTGAAACTCCAGAAGAACATGTGCACCTGCTGCTGCTCGGAGTTCTGCAGGATGAAGATCAACAGCAGGATGCCGAGGATCGCGGCCGCGACGAGTGCCGTCCAGGTGTAGCCGGTGCGGGTGCGCAACGATCGTCGGCGGACCGGCGTGGTGCTCGTCGCGGGGTCGGGCGTGTGCGTCACCGGAGGCTGCGCGGGCTCGTCGGGATGCACGGGGGTTTGATTCGGGTTCGGAACTGCATCGCTGGTCATACCCTGGCCATTCCCGGCGGCTATCGGCGCTACACGTCCCCGGGCGGGGCAATCGGTGGCCGGTCCGCGCGCGGTCGCCGACGGATGGGACACTGGAGTGGTTATGACGACCTCCCTCCCGCTCGTGTTCGATGCTCCGCGCCGTGGCATGCCGCCGCGGCACCTCGCCGACCTCGACGCGGACGAGCGACGCGCGGTGGTCCAGGAACTGGGCCTGCCCAAGTTCCGCGCCGACCAGATCGCCCGGCAGTACTACGGCCGCCTGCAAGCGGATCCGGAGCGGATGACCGACCTGCCCGCGCCCGTGCGCGCGAAGGTCGCCGAGGCCCTGTTCCCGCCGCTGCTGACCGAGGTCCGGCACGTCGTCTGCGACGACGGCACCACCCGCAAGACGCTGTGGCGTGCGGGCGACGGCACGCTGCTCGAGAGCGTGCTCATGCGCTACCCGGACCGCAACACCCTCTGCATCTCCAGCCAGGCGGGCTGCGGCATGGCCTGCCCGTTCTGCGCCACCGGCCAGGGCGGCCTGAACCGCAACCTGTCCACCGCCGAGATCGTCGACCAGGTCCGCGCCGCCGCGGCCGCCCTGCGCGACGGCGAGGTCGCGGGCGGCCCCGGCCGCCTGTCCAACATCGTCTTCATGGGCATGGGCGAGCCCCTGGCGAACTACAAGCGGGTGGTCAACGCCGTGCGCCGGATCACCGCGCCCGCCCCCGACGGCCTCGGCATCTCCCAGCGCAATGTCGTCGTCTCCACGGTCGGCCTGGCCCCCGCGATCCGCAAACTCGCCGACGAGGGCCTATCGGTGACCCTCGCCGTCTCCCTGCACACCCCCGACGACGAACTCCGCGACACCCTCGTCCCCGTCAACAACCGCTGGTCCGTCGCCGAAGTCCTCGACGCCGCACGCTATTACGCCGACACCACCGGCCGCCGCGTCTCCATCGAATACGCCCTCATCCGCGACATCAACGACCACCCGTGGCGCGCCGACCTGCTCGGCAAGAAACTCCACCAGGCCCTCGGCCCCCGCGTCCACGTCAACCTCATCCCCCTCAACCCCACCCCCGGCAGCAAATGGGACGCCAGCCCCAAACCCGTTGAGCGCGAATTCGTTCGACGCGTCGAGGCCCAGGGCGTCCCCTGCACCGTCCGCGACACCCGCGGCCAGGAGATCGCCGCCGCGTGTGGACAACTCGCCGCCGAGGGGTAGCGATTGGTTCACCCGAGGTCGACCAGCCTCCAGCATTCGCCGTATCGCCCCTTGCTTCAGTAGATACTCGATGCCATGCGCTTTCCCCGCGTTGGTGGTCAATCGATGTTTCACGACCTTGGGAGGCAAACGTGAGGGCCGCACGGCACGGGCAGCCCTGGACTGAGGAAGAGGACGAACAGCTCCTACAGGAAGTCCGGCGGGGTGATACTAGTCGCGAGATCGAGGACCGGCATCAAAGGACCGAGCGGGCGATTACACTGCGTTTGGTAGCTTTGGCTGGCACGGTCCGTCCTGTTCCTCCAGATGAGAATCCATTCGAGTGGATCCGCTCCTGTCTGTTGAAAGAAGACCAGCTGCCGGATTGGCCGGTACGCCTGCGGCGAAGTTGCCGGCGTCCGGCACAATCTCCTTCGCAAACAGATGAGTCCAACCCGCGTCCCAGGTCGAAGGACTCGGGACCGGCCTCCCCGACGGCTCAGGCCAAACAGCGATGTGTTCAGGACGTATGGACGGAGATCGAGGCTGGAACGAGTTTCGCTGGCACCGATGCCGAGCTCCGGGTGCTCGCACAATTCGACCTCGCGACCTTGCGGTCGGCGGGAGTGCGTCTGATGGAGAGCTGCGGTCGTTTGACTGCATCGGATTGGATACTGGAATGCGATTGGCCTGAAGTCGAGAGCTTGCGCTTGTCTGCTGACGACCTTCGTGAAGCTACCGAGGACGTTCGTATCGCCTGCGTCGAGCTACTGAGTGCTGCGACATGTGTCATTCGGTCGGATCGGGATCGTGATGTGCTGTTGCGCCGCATCGGCTTGCGAGGTTCGTCAACGAAACTCGCCGATATTGGTGCCGATTACGGCGTGGGCCGCGAGCGAATCCGCCAACTTGTGACGCGTGCGATGTCGCGGCTCAACAGTGGGAAACCAAAGGAAGTCTTTCGGGCGTGGGACCACACGCGAGGTGTGCTGCGGACGGCACTTCAAACCCGAAGAGGCGCCCTGGATCCCGAACTCGTCCTGGCATTTGTCGAGGCTGCCTTGCCGCGGGCCGATATTGAATTGGCGACACGCCTGCTCGCGAACGCCTCCGGACACGGGCACGCCGCTGACATCCTATGTGATCAGGTCCTACGGCTGGCGCGCGAGCGGGAACAGCGGCAGCGTGAGATTGATCGGGCGAGAGCGAAGGAAGTTCGTCGAAGGCAGGGATTTCGCGAACTGGTCGATAAGGTTGATTGGCCGCAGGGTTCGTCCAACGCCGACCAAGTACGGTGCGTTCCGCTGCGCGTGCCCAGGGAACCGGATCATCGCAGCATCGGTGGTAGATGGAGATCGCCGTTGCTGAATAGGTTTGTCGGGTATGACTCGCTGGTTGAGCTGGACTTTATTCGAAGCCTGGAGGAGTCCGATCTTGTTGAGGACTACTGTGAGCAACCGCTCGAGATCGAGTACGACCTCGATGGGCGAAAGCGTCGATACTTTCCAGATTTCATCGTGACGCTCCGCGATGGCCGCCGTTTTCTCGTGGAGGTCAAAGCAGCGCTGAGTGACTTCGCTATGTACCAGAACGTCGTGAAACTCGAGGCGGCTCGGCGATACTGTCACGCCAGGGGCTGGGGGCTGCTCGGTACGGAGGGACGACACGCCATCGGTGATCTTCAGAGTCGGCCGGTTGACGCGTCTGTCGAATCCGCATTGCGTGACTGGTTGGGGTCTCGGGTGGTCGGATGGCCGCGTTGTCGAGAATTCATGCGGGAGCAGGGCATTGGTTGGGTGGACGTCGCAGCGGTAATTCTCCGCAAGGGATGGCACTGGCGTACCCAGCCGTTCCAACTGTCGGTGCAGGCCTTTTCGCCTCCGTGACATCAGCGCGCGTGGTATCTCGATCTCACCGTGATCAGGGCCGGACATGAACCGCATCAGGTCGGTCGAGGTCGTCGGCAGCTGATCGTCGTGACCGGTTCCAATTCTTCGAAGGCGTAACTTCCTCGCTGAGACGGGGGAAGGGCTGGGCATGCCGCGGCGCTCGAATATGGCTGTCGTCTCCGAATCGTGCTCCGCCGTCATCGCCGCAGGTCGCTCGAAGGCCGCCATGCCTCGATGAGATCCGCCGGGGTGAACACGGCGTCGAGGTGCTGAGTTGTGACTCCGGATCGGGTAACGGCGATCAGGGGGACGGGTTGGTCGATGACGCGGTGGCGATGGCGCTGGAGCGCGGTCAGGTCATGGACGTCGAAAGGTGAGTTTTCCAGCCACTTGATAGACCCCAGGAAGGCGAGTTCGTGCGCGACGGGTTCGCGGTCGGCGCCGACGATGTCGATTTCCACGTCGTTGCTGCGAGTCCAGTAACCGCCGACGGCAGGACATGCCGGGATGCCGTGCGCGGGGAGCAGACGTGCGAGTGATTCGCGGACGAGTGGCTCGATGGCGCGGCCTCGCCAGCTCGTCCATCCCCGGCGGACTCGTTCGAGCGTGAGGTCGGGGCGCATGCGGTCCAACTCGGCGAGATGGGGACCGAGGAAGGTGAGCCAGAAGCGCAGATAGGGGTCGGTGATCCGGTAGCGGCGTTCCTTCGACGGTATGAGGCTGATCGGCAACTCCGCCGCGACGACACCCTTGCTGGTCAACAGTTCCGTAGCTCGTGTAAGTGTCGAGTGCGCGATGCCGCCGGCCGCTCTGGCGATGTTCGTGAAGGTGCGTTCTCCGCTGCCGATGGCCGCCAATACTTGTCGAGCTTGGGTTTGGTCCGGAAATTCGGCGGCGAGCGACAACTGTGCCGACACGACCAGAGGGCTCACTGGGTCTGCCAGCTCCCGGGCGAGGAATGCCCAGACATCCTCGCCCGTCCGCCAGCGTGCCGCGATGATGGGCAACCCCCCGGTCACCAGCGCTGCGTCGAAGGCGCTTGCCGGTTGCAGGCCGGTCATCGTTGCCACATCGGCCGGGTTCAACGGCCCCAGGCGCATTTCGGTGCCGCGTTGATGGAACGGCCGCCCGTATGAGGTGAACGCTTGCATCATGGCGAGATCGGAGCCGATGAGGATCAGCAGTACTGGTTTGCGTGAGAGTTCGCGATCCCAGGCCCGCTGCAAGATGCTTTCGAACGCGCCCGCTGGATCCATCAGATACGGCAACTCGTCGAGCACCACGACAGTCGGTTTGTCGTCCGGCAGAATCCCCGCGAGCTGGCGCAGCGCGGCTGTCCAGTTGGCGGGTAGCGCCTCGGCGAAGATGTCGGCATCGGGTAGCGACGAACTGCGTACGGCGTCGACGAACTCGGTGAGCGGGTCGGTGCCGAAGCCGATCTCGTTGGTATGAAAGACATTCGGTACGTGGTTCCTGTCCACGAACTCCTCGACCAATGCGGACTTGCCGATCCTGCGTCGTCCACGCAGGATCAGGCAACGTCCCGGTCTTGCCGTTCCGATCTCTGCTCGAACCCCGGCCAGTGCGGCCGCAAGTGCGTCCAGCTCACGTTGCCGCCCGATGAAGTTGACCAAGCCACACCTCCATGTCGAATACTATCGACACGGATACTATCTTGCTCGATAGTATTCTGAGTCAAATGGGACGCCAGCCCCAAACCCGTTGAGCGCGAATTCGTTCGCCGCGTCGAGGCCCAAGGCGTCCCCTACACCGTCCGCGACACCCGCGGCCGGGAGATCGCCGCCGCGTGTGGGCAACTCGCCGCGGAGGGGTAGTCGCGGGGGAGTGACCGCCGCTACACGATGTCGTATAACCGCAATGCTCGAGCTACTGTGGACGTCGGGCGCCGATCATGGTCGCCCGGCGTCGTAGATTGCGTGTGGCACTGCTTTTCCTGCGGCGATCGATTTTGCCCATCGGCAATCTCGCCATTTGCGTGCCCGGCGCGGATACTGTTCCGCTGCGTGTGACCGGGGCACCCTTGCCCGAAAGACGTTGACAGTACTGTGAATTCAGAGACCTCCTTCGCCGCGCTCGGCGTGCGCGACCCCTTGGTGCGCGCCCTCGAGCGGGCGGGCATCACCTCTCCGTTCCCGATTCAAACCGATACGCTGCCCGACAGCCTCGCCGGTCGCGATGTCCTGGGCCGCGGCCGCACCGGCAGCGGCAAGACGTTGGCCTTCGCCATTCCGACCGTCGCGCGGCTGGCCGGGGGACACCGCAGCCTCGAGGGGCCGCGCGGGCTGATCCTCGCTCCCACCCGCGAGCTCGCGACCCAGATCGCGACCGCGCTCGAACCCTTGGTCCTCCCGTACTCGATGCGGGTGACCACCATCTTCGGCGGCGTCTCCCAGCAGCGGCAGGAACGCGCGCTGCGCCAAGGAGTCGATATCGTCGTGGCCTGCCCGGGCCGCCTCGAGGATCTGATGCGGCAGCGCCTGATCTCGCTCGACGCGGTGCGCATCACCGTGATCGATGAGGCCGACCACATGGCCGACCTGGGCTTCCTGCCCGGCGTCACCCGCATCCTCGCCGCCACCCCGGCCGACGGGCAGCGGCTGCTGTTCTCGGCCACGCTGGACAACGGCGTCGACAAGCTCGTGAAGCGGTTCCTGCCCGACGCGGTCCGGCATTCGGTCGATTCGGCCGCCTCGCCGGTGACGTCGATGACCCATCACGTCTTCGAGGTCGCCAACCCCGAGGCCAAGAAGGATCTGGTGCACACCCTCGCCTCCGGCACCGGTCGCCGAATCCTGTTCATGCGCACCAAACATCACGCGCGCCGCCTGGCCAAGACGCTGACCGCCGCCGGAATCCCCGCGGTCGATCTGCACGGCAACCTCGCCCAGGGCGCTCGCGACCGCAATCTGGAGACCTTCGCCTCCGGCCGCGCCAAGGTCCTCGTCGCCACCGATGTCGCCGCGCGCGGCGTCCACGTCGACGGCGTCGAACTCGTCGTGCACGTCGACCCGCCCGCCGAACACAAGGCGTACCTGCATCGTTCGGGCCGCACCGCCCGCGCGGGCAGCGCCGGCGACGTGGTCACCATCGTGCTCCCCGACCAGCGCAAGGACCTGGCCACCCTGCTTCGGAAGGCCACCATCACCGCCCGCCCGCAACAGGTCACCTCCGCCTCCCCGGAGGTCCTGGCCCTGGTCGGCGAGGTCGCCGCCGCGGTCGCCCCGACCCCGCCCGCGCCGAAACCGGTGCGCGCCAACGGTTCCGCGAACTCCGGCGGCTCGGCCTCACGCGGATCCGGCGCCCCCCGCCGCCCCCGCGCCAAGAACACCCGCAACCCGCACGGCGCCCGCACGGAAACCGCACGCAACTCGTACGCCGAGGGCCGCTCGCAGGGCACTCGCACGGAAACCGCACGGAACTCTCACGCGCAGGGCGCTCGTACGGACGCCGCACGGAACTCCTACGCCGAGGGCCGCTCGCACGGAACTCGTACGGAACCCGCACGGAACTCCCACGCCGACGGCCGTCGCACCGAACCCGCACGGAACTCGTACACCAAGCGCACCGAGACCCCCGCGCGCGGAGGCAATCAGCGCGCGACACAAGGACATTCGGCCGGAAACCGCACCGGCGCCGCCCGCAACGAACGCCGCCGCGCCACCCGTTCCTGGTGACCGAGTAATCGCCCCACGCCCGCCCGATCCGTGATCCGGCGGGCGTCGGCCTATCTCCGCCCCGCCAGCCAGCGCCAGCGGGGGAGTTCCGCCACCACGGCCGCGACCGCCAACACCACGACCACCACCGCCAGCCACACCGGCCAGACGAACCACACCGCCACCCCGGCCGCCACGAGTTGCAGCACCACGATCCCGATCGTCACCACTCCCGGCACCGCAATCAGCGTCCGCGCCTTGTCGCCCGGCGTGCCGAACACCGACGGCAGCCCGATCAACACCACCAGCGACAGCGCCGACAGCACGATCGATACCGAGGCGAGCGCCCAGGGCGTGGCGATCCACGCGATCAGTTCGGTCGAGAACCGCAGCACCGAGGCGACGCGGCTGTCCGGAGTTTCGCCGCCCGGACCGCGGGCAGTCTGTTTCACGATTCCGGCAGCGTACCGACCCCTCTTTCTTTCCGCGACGCGCGTGTTCCGATCCCGAATCACCGGTGAGAGGGACATCACAGTCATACCATCGACGCATGTCGGACCCGTGGAGCGGATCAATGATGATCGAGGGGCGGGTGGTGCCAGGCGCGTCGGGTGGTCCCCGGATCGAATTCCGAAGCGGCCCAGGCGAAGCCATCGCCGTCGCGGAACGCGCGGAGCCGGTCGCCTCGGGCCGCCGGTTCCCGTTCGCGTTGGGGCGCAACAAGTCTCGCGGCGAAGCCCATCTGCTGACCTACTCCGACGGCTATCGAGTGCGCATCGGCTCGAGCGGCGACGCGCAGACGGTCCTGGAGAGCGAGACGGGCACGCGGCTGGGCATCATCCTGGTAACCGACACGGCCACAGCCATTTCGATCACCGCTGGCACCCTGTTCCACTTTGTCCCGCACCCCGAGGAAGCCCGCACCCCCGACGTGTTCCGGCTGCTCGTCCTCGACGTGTTCGGCGTCGAGATGGGCCGCCTGAATCTCATCCGCACCCCCCAGGGCTGGGGTCGCCGCGACGACACCGCCGACACCCACCTGTGGTGGGACCGCAGCGGCGAACACCTGCCGCACCCGATCCTCGGCGCCCGCCTGGCCGTGGAGCGCCGCATCGACCGCGACGAACGCGACGCCCTCCTCGCCGCCTGCGTGGACATGGTCCTCGCCCTGCGGCCCTACATCACCGAGCTGAAACGCCTCGACGACTGAGCCCGTGCGGTACCTCTCGACCACCCATGTGTGCAATACCCTGACACGAATGACCGGATCAACTCCCGACGCGCTGCGCGTGGGTTACGTGCCGGGCGTGATCGTGTCCAAATGGGAAAGAGTCTGGGCCGAACGCTTTCCCGAGCGCCCCCTCGCCCTCGTCGCGGTCCCGCAAGCCGACCAGGAAACCGCGATCCACGAGTCCCGAGTGGACATGTGCTTCGTCCGCCTCCCGATCGACCGCGCGAAGACGCACGCCATCCCCCTCTATGAGGAGCGCCCGGTCGCCGTGATCCCCACCGACCACCCCATCTCGCTGTACGAGGAGATCACCCTCGCCGACCTCGCCGACGAACGCCTCCAGGACGCCACCGACCTCGACGCCCTCGCCGACACCGTGGCCCTGGTGGCGGCCGTCGGCGGCGCGGCGGTCATGCCGCAATCCCTGGCCCGCCTGCACCACCGCCGCGACCTCACCTACCGTCCCCTCACCGACGCCGAACCCACCGCGATCGCCCTCGCCTGGCTGATCGACAACCCGAACGAGGCGATCGAGGACTTCATCGGCGTCGTCCGCGGCCGCACGGCCCGCAGCTCCCGCACTCCACGCACGGAACCCGTTGCGCCCCAACGCAACAACAAACGACCGGAGGCCGCTCGCAAGAAGCAGCCCGCCGGTCGTCCGAGAACCGCGAAGCGTCGCGGTCGCTGATCGAGCCCTACCGCGGCTTGTTCCGCAGCACCCGATCCCGGATCAGCACACCCGCCAGCAATGCCGCGAACAAGATCAGGAAGATGTACCCGATGTTCCCGGTGCCCGACGAGGATCCCTGCGGCCCCTCGAACAGCATGGCGAGCAGGATGACCACCACGACCCATCCGGCGATGCGGAAGGCGCGCGGCGACTCACCGCTCCAACCCCACGCGGCGGACGGAACCTCGGCGGGGTCGACCTTGGTGACGACACCGGCACTCGTCTTCTCCAGTTCCGTGGCGGCCACGTTCGCTCCCATCGGCTCGTTCGGATAGCGCTTTCGCCAATATCGTGGCATACGACCGGTCGTCGTAGCCAGCGGGGTGAGGGGGTGTCGGCCGGGCGGGTCCGCGACAATGTGAGGGTGTCCGACATCGTGAGAGTCCTGCTGCTGGGCAGCACCGGTTCCATTGGCACGCAAGCCCTGGAGGTGATCGCCGCCGACCCGGACCGCTTCCAGGTGGTGGGACTCGCCGCGCGCGGCGGCAATACGGACCTGCTGGCCGAGCAGATCCGGGCCACCGGCACCACGAACGTCGCCGTCGCCGACCCGGCCGCCGCCGCGAAACTCGGTGTGTCCCTTGCCGGTCCGGACGCGGCCACCGAACTGGTCCGCCGCACCGACGCCGATGTCGTGCTCAACGCGCTGGTCGGCTCGCTCGGCCTCGGACCCACGCTGGCCACCCTCGAATCGGGCCGTCGCCTCGCCCTCGCCAACAAGGAGTCGCTCGTGGCGGGCGGTTCCCTGGTGACCCGCGCGGCCGCGCCCGGCCAGATCGTGCCCGTCGACTCCGAACACTCCGCGATGGCCCAATGCCTGCGCGGCGGCCGCGAATCCGAGGTGGCCCGCCTGGTGCTGACGGCCTCGGGCGGCCCGTTCCGCGGCTGGACCGCCCCGATGCTGGAATCGGTGAGCCCCGCCGAGGCCAAGGCGCACCCCACCTGGTCCATGGGCCAGATGAACACGCTGAACTCCGCCACCCTGGTGAACAAGGGCCTGGAACTCATCGAGGCGCACATGCTGTTCGGCATCGCCTACGACGACATCGACGTCACCGTGCATCCCCAGTCGATCGTGCACTCGATGGTCACCTTCACCGACGGCTCCACCATCGCCCAGGCCAGCCCGCCCGATATGAAACTGCCCATCGCCCTGGCCCTCGGCTGGCCCGACCGCGTCCCCGGCGTGCTCGCGCCCCTCGACTTCACGCAGGCGTTCACCTGGGAATTCGCCCCGGTCGACAACGAGGTCTTCCCCGCGGTCGAACTGGCCCGCGAGGCCGGGAAGGCGGGCGGCTGCGTGACCGCGGTCTACAACGCCGCCAACGAGATCGCGGTCGAGGCGTTTCTCGCGGGACGGCTCCGATTCCCCGATATCGTGCGCACGGTCGCGCGTGTGGTCGAGTCGGCCGACCGTTGGCGCGCGGAACCCGCTACCTTGGACGAGGTGCTCGCGGCCGACGCGTGGGCGCGGGAACGTGCGCGCACGCACGTGGGCAACTGACGCAGGAGGGTTCGGAACCGCATGGGCTTCGCGATCGGATTCGTGCTGTTCGCGCTCGGCATCACCATCTCGGTAGCGCTGCACGAGTGCGGGCACATGTGGACCGCGCAGGCCACCGGGATGAAGGTGCGGCGTTACTTCATCGGCTTCGGGCCGAAGGTGTTCTCCTTCCACCGCGGCGAGACCGAATACGGCCTGAAGGCGTTGCCGCTGGGCGGTTTCTGCGATATCGCGGGCATGACCGCGCTCGACGAGATCGACGAGCGCGATCTGGACCGGGCCATGTACCGGCAGGCCACCTGGAAGCGGCTGGTCGTCATGTTCGGCGGCATCTTCATGAACTTCCTGCTCGGCTTCCTGCTGATCGTGGTGTTGGCCATCGGGTGGGGCCTGCCGCGCATCAACGACACCCCGCCCGACACGATGATCGACACGCCGTCCTGTGTGGCGAACGAGAAGCCGAAGGCCGAGGGCTACGAGCCGTGCACGGGCAGCGGTCCGGCCGGGGCGGCGGGCCTGAAGCGCGGCGACCTCGTGACCGCCATCGACGGTAAGCCGATCCACACCTGGGAAGAGTTCCGCACCAACACCGAGAGCAAGACGGGCCCGATCGTCTACACCGTGCGGCGCGACGGCTCGACCCTCGACGTCACCGTCGTCCCGCAGCAGGCGATCACCTACGTCGATCCGGTCACCAAGAAGGCCACCGACACTCCGCGCACGGTCTCCCGGGTCGGCGTCGGCAAGATGCTCATGTACGACCCGGTGAAGTACGGCGTGCTGGCGGCGATCCCGGCCTCGGCCGCGTTCACCGGGACGATGTTCGTCAACGTGGCCGAATCGCTGGCGCACATGCCCGCGAAGGTGGTCAGCCTGTGGCACGCGGTCACCGGCGGGCAGCGCGACGCCGACACCCCGATCAGCGTGTACGGGGCGAGCCGGATCGGCGGCGAGACCGTGGAGCACGGGCTGTGGAACGCCTTCGTCCTGACCCTCGCGAGCCTGAACTTCTTCCTCGGCGCGTTCAACCTGTTGCCGCTGCTGCCGTTGGACGGCGGCCATATCGCGGTCGTCGTCTACGAGAAGCTGCGCAACATGATCCGCGGCCGCCGCGGTCTGCCGCCCGGCGCGCCCGTCGACTACCTCAAGCTCCTGCCCGCGACCTACGCGGTCGTGGTGATCGGCGGCGCCTTCACCGTGCTGACCCTGGTGGCCGATGTGGTGAATCCGATCAAGCTGTTCCCGTGACCTAGCCGTTGGGCCGAATCACCGCCCGCCCGTTGATCTTTCCGCTGTGCAGTAGTTCGTAGGCGTGCGGCGCGTCCTCGAGGGCGAACGTCTCGACGTGCACGTCGATCGCCCCGGCCCGCGCGAGATCGAGGACCTCGCGGAGTTCGCCGCGGCTGCCCCAGTAGGGCGCGGTGACGTTCACCTCGAACGGCAGCGCCCCGAACCCCACGGGCACGGTGCCGCCGCCGATTCCGACGATGGTGATGTCGCCCTCCATCGCGACGCAGCCCGCTGCCGTCGCGGTCGTCGGCGCGGCGCCCACGAAATCGAACACCGCGGTCGCGCCCCGCCCCTCGGTGAGCTCCTTCACCCGCCCCGCGGCCTTGTCGTCGGAGCGGACGGTCTCGTGCGCGCCCACGGTTCGCGCGAGCTCGAGCTTGTCCTCGCTGACGTCCAGGGCGATCACCCGCGCCGGACACAGCGCCCGCAACAGCTGAATCGCCACATGCCCCAGCCCGCCCGTCCCGATCACCACGGCCGTGGACCCCGGCACCAACTTCGGCAACGACTTCTTGATCGCGTGATACGGCGTCAACCCCGCATCGGTCAACGGCACCGTCCGCACCGGATCCAGCCCGTCGAGCGATTCCAGATGCCGCACATCATCCACGATCATGTACTCCGCAATGGCCCCCGGCGCCCCCAATCCCGGCGGAAAGATCCCCAACTCCCCGGCCCGCACACAGTAGTTCTCCCGCCCACCCTCACAAGGCCAACACGTCCCACACCCCCACGGCCCATACACCGCCACCGAATCCCCCACCTCGAACCCGGCCACCCCGTCCCCCAACGCCGCAATCGTCCCCGCCCCCTCATGCCCCAACGTCAACGGCAACGGATACGGAAACTGCTCCGCGGGCCACGACATCACCGCGATATCCGAATGACAAACCCCCGCCGCCGAAACCTCCAACAAAACCTGCCCCGGCCCCGGCTCCGGATCCGCCACGCTCACCACTTCCGGCGCGGCCCCGATACTCCGATACTGCACAGCCTTCATCGCGATACCTCCGTGGTCGAGTCCGAAAAGAACACCCAACGGAAAATCGGATACAGCTCGACCCACCTTACCGAAGACCCTGGGGCCGCGTTCAGCCGCTCACAACACCCCAGGCAACCCGAACCTCTCGAACAACCGCGGCTCCACGAACACCGTGATCCGCTCGATCCGCGAATCCGCAACCGTCAGAACGTGAATCGAATGCGCCCGATACACGCTCTCCCCGTCGTCGCGCCGGTAATAGGCCACGGCCGGTTGAGTATTGGCCGAGGTGCGGATACTGCGCCAGGCGAGCGGGGCCTTGGATTCGAAGAATTCGAGGACATGCGGGCGGCCCGCGAACCAGAGCAGGGCCGGAGGCATTTCCAGGATGACGTCGTCGCGGAGCAGTTCGGCCAGGCCGCGCATATCCGCTTGGGCGAAGGTGTGGGTATAACGGTCGACGACCGCGCGTTCTTCGGGACTCACCGTCTCCGACATCCGGTCGAGCATCGGGGCCGCCTTGTCGAGTTGAGCGTGGGCGCGTTGCAGGGCGCTGTTGACCGCGGCGGGGGAGGTGTCGAGCAGATCGGCGACCTCGGCGGCGGACCAGGACAGCACGTCGCGCAGGATCAGCACGGCCCGTTGCCGCGCGGGTAGGTGCTGGAGGGCGGCGATGAACGCGAGCCGCACACCGGAGCGGGCCGCCACGACCGTCGCCGGATCGCCCGAATTGCCCAGCAGCGCATCGGGAATCGGCTCGATCCACGGAATCTCCGGATGCGTCTCCGGCCGCGTCACCACCACCTCGCTCGGCCCGCCGAGGTCCACCGGCAACGCCCGTTTCCCGCGCTGCTCGAGCGCGGTCAGACAGACATTGGTGGCGATCCGATACAGCCAGGTCCGCACCGAGGCCCGCGTCCCGTCGAACCGATCGGCGGCCCGCCACGCCCGCACCATCGTCTCCTGCACCAGATCCTCCGCGTCGTGAATCGACCCGAGCATCCGATAACAATGCGCCAGCAGCTCCGGCCGATGCGTCTCGATCCGCTCCGCGAAGTCCTCGCCGACACCCATGACCGCCGAATCTACCGGTCCCTCCGCCCGAATCACGCCGTCCTCCGCTCGAATTCGACGCCCGACGTTTCCGGCCCCGCGAGGGCTACCGCCTCAGCCCGGACGCGCTCCGAACCGGATGCCGAATCACCCCCGGGCACCCCACTCGGAATCCACATCCCGATCGCCGCCCCCACCAACGCCAGCCCCGCCCCGCACCCGATCGCCCCCACGAACCCGTCGGTGAACACCCGAGCCGACTCGAATCCCCCGACCGCCGCGAAAACCGCTGCGGGAACGGCGATCCCGAACGCCCCACCCAACTGCCGCAACGCGTTGTAGGTCCCCGAAGCCGCTCCCACCGCGGCCATCGGCACCGCCCGCAACACCGCGCTCTGCGCCGCCGGAATCGCCATCGACACCCCCACCCCGGAGATCACGAACGGCACGACCAACGCCGCGTACGGCAGATCCGGCCGCGCGATCAGCGCGATCCACCCGTACCCGATCGCCTGCATCACCAACCCGGCCACCACCAACGGCCGCTCCCCGAACCGATTCACCTGCCGCCCCGCGATCGGCGCGACCACGAACAACGTCACCGTCCACGGCGCCAGCAGCAAACCCGTACCCAACGGCCCGTGCCCGGCCACGACCTGCAAGAACTGCGCGAAGAAGAACGCCCCACAGAACAGCGACGCCGCCAACAGGAACCCGGCCGCGTTCCCCGCCGAGAACGCCCGAGACCCGAAGAACCGCATCGGAATCAGCGGCGCCGCGGTCCGCGACTCCCACCGCACGAACCCGATCAACGCCGCCACCCCCACGACGACCACCCCGACCACCTCGGCGCTGCCCCACCCCGCGTCGTTCCCGCGCACCAGCGCCCACACCACCCCGAACGCCGCCACGCTCACCAACCCGATCCCCACATAGTCCAAACCCCGTGCCTGCCCGAAACTCTCGTCCAACCGAGTCCGGACCAACGGAATCAGCACCGCCCCGATCGGCACGTTCAACCAGAAGATCCACTCCCACGTCAGCCCCTGCACCACGGCCCCGCCCACAAGCGGCCCGCCGAGCGTCGCCAAACCCGTTGTGGCCGCGAAGATCCCGAGCGCCCGCGTCCGCTGCTCCGGCGCGAACGCCGCCGACAGCAACGCCAGCGCCACCGGCATCACCGCCGCCGCCCCGGCCCCTTGCACCGCGCGCGCGGCGATCAGCCACCCCAGACTCGGCGCCAGCGCACAGCCCGCGGACGCCACCGCGAACAACGCCAGCCCGCCGACCAGCACCCGCCTGCGCCCGTAGCGGTCACCGAGCGCCGCCCCCGCCATCAGCAACACCGCGAAACTCACGGTGTAGGCGTTCACGGTCCATTCCAGTTCGCCGAGCGATGCGCCCAGATCCAGCTGGATCGCCCGCAGCGCGGTGGTGACCACCAGCGCGTCGAGCACGATCATCAATCCGGCGACCGAGGTCAAGGCCAGCACCCAGCGCTGGCCCGTGGTCGTGTTCATATCCGAATCCCTCCTCCGAAAGGTGTCGCGAGTACCTACTCGCGGCACCGCGCGAATTCATCGGAGCGGACCGGATTTCCCGCTAGCGGTCGTTCGGCGGCAGCACGGGCGGGGTGAAGAACTCCTCGAGCGGGGTCGGGCCGGTGTAGCGGCGACAGCCGCAGGTCACCCATTCGCGCAGGCCGACGGCGTTCTTGCGGACGATCTCGGCGTGGCAGACGCCCTCGTTCCGGTCGTGCAGGGCGAGGTCGTGACCGCATCCGCAGAGGGCCGGTTCCGGACGGCCGTGGCGGGCCGGGCGGCGGCCGAAACGGCCTGCGGCCCAACCCACTCCGACGAGACCGGCGCCGACGAGAAGGCTGATCGGATCGAACATGCAACCAGTATATGTATACGTATAGCCTATCCGGCGGCCTTCGCCACGAGCTCCGCGATGCGCTTCTCGTTCGCCGCGGTCATCCGCGTCAACGCGAAGGCCGTGGGCCACATGCTGTCCTCGTCCAACTCGGCGGGATCGCTGAATCCGAGGGTCGCGTAGCGCGTCTTGAATTTGGCCGCGGGCTGGAAGAAGCACACCACCTTGCCGTCGCGGGCGTAGGCGGGCTGTCCGTACCACAGCCGCGGCGCGAGCCCCGGCGCGTACTCCCTGACGATCGCGTGCACCCGCTCGGCCATCACCCGATCGGACTCCGACATCTCCGCGATCTTGGCGACCACCTCGGCCTCGGCGTCGGCCGCGCCCGCGGCCTTCTTCAATTCGCGGGCGTGTTCCTTCATCGCCGCGCGCTCCTCGGCGGTGAAGCCGTCGTAGCCCTTCGCGGTCCTGCTGCCCTGTCGCGTGGCGGTCATCGTCGGCTCCTCGGTGTCGTTCGATCGGTACGTCTCCGAGCCTAGAAAATCGAACGACCGGAAGGCTTCTTCAATCCTGATCACTTCGCCGGACGGTCGCGCACCACGCGCTCGCCCCGTTCTCGTCGTGGAACAGCGTTCGGATCGAAGCGGATTCGACGGCCTCGACCGCCCACCCGCTGCCCGGCCCGAACGCCGCCTCGATCTCGGTGCGCGACACCGGATGTGGACCGAGATTCGGCCCCTCATCGCTCAGGCACAGCAGATACAGCGCGCCCCCGACGATGGTCGCGGCCGCCAGGCTCGCGACATAGACCCGCCGCTCGTCCGCATCGCAGGTATGGAACATCCCGCAATCGAGCACGGTGTCGAACCGCCGTCCCAGCCGTTCCAGCGCGAACGCGTCGGCCACCTCGAACTCGGCCGCGATCCCGCGCCGAGCGGCCTTCTCCCGAGCCTGGGCGAGCGCGGTCTCGGCCACGTCCACCCCCAGTACCGGCAGCCCGAGCGCGGCGATGTGCAGCGCATTCTCACCGGTCCCGCACCCCACATCGAGCACGGACCCGGTGAACGCTCCCGCGGCCGCCAGCCGGACGACCACGGGCTGCGGCCCCCCGATGTCCCAGGGCGGGGGACCGTCCCGATACGAGGCGTCCCACGGCTGCCCCGTCATGCGCTCGTGACTGGTCGGCTTCCGATCGTCGGTCACGACCTCATCGTGGCACTTTCACGGCCCGCCCGGAAGCCGCCGCCGCCCCGCGTGCACCTCCTCGACGAGGTCCTCGTAAGCGACGGCCAATTCCGCGAGATGTTCCCACGCATGGCCGAGATCGACATCGTGCGATCCGGAAAGGGCGGCATAGGCGATCGCGGTATAGCGCGCGACCCGATCCACGACCGCGCCGATCGTCTCGGTGTGTACGCGAGCGGCCCCGTGCGCGGGCGGAAGCGAACGGGTGACGCAGTCGTCGATCTCGATGACGAGGTCGATCCGTTCGGTCTCCAACTCGATCACCTCGAAACCGTCGACAGCCAAGCGTCTTTCGTGAATGTCGGTGAGCCGATGCGCGACCCCCAGTATGGGATGGCCGTCCGTATCGACTCCCCGACACGCGTGTAGCAGTTGGTTCTTGGTGGGCAATGGATTCATGAGCAGCAAAGTTCCCCCAGTTCTGTCCTGGTTTCGCGAAAGTTGTTGTGGCGGAGTGGTGTTCCCGTTCTCGGCGGGCCTTCAGTGTTACTCTTTCCCCGAGCGGGGTGGTAGTTCTCACAAGTTCTTTCGGCGCGATCGGGCCCTGGTTCCACGCGGGCCCTTCCCCATTCAGGCAGACGATTGAATAGCGAGGCTAACGATGGGTTCGACTCTTGCCAGCCGTGCACTCGGCCGACAGCTGCAGAAGTTCCGTGAGCGAGCGGACGTTTCGAAGAACTCGGCCGCGAAGGCCGCCGAGACATCGCCGCAGACATATGGACGATTGGAAGACGGGGTGAAGCACAACCCCACCAACATGATGATCAACGCCCTCTGCGACAAGCTGCGGGTGAGCGACGACGAGCGGCGGTTGCTGTTGGCGCTGGGGGAGGAGGTGCGGAGGGAGCGGGCGTCGGCTGGGAAGTGGTGGCGTGCGTATATCGACGGTGCGCAAGTCAACTTCGATCATTATCTGAGCCTGGAGCAGAACGCTCGCCGCGTAACCACTCTCCAGATCGGGCTGCTGCCCGGATTGCTTCAGACCGAAGCATATCGACGACAGCTCGCGTGGTCCGGCCATCCGACGTGGACGCCGGAAGAAGTGGCTCGACGAGTTGCGCTCCTCTCGATTCGTCAAGAACGGCTCGAGGATCCAAAATTCCGGTACGAGACGATAATTCCCGAATGGCTCCTCCGTCAGCAGACCGGCGGTCCGGGGGTGATGGGCGATCAGCTGCGCCATCTCTTGGCCGAGGGTGAGCGACCGAATGTCTTGATCAGGATCGTTCCGCTCGCGGCAACCGATCCCATCGTCGGGATTGCCAGTTCGTTTGTATTGCTCGAATTCGGGCCGCTGCCCTTCACCAAGTTGATAGAGCAGCCAGTGGTCTTCGTCGAAGGGTTCACCGGGGCTCTCTACCTCGAGACGAAAGACCACCTCGACCCCTACGAGGAAGCCCTTGGCCGAGCCCGGCGAGTAGCGTTGGACGAGGCTGCAAGCCGGGACTTGATACAGGCGGTCTTGAGGGAGTGCTACGAGTGACCAGTGATCTATCGAGGGCAATGTGGTTCACGTCGAGTCGAAGTCAACCGAACGGAGAGTGTGTCGAGGTCGCTCACCTCGACGGGGGCATGGTCGGCGTCCGTGATTCGAAGGACCCCTCCGGTCCCGCGCTCATGTTCCTGCCCGGCGAGTGGGATGCGTTCACCGCGGCTGTCAGCGATGGACGTCTCGGCCCAAACTGACTGACCGGCAGCGTGATTGAGGCTACGGCGTAGTCGTCCTCGCGACTACGCCGTACCCAACTCGCTCTCTTCCCGTACCGCCACCCCCGAATCCACCAGGATCGAAGCCAACAGCTCCCGCGACCGCCGCAGATCCGCCGCTACCGCGTCCACCCGATCGATCTCCGACCGCAGAATCCCCACCACCTCGGCGCACGGATCGATCCGGGGCACGGCATCGCGCGTGCACGGCAGCACGCGGCGAATGACCTCGGTGGTCAATCCGGCCGCGAGCAGCGCTCGGATGCGCAGCACCGTGCCGACCGCGCTCTCGTCGAAACTGCGGTAGCCGTTGCCCTTCCGCGCGGCCGTCAGCAGACCCTGCTGCTCGTAGTACCGCAGCGTGCGCGTGCTACTGCCGGTGCGTTCCGCCAACTCGCCGATTCGCATCCTCACCTCGCGCTCTTGACCTTGACGCTGATGTCAATGTTTACCGTAGCCGCCATGCGTATCGGAATCTTCACCGGCGTCACGGACGAGAGCCTCGGCCCGGCCGAGTTGGGCCGGGCGGTCGAGGAGCGCGGCTTCGAATCCCTCTTCGTCGCCGAACACACCCACATCCCTGTCACCGTCCGGACGCCCAACCCCGGCGGCGGCGACATTCCGCACGACTACTACCGCAATCTCGACCCCTTCGTGAGCCTGTCCTTCGCCGCCGCCGCGACCACCCGTCTGCGGCTCGGTACCGGGGTCGCCCTTGTGGTGCAACGCGATCCGATCATCCTCGCCAAGGAGGTCGCGAGCCTGGACCGCGCCTCCGGCGGCCGTTTCGAACTGGGCGTCGGCGCGGGCTGGCTCCGCGAGGAGATTCGCAACCACGGCACCGACCCCCGCACCCGGCTCGCCCTGCAACGCGAACGCCTCCTCGCCATGACCGCCATCTGGACTCAGGAGAAGGCCGAATTCCACGGCGATTGCGTCGATTTCGACCCCCTCTATTCTTGGCCCAAACCCGTACAAGACCCGCACCCGCCGATCTGGCTCGGCGGCTGGGGCCCCACCACCCACACCCGCATCCTCGACCACGCCACCGGCTGGCTGGCCCCCGTCGGCATCCCCCTGGACGAGCTCGAAAAGGGCATCGACCAACTGCGGGAGCTGGCCGCCCGCGAAGGCCACCCACCCGTCCCCGTGATCGCGACCCTGTTCGACCCTCGCCCCGACGACCTGAAACGCCTGGCGGAGTTGGACATTCACCGCGTACTCCTGGGCATCGTCCCGGTCCTGCCACCCACGGAAACCCTGCGCGAACTGGACCGCCTAGCCGAGATCACGGCCTCGCATCGCTGAAATCACCCCTGCCGCAACAATTCCCGGCACAACCGATCCGCGCGCCGCGTGGTCTCCGGCTGCCGATACCGAGGAGTCAACCCGAGCACCGCCGCGCAGGCGGTGTCCAGGTCGATCCGATGCCCAACCGACACGAACACGGGCTTCACCCCCGCCCGCGTCCGCAACGCCCGCCCGACCACCTCGTTCCCGACAACGACATCACCGGTCGCGCCCCGCTCCGCCCCGGGCTCGGTGTACTCACCCCACACGGTTTTGGCGACCCCGACGGTCGGCAGCCCCGTCAGCACACCGACATGACAGGCCAGCCCGAACCGCCGCGGATGCGCGACACCCTGCCCGTCGCAGATCAGCAGATCCGGTGTGCTATCGAGCTTTTCGAGCGCCGCGACGGTGACCGGCAACTCCCGGAACGCCAACAACCCCGGTACATAGGGAAACTCGACCCGCCCCCGCGCCGTGGCCGTATCGACGACCTCGAACGTCTCGGCGTCCAAGACGACCACGGCCGCAACCGCATTCCCATCCTCGTCGTACGCCGAGTCGAGTCCGGCCACGGTACGGAACCGCTGCGGGCCGCGGCGAACCTCGACCAGCCCGCGCAACCGATCCTGCACCGCCACAGCCGCGTCGATGTCCGTCGGCAGCTCCACTTCCCGTGCGAGTCGCATTCCCGCACGGTACCGGGCTGCTCGGCCCATGTTGACAGATCGGTCAGGCTATCTGACAATCTAAGTCAGGGAAGCTGACTACTTCACCGGCGACCAACGCGACTCGCACGCAGTGGTCCCATGCATGGATCTGGGGGTAATTCTCTTGTCGCGCAAACTGATTCACCGCGTCGTGGGCGTCTTGGCAGCCGTCGTGACGATACTGACCGTCCCGGCCGCGACCGGCCTCGCCACACCCGGACACCCCACGAGACGCCACTGCCCGTTCGAGCCGACCAATCTGATCGCGACCCGCTGGTACCTGCTCGACGCGGCCGATGGCGAACTGGGCTGCCCGATCACGGGCGAGCTTGTGCCCGACCACATTCCGCCCGGCTTCCCGCCGGGCATGGGCGAAGCGCTCCGCCAGGAGAGCAGGCATCAGGTGTTCGAACACGGCGACATCGTCTGGTCGCCCCATCAAGGCGGCGAGATGACCGTCGCGGTGGTCACCGGCAACGGAGGCGGCGTCTACGTCGAATGGGGCCCGTCGACCCCGTTCTCCTACGATCGCTTCATCGTGAGCGTCGACGGCAGCCAGAACAACACCCCGGGCGGACTGGGCGGCTCGACCAGCCGTTCCGCCGGTCCGGGCATTCATCTGGTGACGGTCGAAGGCTGCGACGGCCACTCCACCTGCCGCCAGGGCTGGACGGTCCCGGCGGAGGTCCGGGTGCCCTGACGCGCCTCACCGCGAGCGCAGGTACTCCTCGTGCTCGCGGTCCTCGGCGTAATAGCGCTGGGTGAGCGTGGCGAGGCGGTGGATCTCGGCCGACATGCGCTGCGCGTCAAGAGGTTTGGCGATGATGGGGTCGCCGGTCTTCACGTAGTAGCGGCCGTCCTCGTAGTCCATCCACCAGAAGGAGCGGCCCGGGGTCGGGCGGGAGTCGACGGCGCCGCCCGCGAGGACGGTGACCTCGCCGATGCCGAGGCGTTCGCGCTTGAAGACGCCGTTCAGGCGCTCGATCGCGCTGTGCGACACGGCGATCGGGCGGTCGCGGTCGGCGGCGATCTCCTCGCGCCGGACCTCGAGCGGCGGCTTCGCCCCGGGCCCGCGCGGCGGCAGAGCGGCCACGGCCCGCTGTGGGACGTGCGCCGAATCCCCGTATGTCACAACGACATCCGAACCGATGTCCTCGCTGGGACCGGGCAACTGAGTCAACGAAGCACCCTCGCCGCCGCGCAACACCCCGTGGAACCGAATCACCTCCGACAGCCCCGCACCGGTGAACCCCTTCATCTCCACCCGCACCTCGGGTTCGAGCAACGCCCCGATCGCCCGCGGCAACTCCTCGCTGTACTTCCCCAGCAACCCCGCCACGGCCTCCTCCCGCCGCCGCTTCAACTCCTCGAACTCCACATCCTCGGGCCGAAACCGCAACGGATACGGCAACCGATCCCGCCCATAAGCGGCCCAAAGGATTTCGAACTCCTGCCCACTGAACCGCCAACTAAGCACTGTCGTAATCCCCACCGATCACCGGAGGCACAGCCCTCCGATACTCCCCGATCAACTCCTCCCCATGCTCCTTCGTGATCAAATAATCCGGCGTCCCCTTCTCCCGCTCATCCTCCTCCTTCCCATGCGCCCCCGGCGCCCCCATCCCCGGAATCCCCATACCCTGCTGCCCCGCAATCCCCGCCCGAGCCGCCGCAGGCGTGACATTGGTCCCCTGCGGCCCACCGGGAATGCTGCGCCCAGGGGCGTTAGCGGCTGTCCCACCGCCACCTCCTGACCCACCACCCCGACCTCCCGGCCCGGACCCGATCCGCCCGAACCCACCTCCACTCGTCCCGCCGGACCCACCGCCCGAGGACGGCCCACTCAAACCGGCTGGGCTGGTACTGGTTCCGCCCCGAGAGTCTGTGGTGCTTCCGGGCGTCGCCGACTCCGACCCGACAGAACTCGGCGCAGTACTCGCAGGCTGAGTCCCTTGCTCCGACCCACCCCCGGCCGTCCCGCCACCTTGATCCTTCGATTCCTCGGGACCGCCACCACCCCCGGACGCCGGACCACCGTCATTGCCGGTCCCACCACCGGTTCCGCCATTGCCCCCACCGCTGTCATTGCCCCCACCGCCACCCGAATTGCCGGGGCCGACGAAATCGGTGCCGGGAACGACGGGGCCATCGGCGATCTTGGGTGGTGTCGGGAGGACTGGGACGCCTTTATCGGTCTGTACGACTACCTGGCCGTAGACCGTGCGAAGAATTCGGCGGGCTTCCTCGGTCTGCTCCTCGTTGTTGTAGTCGTCCGTCTTCATGACGCCGTCTTTGGGGAGGGTCTTCGTGCGCACATCGGGACGTTCGGTGATGCCGGGGAACAGGGCTTGGGTCTGTTCGAGTCCGGTGTGGGCCTCGGCCAGTTTCAGCCCGATGACCTGAGCGGCCGATACGAGGTCGTGTGACTGAGTGGTGTAGTTGTTGACCGCCGTCGTGGCGGCCGTAGCGGCTTCGCCCGTCCAGCCGGTATGCGCACCATCTCCGCTGACCGTGCGGGCGAAGCTGCTGTTGAACGCATTAGACGCGGCCATCAAATTCCACCCGATATCACGCCAGCCGTCTGACAGGGCACGCACTTCGTCCGGCCGCATCTCGCTGACTCGCTTGCGCATCTCCTCCAGTGAAAGACCCTCGTAGATCTCGCAATAATTGATCACGGTCGGATCGAAGTCCCCCTGGAAGGTGGAGTCGAACGTTCGTGTCTCGCCATAGATTCGTTCCCGCTCCTGGTTCCATTGTTCCTGAGCGGCGATGATGCGGCGCTGGTAGTCGTCGTACGAACTCATGACGCGCCATCCGTCCGACGATACTGGTCGGCGTTCTGCTGGTCCTGCTCGACGAAGTTCGAGACAGCCTTGGCCACAACCTCTTTGGCGGTCTTCACCACGTCGATGTGCTGTTGCAGAATCGCGACGAGTGACTTGTCGCTACCGAAGGCTTTCGTTTTGAACTTCTTCTCCAGATCCACGCCCGACTGGAACGTGCCGAAACCTCCCAGGAAGCGAAAGCGGTCCGCGGCGCGAGCGAGCGCGTCCAGGCGATCCAGGTAGTCGTCGCAGACCTTGTCGAGACCCTTACCGATCTCCGGATCGAGCGTCAGCTTTCCAGAGTTGGCCTGTCCCAGCAGGTTTCGCCAAGCGGCGGGATCAACCCCCTCTATCACGATCCCCTCCTCAACTTCCGGGTAAATACTTGACCAGGTTCTCCGCGTGATGCCGAACCTCGACGCATGGGTCCCCCTGCTTGCCTACCGAATAACGAGTCTGCGCCTCGTAGGTGACACTGCCCTGGCGGAGACCAACCGCCAGGAAGCAGTACAGCCGGTCCGGATCGTCCTTCCACGAGAACTGGACTGCGTCGAGGGAGCCCACCTTGGTCGGAGTGAGGCCCTCGAAGTCCGTTCGGTTTCGGATGTCCTGGAGGGATTTGTCGGTTGAGTAGATCGTGAGGTCGTACCACTTGGCGTCGGAGCGCCAGCCGCACGTCTTGGACCCGGGGAATTGATTTCCGAGAACTCCCGATTCCTTGGTGGCTGGATCGAGACCGGTCCCGGTGAGCGCCGACTCCGGTAGCGTGCACGGGTCCCACAGGCTCGCGGCCCTGTCCGTCGTCGTAGCGGCCGAGCTGGTCCCGTTCGTCGGAGTGCCCTGCCCGGATGAATCATCCTGACACCCTCCCACCAGCACCAACGCCCCCACAACCAGCCCCGAGACCACCCAACGCCCCGCCATAACGCGTCCCCTTCCCGAGAACCCCACCGTCCGCCAGCACATTACCGCCCACCACCTTGGACGCACCCCGCCCACACCAGGTTCCCGTGTCGCCCCACTCACACGCCGCGCCCTCCCCACCCCCCACTAGACTCGGCAACGAACAGGCAGCACGCAGACGAAAGCGAAAGTAGGCAGCCGAACGTGAGTGCCATTGCATTGGGGATGCCGTCCGCGCCGGCGGCGGTCCTCGCACCTCGGCGCAAGACACGTCAGTTGATGGTGGGCAAGGTCGGGGTCGGGAGCGACTTCCCGGTGTCGGTGCAGTCGATGACCACGACTCGGACCCACGATGTGAATTCGACCCTCCAGCAGATCGCGGAGCTGACCGCGTCGGGCTGCGACATCGTGCGGGTGGCGTGCCCACGGCAGGAGGACGCCGACGCGCTGGCCGCGATCGTGACCAAATCGCCGATTCCGGTGATCGCCGACATTCACTTCCAGCCGCGCTACATCTTCGCCGCGATCGACGCGGGATGTGCTGCGGTGCGGGTCAATCCGGGCAACATCAAGGAATTCGACGGCCGCGTCAAGGAGGTCGCGCAGGCGGCCGCGGCGGCGAACACCCCCATCCGCATCGGCGTCAACGCCGGTTCGCTGGACAAGCGGATGATGGAGAAGTACGGCAAGGCCACCCCCGAGGCGCTGGTGGAGTCCGCGCTGTGGGAGGCGAGCCTGTTCGAGGAGCACGGCTTCGGCGACATCAAGATCTCGGTCAAGCACAACGACCCCGTCGTCATGGTCGAGGCGTACCGGCAGCTCGCCGCGCGCTGCGACTACCCGCTGCACCTGGGCGTCACCGAGGCCGGTCCCGCCTTCCAGGGCACGATCAAATCGGCCGTCGCGTTCGGCGCGCTGCTGAGCGAGGGCATCGGCGATACCATCCGGGTCTCGCTGTCCGCGCCGCCGGTCGAAGAGGTCAAGGTCGGCAACCAGATCCTGCAATCGCTGAACCTGCGCCCGCGCAAGCTCGAGATCGTGTCCTGCCCGTCGTGCGGCCGCGCCCAGGTCGACGTGTACACCCTCGCCAACGAGGTCACCGCCGGACTCGAGGGTATGGAGGTGCCGCTGCGGGTCGCGGTCATGGGCTGTGTGGTCAACGGTCCGGGCGAGGCCCGCGAGGCCGACCTCGGCGTGGCCTCCGGCAACGGCAAGGGCCAGATCTTCGTCAAGGGCGAGGTCATCAAGACCGTGCCCGAGCACCTGATCGTGGAAACCCTCATCGAGGAGGCACTGCGCTTGGCCGAGGGAATGAACGACGACGCGGGAACCGGTGAACCGGTCGTCACGGTCGGGTAGACCGCAGCCGACCAAAAACCAGCACGTTCGCCTTCTTCGTGGCAGGCTGTGAACGTGCGGAGTGTGCTGGAGCCGAGCCGCCGGACCCGCGGTTCCGGAGCCCGTCAGCTTGCGAGTCGCGATCTGCCCCAGGTGCTGCGAATCCTCGACAGCGACCCGGTGGCCAGCTGCATGGTCGCCGCGCGGCTGCAGGAGTACGGATTGGACGCGCGCGGCGGCTACGGCGAGCTGTGGAGTCGCGGCGGCCCGTCGGCGTCGCTGTGCTTCTCCGGCGCGAATCTGGTTCCGCTGCGCGGCGGCGCCGACGATCTGAAGGCGTTCGCCGAGCGCGCGGTGCGCTGGCCCCGGCTGTGCTCGTCGGTGGTCGGCCGCCAGGAACTCGCGCTGCCGCTGTGGGAGATGCTCGCCGATCAGTGGGGTCCGGCCCGCGAACTGCGCGCCGAGCAACCGCTGCTCGCGCTCGAGGGACCCGCCCTCGCGCCCGCCGACCCGAAGGTCCGCCGCGTGCGCCCCGACGAGCTGGACCGCTACCTGGTCGCCGCCGTCGCGATGTTCACCGAGGAGATCGGCGTCGACCCACGCGCCGGAGACGGCGGTCGCGGCTATCGCCGCCGGGTGTCGAGCCTCATCCAATCCGGCCGCGCCTGGGCACGTTTCGAGGACGGTCAGGTCGTGTACAAGGCCGAGGTCGGCGCGCAGTCCCGCCGCACCGGCCAGATCCAGGGCGTCTGGGTGCATCCCGAGTGGCGCGGCCACGGCCTCGGCTCGTCGGGCACGGCCGCTGTCGCGAATACCGTTGTCGCCTCGGGCCGCACGGCCAGCCTCTACGTCAACTCCTTCAACGACGCCGCCCGCCGCGCCTACGCCAAGGTCGGTTTCCGCCAGGTCGCGACCTTCGCCACCGTTCTGGTCGACTGAGCCGAGTGTCGCCCGGTCCCGCCCCCACCGCACTGACTACCATTTGCGCGTGCCAGATCGAGCCACGCGGACGGGGGAGAGCCGCCCCGCCAGGGTAGGGGAATCGCTCCTCGGCGCATGTCTCGCCGTGCCGACCGCGATCGCGCTGGTCGTCGGGCTCGGCGGCTGTTCGGTGACGCCCTCGGGTCCGCTGCCCGTGGCGGAGACCTTCGTCGGGGCGTTCGCCCGCAAGGACGTGCGGGCCGCCGCGGAAGTCACCAACCAGCCCGAGAAGGCCGGGGCCGCACTGGGTTCGGCGTGGGAGAAGTTGCAGGCCGAACAGATGACCGGCCATGTGGGGGCGGCGCAGGTGAACGGCGACACCGCGACCGTGGACTACACCTACGAGTGGCGACTGCCGAAGAACCGAACCTGGACCTACACCGGCCAATTGCAGATGGGCCGCAGCGAGGGCCGCTGGCAGGTGCGCTGGACCGCCGCGGAGATCCACCCCAAACTCGGCAACACCCAGACCATGGAACTGCGCGCCCTGCCCGCCCCCCGCGCCCGGGTGAACGAGCGGGCGGGCAGCGACGTCCTGGTTCCCGGTGTGCGACACGAGATCTCGTTCACCCCCGCGGCCGCCTCCGACCCCGCCGGGCTCGCCGCGCAGCTGTCGGAGGCGCTCATCCGCTTCGACCACAAACTCACCCCCGAGGCCCTCCTCGATCCCGCGCACGCCAATCCCGTTGCCGCCCTGACGGATTGGGAGTTCGAGCAACTGAACCCCGACCTGCTGAACCAGCCGGGCGTCCGCGAGGAGCGACAGTGGGATCTCGTCGCCAGCGACCGCGCCTTCGCCCCCGATCTCATGTCCCACATCCGCAAGACGGTCATCGACGAGGTCGACGGCAAGGCGGGCTGGAACGTGGTCACCGTCAACGCCAACGGCGTGGACACCGACGTGCTGAAAGAGGTTGCGCCGCAACCGGCCCCGTCGTTCTCGCTGAGCATCGACCGCACGGTGCAGAACGCCGCGCAGAAGGCCGTCGACGGTCGCGCCGAACAAACCGTCATGGTCGTGCTGCAACCCTCCACGGGCGCGTTGCTCGCCATCGCCCAGAACAAGGCCGCCGACGCCGACGGCCCGGTCGCCACCTCCGGCCTCTACCCGCCCGGCTCGATCTTCAAGACCGTGACCGCCGCCGCCGCGATGACCGCCGGGGTCGCCACCCCCGACACCGTGCTGCCCTGCCCGAGCACGATCGTCATCGGCGACCGCACCATCCCCAACTACAACCTCTTCACCATCGGCGACGCCCCGATGTCCCAGGCGTACGAGCGGTCCTGCAACACCGCCTTCGCCGAGCTGGCCAGCCGCCTGAAACCGGATGCGCTCACCGACGCCGCCGCCCGGCTCGGCGTGGGCCCGGACTACACCATCGCCGGGCTGACCACGGTGTCGGGTTCGGTGCCCGCCGCCGACGAACTCGTCCTGCGCACCGAGAACGGCATCGGCCAGGGCAAGGTGCTGGTCAGCCCGTTCGGCATGGCCCTGGTCGCCGCGACGGTCGCGCACGGCTCGGCGCCGACGCCGTATCTGATTGCCAATCATCCGACGACCGTGAACGGGGAGCGGCCCGCCCTGCCGCCGACCGTGGTGGACGGGCTGCGCTCGATGATGCGCAAGGTCGTCACGGGCGGCACCGCCGAACGGATCGCCGATCAGGGCGAGGTCTACGGCAAGACCGGGGAGGCCGAGGTGGACGGCGGGTCGCACTCGTGGTTCATCGGCTATCGCGGCGATCTGGCCTGGGCGACGCTGGTCGTGCGCGGCGGGAGCTCCGACAACGCGGTGGCGGTCACGCGCGACATGCTGGCGGCCCTGCCGCCGGGTACGGCCTGACGAAAACGGCCGGGTGCCCGAAGACACCCGGCCGCCCGCGCGGACAGCCGCCGATCATCGGGATGAACGCGTCCCGTCGGCGGCCGCCGAATGAGATTGGGGTACAGGGCCGGACATCTCCGCGGAGGAGGGGTCTCCGATCAACTCGACGACGCCGGCGCCGGCCAGGATCATGCCCACGGTCAAGAGGGCCAATGTCGAACGCTTCATGGTCTTCTCCCTTGTGGGTGAGTGAGATCGAAGGCTCGAACGAAACGATTCGCCGACTGTTCGCCGACGTGGAAAACGGTAGTCCCCGGGCGCGGAAGGATTCAACCCCTAATCTTTCCAGGTGGACATTCCGGGCATGTCCGGCGGGTTCAGCGGTCCTGTTCGCTGCGCCGCAGGCTCGCCGCCAGATGATGCTGCTCGGGCTGGCCGACGGCCGCCATCCGCAGCGTGTAGTCGATCGTGTCTCCCGACAGGTGGATCGAACGGCCCAGTGCGGTAACCAGTTTCGCGGTCGCGCTGCACCCGAGATGCGTGGAGCCCAGCTCCATGCGCAGCCCGCCGTTCGCGACGTCGAGGGTGCCCTCGCAGATCTCGGTGATCCCGGTCGGATGCGCCAGGATCAGTTCGATGCGATCGGGTCCCGCGCAGCGCAGGTAGCCGGTCTCGGCGTGCAGCGAGCGGCCGTCCCCGGCGTGCCGCGTGCGTTGCCGGTAGGTGAGGAAGGGACGCCCGACGTGCCCGAAGTGGATTTCCTCGTGGTAGTCGAACGATTCGATGGTCGGGTACTCGCCGTGCCCGGAGCCGCGCCACGTGCCCAGCAGGGGGGCGAGATGAGCGATATCGGGGTGGGGCGCGACGGGGGGTTGGGCTTCGAGCACGGCGGACAGCATAGTGGGCGGTCGGGCCCGGGGTGCGTCGGCGACGCGCCGAGCGCCCGCATTCCGGGCAGGGGGACTTGACGGGCTGCATATCCGGCGGTTCTCGCGATGTGTCTGTTGAGATATCGGACAGGGAGGTGACCGTGACGATCGAAGTGCCCCGGCGGCACGCGCTCGCACAAGGCTGGGTGCTCGCGCTGCGCCTGATCCGGCCGTCGGTGCGCAACGGCGAGGTGATCACGGCGATCCTCGCCCCGACCGTGTTCACGCTGGGCTTCTACGTACCGCTGAACCGGGTGATGACCTTCATCGGATTCGGCCTGAGCAGCTACGCGCAGTTCCTCATGCCGATGATCGTGATGCAGGCCGTGTCGTTCTGCGCGACGGCCGCCGCGGTCCGGGCCGCCAACGACGCCCGCGACGGCCTGGACGCGCGGTTCGCGACCATGCCGATGCCGTCGGTGACCCCGCTGCTCGCGCGCACCGCCGCGACCGCTTACCGCATCGCGCTGTCGCTGGTGACGGCCCTGCTGTGCGGGCACGTCATCGGCTTCCGGTTCTACGGAAGCTGGTGGCACACAGCCGGTTTCCTCGGATTCGCCATGCTGGTCGGGGTGATGCTGAGCGTGCTCGGCGATCTGCTGGGCACGCTGTCGAAGAGTCCGGAGGCGACCAGTCAGGCCCTGGTGCTGCCGCAGCTGATCCTCGGCATGGTGTCCACCGGATTCGCGCCCGCGAACCAATTCCCGCACTGGATCCAGGGTTTCGCGCGCGATCAGCCGGTCTCGCAGTTCGTGTTCGCCCTGCGCGCGCTCGCCGGGGACCGTTCGGGCCGGGCGGGCGCGGTGAGCTGGGGTGTGGTCGGGCCGGGGCTCGCGTGGACGATGGCGGGGCTGGTGGTCTTCGGCGCGGCCGCGGTGCTGGTGGCCCTCCGGAGGCAGCGATGACGGCCGTCGACCTGCCCGTGGTGCGCACGCGCACCGAGTCCTGGCGGCACGCGCTGCCGCAGACGATCCTCGAGACGCGGCGGTTGCTGATCCGCTGGCGGCGCGACCCGCTGACGATGGCGCAGTCCCTGGTGTTCCCGGCGGGCCTGCTGATCGTGCTCAATACCGTGTTGGGACGGCAGATCTCGGCGTTCTCCGGGGTGAGCGCGCTCTATGGCTCGGTGCCGATGGTGACGCTGGTGTCGGCGATGTCCGGCTCCCTGGCCGGGGCGATCACCCTCGGCCGCGAACGCGACGCCGGGCTGCTGGCCCGGATGTGGGTGCTGCCCGTGCATCGGGCCGCGGGCCCGGCGGCGCGGGTGCTCGCCGAGGGAGTGCGCATCCTGGTCTGCACGCTGGTGCTGTTCGGCGTGGGCATGCTGCTGGGTTTCCGCTTCCGGCAAGGGTTTCCGGCCGCGGTCGCGCTGGTGTGCGTGCCGGTGGTGTACGGCATCGGCTTCGCGACGCTGGTGACGGCCGTCGCCGTGTACTCCGCCAAATCCGCTCTGGTGGAGGCGATCTCGCTGGGCTCCTCGCTGCTGATGTTCTTTTCGACCGGTTTCGTGCCGCTCACCGCCTACCCGGCATGGGCGAAGCCGATCGTGGCCCATCAGCCGATGAGCCACGCCATCGACGCCATGCGTGGACTGTCACTGGGCGGCCCGGTGCGCGACCCCCTGCTCGCAACGCTGACCTGGTCGCTCGGCGCGATCGTCGTATTCGCGGGTCCGGCGTTCCTCGGCTATCGGCGCGCCAGCCGCCGCTGATCACTTCATCCCGTGCGCGACCTCGGTGATCATCTCCGCGGAGTCGCGCGGGCTGAGCGCCATCGCGCGCAGCTGGTCGAACATGACCCCGAAGCGGCGAATCTCGTTGTGGCCCTCCACGATATCGTCGCCCGCGATGCCCTCGACGTAGACCAACTCCGGATCGGCGGGATCGGGGAAGTCGAGCACCACGAACGAACCGACCATCGCCGGATGCGCGCCCGCGCCGAACGGCAACACCTGCAAAATCACATTGCGCTTATCGGACTCCTCGGCGAGCCGCAGCAGCTGTTCGCGCATGACATCCGGCCCGCCCACCACGCGCCGGATCGCGGCCTCGTCCAGCACCACCCACAACTCCAGCGGATTGCCGTCACGCACCAGCACTTTCGAACGCTCCACGCGGGCACGCAACCGCTGCTCGATGACCGACGTCTCCACCTTGGGCATGGCCGTGTCCAGCACCGCCCACGCGTAGCGCTCGGTCTGCAACAGCCCCGGAATGAACGATGTCTGGAACAGCCGCGCCGACAGCGCCTCGGTCTCGAAGTTGATATAGGCCGCGTACACCTCCGACACGGCCGCCTCGAACGGCCGCGACATCCCGGGCTTCTGCGCGTCCGACAACAACTGCAACGCGTCCGTCCGCGCCGGATCCTCCACGCCGTACAGATCCAGCATCGCCATCAACGTCCGCCGCTGCGGCCGCGCCTGCGCCGTCTCGATCCGATACAACGTGGTCACATTGATCCCGGTCCGCGCGCTGACCACTTCCTTGCTCAGCCCCGCGTGCTCCCGCATCTCGAACAACAGCGCCGCCAACCGCCGCAACCGAACGGTCAACACCGTGCGCTTACCCGCCATAGCGCGAACTCCTCCCGGTCGCCCCGTGCGCCCGCGTCATCGAGAGCACCCCGTGCGCGTCGAGCCTCGACGTACCGTCGTGAACTCCCCACGAGCGCGTCAGCCTCGACGTACCACCGTGAACTCCCCACGAGCGCGTCAGCCTCGACGTACCATCGCGAGCTCCCCACGAGCGCAACGGAAGTCGGGTCATGGGGCGAGAGCATACAGCGCACCCGGCGAACACGGCGGCGACCTGCGGGAATTCACCGATTGGGCTGATATGCCCCATCTTTCGGGAATGTCCGTTGCCTGCGGGTAGCCATCGTGACCTTTCTGTGCTCCCATCTGGAGATTTCACGGTTACTGTCGGGTCTGGGCGTCTCGTTGCCACGGCCGGGAACCGCACCGGTCGGCGGGCCGTACCGTCCGAAGGAGGCGATCTGCATGCCGGTGTGTTCCACGCGCGACGGAGTCGACATCTACTACAAGGATTGGGGGTCCGGCCGCCCGGTGGTGTTCATCCACGGCTGGCCGCTCAACGCCGACGCCTGGGACGACCAGATGAAATGCGTCGCCGACGCGGGCTACCGCGGCATCGCCCACGACCGCCGCGGCCACGGCCGCTCGGCCCAGCCGTGGGACGGCTACGACTTCGACACCTTCGCCGACGATCTGAACGACCTGCTGACCTCGCTCGACCTCCGCGACGTCACCCTGGTCGCGCACTCGATGGGCGGCGGCGAACTGGCCCGCTACATCGGCCGCCACGGCACCGACCGGATCCGCTCCGCGGTGCTGCTCTCGGCGATCCCGCCGCTCATGGTCCGCCGCGACGACAATCCGGAGGGCGTCCCCGACGAGGTGTTCACCCAGATCAAGGAGGGCATCCTCGCCGAGCGCTCGCAGTTCTGGCACGACACCTCCGAGGGCTTCTTCTCCGCCAACCGCCCCGGCACCAAGGCCACCCAGGGCAACCGCGACGCCTTCTGGTTCATGGCCATGCACGAATCCATCCAGGCCGGGGTCAAATGCGTGGACGCCTTCGCCTACACCGACTTTACCGACGACCTGAAGAAGTTCGACATCCCCACCCTGATCGTCCACGGCGACGACGACCAGGTCGTCCCGCTCGAGGCCACCGCCCGCCGGGCCGCCCACATCATTCCCGACGCCACATTGACCGTCTACGAGGCCGGCTCCCACGGCATCGCCCTGGTGCCCGGCGACAAGGAGCGCTTCAACGGGGACCTGCTGACGTTCCTGCGGGACTGAGCTCAGATCTCCAGCCGCGCAATGATTTCCGCGAGGGTGCCGACGAGGGCCGCGCGCTCGTCGGCACCGAGCTCGTCCAACACCGAAGCGAACTGCCGAACCCGAGCTGAGGTATACCCGTTCACCAGTGCGAACGCCTCCTCGGTCGCCGTGAGCACCTGAGCCCGCCCATCACCGGGATCGGCCGCACGACGCACGTACCCGAGCTTCGCCAGCCCGGACACAATCCGCGACATAGTCGGCGCCGTCACGTGCTCGGCGGCAGCAAGATCCCCGAGCCGCATCGGCCCCCCGGTCACCAAAGTCCCCAACGCCGAGGTAGCCCCATGCCCGAGCGCCCCCGCATCCCCACTCCGCCGCAACAACCGCACCACCCGATCAAGCGCAACCAACGCCTCCGCCGCCTCAACCAGCGACTCATTCACTCCTGCAACACTTTTGGTGACGGTCTCGTTCGGCGTCTCGCCCACTCCGGGGACCGTGGCCTCGTCCAACGTCTCGCTCACTTGGGAGACACCTTCGGTGGTAGACCCGTCCAGCGTTTCGCTCACTCCGGCAGGGCTTTTGGTGGCGGCCCCGTGTAGCGTCTCGCGCACCCCTGCAGCGCTTTCGGTGGCGGTCTCGTCCGGCGTCTCGCGCACTCCGAGGGCGTTTTTGGTGGTGGCCCCGTCGAGCGTCTCGTTCCCACCGGGGGCTCTTGTGGTGGCCTCGTCCAGTGTCTCGCTCACCCCGGTCGCTCTTTTGGTCGTGGCCCCGTCGAGCGTCTCGCTCACTCCGGTAGCTCTCTTGGTGGAGACTCTGTCCAGCGACTCATTCTCCCCGGGGGCGCTTTCGGTAGCGGTGTCGTCCGGCGTCTCGTTCACGCCGTCAGCACTTCTGGTGGCGGTCTCGACCAGCGACCGATTCACTCCATCAGCACCTCTGGTGGCGACCCCGACCAGCGACCGATTCACTCCATCAGCACCTCTGGTGGCGACCCCGACCAGCGACTCACTCACCCCGGCAACACCTTTGGTGCCGGGGTGGCGATCCATGTGCGGAAACACGCACGGCTCATTCGGCGCGGAACCCGCTGCGCACCGAGTGGTCCCGTTCGACGGCGTGCCCGTTCGTGCCGTTGGACGGCTGGTCGAACCCGAGGTGCACATCGTGCTCGACCGCGCCGCCGTTGACGGCCACCCGGGTCGTCACCGGCGGATAGCCCCGCGCGATCACCGTGTAATCGCCCTCGGGCAGATCGGTCACCGTGTATCGGCCCTCGTCGTCGGTCCGCGCGGTCCCCAGGACCGTGCCGCCCTCATCGCGGACGGTGACCTGGGCATCGGGCACCGGCCGCCCGTCGGCGCGGATCGAACCGGTCAGCATCGCCAGCGGCGCCAGCTCGATGTCGTGCTCGAGCACCCCGCTGTCGGGGACGGTGAGCATGGTCGCGGTCGGCCGCATGCGCTCGGCGATGACGACCAGGGTGTAGGTCCCCGAGACCACGCCCGGGCAGACGTAACTCCCGTCGCCATCGGAGACCGCCGCACCGACGACCTCCCCGCGCATATCGGTCAGCGTGACCGTGGCACCCGCGACGGGCCGTCCCTTGGCCGACAGCACCCGCCCGGTCAGCTCGCCCGAACCTTGCAGGGTGACATCCAACCGCTGCGGCTGCCCATCGATGCCGACGGTGACCGCCGCGGGCTGATGTCCGCCCGCCGACACGATGAGCACGTAACTCCCGGGCGCGGGCGGCTCGATGACATAGCCGCCGTCCCGATCACCGGAGGCACGCGAAACCTGATGTCCCCGTTGATCGATGAGCGTCAGCGCCACACCGGCCACCGGATGGCCGTCGGCCCGCCGCACGCGACCGCTGATCGTGCGCCCGTCCGCGAGCGGCGCCCGCACCGGTGCGGGCCGGACCGCGGTCGCGACGGCGTGACGGCCGTTCGAGCCGTTGTCGGCGGCCAACGCCGCGGTGGCGTCGCCGTCGGTCAGGAGTCCCTCGCGGGCGGCCTCGGCCACCTCGGCGGTCTCGTGCTCGACGTAGTTGTCGCCGCGCGCGAACCACGACGCGATCGAACCCAGCAGCATCATCACCGCGGCCGTCAGGAACACCGCGATCAGACCGGAGTGGAACGGCCCGGAGATCAGATGCGGGAAGAACTCCTGCCCGGTCAGCACATCGGCATGCACGCCCGGCTTGTCCAAAGTGCCGCTGGGACCGAGCAATTCCTTGAACGGGTTGTAGCCCAGGAAGGTCGCGAACAGGCTGCCCACCGGCGGCAGATCGGCGATCTGCGAGGCCACGTCGGCGGGAACGCCCTGCTCGCGCAGCCCGGAGTTCATCGCGCCGGGCAGCGTGCCGGACAGACCGACGATCATCAGCGAGAAGAAGATGCCGATCGACAGCGCCATACCGCCGTTCATCAGCGTCGACCGCATACCCGAGGCCACGCCGCGCTGCGAGGCCGGGACCGCGGACATGACCTCGGCCGTATTGGGCGAGGTGAAGACGCCCGTACCGAGCCCATTGAGCAGGATGACCAGCGCGAACAGCCAGTAGTTGAAGTCCACCGGGATGATCACCAGCAGCACGAACGTCACGGCCGAGACGAACAGGCCGCCCGCCGCGAACTTCCGGCCGCCGTACTTGTCGCTCAACCAGCCCGAAAGCGGTCCCGCCACAAGGAATCCGATGGTCAGCGGCAGCATGTAGATACCGGCCCACAGCGGCGTCGACTCGTAGTCGTAGCCGTGCAGCGGCAGCCAGATGCCCTGCAACCAGATGATCAGCATGAACTGCATACCGCCGCGGCCGACCGAGGCCATCAGCCCCGCGAAGTTGCCGAGCGCGAACGTCCGATTGCGGAACAGCCCCAGATTGAACATGGGCTGACGCGTCTTGGCCTCGATCACGCAGAAGATCACCAGCAGGGCGATGCCGCCGATGACCGCGGCCAGCACCCACGGATTGGTCCAGCCGGTCTTCGAATCACCGTGCGGCTGAATGCCATAGGTGATGCCGGTCAGCAGCGCGGTCAGGCCGAGCGCGAAGGTGATCGTGCCCGGCAGATCCAGTGACCCCGGGGTACGCACCCCGTTGTCGTGCAGCGAGCGGTAGGACCAGACGGTCCCGACGATGCCGAACGGCACGCTCACCCAGAACACGGCCTTCCAGTCCCATTCGGCGAGCAGACCGCCGATGAGCAGACCCAGGAACGAACCGGCCACGGCCGCAACCTGATTGATGCCCAGCGCGATACCGCGCTGACTGGCCGGGAACGCGTCGGTCAGGATCGCCGCCGAATTCGCCATGAGCATGGCGCCGCCGACACCTTGGACCACGCGCCAGACGATCAGCCAGAGGGCACCACCTCCCAGGTCGAACGGATCGAACGACAACGCGATCGCCGAGAGCGTGAAGACCACGAACCCCGCGTTGTAGATGCGCACCCGTCCGAACATGTCGCCGAGTCGCCCGAACATCACCACCAGCACGGCGGAGGTGAGCAGGAACCCCATGAGCAGCCACAGCAGATAGCTGACATTGCCGGGGGAGAGCGGATCGAGGTGCACACCGCGGAAGATCGCCGGCAACGAGATGATGACGATCGACGAGTTGATGGTGACCATGAGCATGCCGAGCGTCGTGTTCGACAACGCCACCCACTTGTAGTGCGGGTGATCGCGGTCGACGCGGAGCCGGCGGCCGATGGTCCGAACGTCGGAGACGTCCACCTCATCGGCGGATCGAGCGGTAGCCAAGGTAACTCCCTCATCGACGGCAAGTGGATAGGGCCTCCAGTTAATATAGTTGCAAGGGCTAACTAAATAAACCCGGGGGTCTGTGACGCGTGGAACGCCCGGTGATTCAATCACTGATTGAAAACCCTCTTGAAACCTGTTCTACTTTCTGCCGTGGCAGGTGACGTCTCGGTGGGCACCCGCGAGCGGTTGCTCGCGGCGGCGGAGCGGTTGCTGCTGACCGAGCCCTACGACGCGGTCTCCGTGCGGGCGATCTGCGTTGCGGCGGAGGCGAATCCGGCCGCGGTGCACTATCACTTCGGGTCCAAGGACGAGTTGGTGGTGGCGCTGCTCGAGGAGCGGCTCGCCCCGCTGTGGGCCGAGCGGCTGGCGAGCGTGACCGCGGCGGGCGGGCCGGTGGCCGCGGTGGTCGAGCAAGTGCTCGCGCCGTTCAGCGGACTGGCCGAGGACCCGGTGGGCCGATTGCATCTGCGTCTGCTGGCCCGATTCGCGCTCGGACAACGGGTGGATCTGTGGCGGCGGCCGTGGTTCCGGATGGACGCGTGGGTCGGCCTGCTGCCCGAGGTGAGCGCGCGGGAGAGCCGTCGCCGCTGGGCCTTGGCCTTCGATCTGATCATCCTGCGGTTCGGCGGGGGCGGCTGCGAGGGGCGGGAGATGTCGGCGTCGGCGGTGGCCGCGCTGCGCGATTTCGTGGTGGCCGGTCTGACCGCGCCGGCACCACCGAATGATCCAGGAGGACAACGACAATGACCGCACGGTTGGCCGGACGCGTGGCCCTGATCAGCGGGGGCGCCTCCGGCATGGGCGCCGCGCACGCCCGGGCCTTCGTCGCCGAGGGCGCCGCCGTCGTACTCGGCGACATCGCCGACGACGCCGGTGCGCGCCTCGTCGCCGACCTCGGCGACGCTGCGGCCTACGTCCATCTGGACGTCACCCGCGCGGCGGACTGGGCGGCCGCCGTCGCCGAAACCGTCCGGCGCTTCGGCAAACTCGACGTTCTGGTCAACAACGCCGGCGTCCTCGACGGCGGCCCGCTCGGCGCGTACACCGAGCGGCAATGGCAACGCGTCCTGGCCATCAACCTCACCGGCCCCTTCCTCGGCCTGACCGCCGCCCGCGACGCCCTCGTCGCCGCCCGCCCCGCTTCGGTCGTCAACATCTCCTCCGCCGCGGGCATCCAGGGCGTCGCCGGCATGCACGCCTACACCGCCTCCAAATTCGGCCTGCGCGGACTCACCAAATCCGCGGCCCTCGAACTGGCACCGCACGGCGTCCGCGTCAATTCCGTCCATCCCGGTGGCATCCTCACTCCCATGATCGGCGCCCCCGCGGGTAGCACCGCCGACCGCGACGCGGACCCCCGCGCCCGCCTCGGCCTCCCCGAAGAGGTCTCGAGCCTCGTCGTCTTCCTGGCCAGCACGGAATCCAGCTACTGCACCGGCGCCGAGTACCTCGTCGACGGTGGTATGACCGCGGGCTGACCGCGCTCGGGGCCCCGGTGCCCCTGCGCCACTTCACGATTCGCCACGTCCGGTCGCCGCCGCCCGGCGGGCGAGTGGCGGACGTACCCCTGCCGCACGCCCGCCGCCGCGTCGGGACGCGAGCGCCGTCAGAAATAGGACTGCAATGTCCCTCGCCGGCGAACGTCGAGGGTCGCGCAGTGGAACGAGCCGCCGAAGCTGTTGAAATTGCGGAAGTTGCACAGGATCGGGGTGAACCCGAAATTCTTCAGGGCCTCGATCATGGGCTCGTCCTGGCGTTCCACCATCACTCGCTGCTCGTCCAGCATGAGGATGTTCATGTTGATCCACTTGCTGGTCATGTACAGCGGATGCGCGTCGGGGATGATCGGCCGCGGCGCGTGCAGCACATCCCAGTCCTTGAACAGGTGCGGAACCTTCGGCACCCGTTCGGGATTGATCAGGAGTTTGCCGGGGGCGAGCGGGACCAGGGTCGCGTCGATGTGCATCGGATGCGTGTCGGCGAACTCGAACACGTGCACCCGGTAGTCGTCGCCGAGATGACGCTGGAGCCATTCGATGCCGAAGGCGTTGGTCACATTGCTCATCTGGCCGATGATGTCGCGGCCGCAGCGGGTGAAATCGGCGGCGTCGAAGGTCGGCTCGAATTCGGTGATCACCAAACGGGTTTCGCCGTCGCCGGGATCGGTCCACTCGTGGTCGTAGAGCTCGTCGGTGAGCTCCGGTTTGGGACCGGCGCTCCACTTCGCGCCGCCGTGGAAGTACTCCTTGAGCAGCGGCCGGTAGGCCAGCGACTCGTAGTACCGCGACCGCCACGCCATCGGGCACTCGATGATGTCGGTGCCCACCACCAGCAGCGCGTCGCGCGGCATCGCCGCGTACAGGCCGGTACTCGCCCAGTGCAGCGTGCGGAACTCGGTGGTCTGCGGAATCGGTTCGGGGCGGCGGACTTTCACGCCCTCCGCGGTCAGGATGCGCGCGAACTCGTCGAGTTCGCGTCGCGCCGCGGCGATGCGCTCGGCCGGGAACGGCCGACCCGCCTGGGCGCGGAAAATCTCGACCTGACCGCTGGGCAGCACCGGCGGCAGGCAGTCGTGGAACGGCGGGAAGGTGGCGTCGTCGACGATGCCGACGATCACCTCTTCCAGCGGGTCCCACTCGTTGTAGGAACACACCGGGCCGACCGGCTGCTGCTCGAGGGCCGGTCCCGGTGCGGGGGTCGTGATCGTCATACGAGTATCCCAACGTCGTCACGAATTCGGTTCGGTCGCATGGCGATTCTGCGTAGTGGACACGTCAGCGTCCGAACATCCGAAGGCAGCGCGTGCGCGGGTGATTTCCCAGGTCGAGCGGATGGGACCGGCGGCGAACCGGATTGACGGCGGAGTTCGGCCCGCGCGAGGCCGCCCGCGACCCGTCCCCGGCGGCCCACCCCGTAGCCGATTCGTGCGTCGTGACCGTCCACGGCCGCGACCTGCGCCGTCCGCCGCGAGGCGGTGTCCAATCGCTGCCCACGGCCCGCCACGGGATCCGGTCACGATGAAGACCCGGCCACACCGTGAAAGGACCGCGAATGCCAGGCAGCATCGTTCTCGACGAGAAGGCCCACGAGATCGTCGGAGCACTCACCGACGTCGGTGAGTGCCTGATCAGCGCCGAAACCCTCTCGAACCTGCTGGACGCCGGGCCCGACGACTGGGCCCGGCTGGCCGCCAACTGGGAGGATCTGCTCCTCGACACGTTCATGGCCGACGGTGGCACCTACCGCTACCGCCGCTACGGGCAGTTCGAGCTGGACCCCGAATCCGGTGAGCTGATCCAGCTTCCGCACGAGCCGTACCGGCAGGAGAAGTACTACAACCGACTCAACGGCGGCGTCGACCGCGTCTACGAGCCGCTCACCGACGCGTTCACCGGCGATCCGCTGCTGCGGTCGGCGCTGATCACCCTCGGCCGCATCTTCACCACCGTCGACGGCACCCGCCGCTGGCTGATCAAACTGCACCCGGTGCGCATCATCGCGGGCGAGCAGATGGGCAAGCCCGCGCCCGAGGGCCGCCACCGCGACGGCGTCACCTTCGTCGGCTCGCTGCTGTTGGACCGGCTCAACATCACCGGCGGCGAGAGCTCCACCTACGACGAGAACGGCAACCGGCTGCGCACGGTCACCCTGGAACAGGCCGGGGAACTGCTGCTCAACGACGATCAGCGCACCTACCACGCCGTCACCCCGATCGAGGCGATCGACAAGACCAAGCCCGCGCACCGGGATGTGCTGGTGGTCAACTACTCCGCCCTGCCCGCGCGGCTCTGAGGGGTTGCGATGAAGACTCGGAATCTCGGAACCCAAGGGCTGTCGGTCTCCGCGATCGGCCTGGGCTGCATGGGCATGTCGCAGGACTACGGTCCCGCCGACGACGCCACCAGCATCGCCACCCTGCGCGGCGCACTCGATCTCGGCGTCACCCTGATCGATACGTCGATGAGCTACGGCGCGGGCAACAATGAACGCCTCGTCGGCAAGGCCCTCGCGGGGCGCCGCGACGAGGCCGTGCTGGCCACGAAATTCGGTATCGTGCGCGACAATCCGGGTGAGGACGCGCGCCTGTGCGCCCGCCCCGACGACATCCGCCGCTACTGCGACGCCTCCCTCGCCCGGCTCGGCGTCGATCACATCGACCTGTACTACCTGCACCGCGTCGACCCGACGGTCCCGGTGGAGGACAGCGTCGGCACCATGGCCGAACTCGTCGCCGCGGGCAAGGTCCGCTATCTGGGCCTGTCGGAAATGCAAGCGGCGGAGCTGGAACGGGCCGCGGCCGTGCACCCGATCAGCGCTGTGCAATTCGAGTGGTCGCTGTCCTGGCGGGAGATCGAGGACGACATCGTCCCGCTCGCCCGCAAACTCGGCATCGGCGTGGTGGCGTTCAGCCCGCTGGGCCGCGGCTTCCTCACCGGCGGCCTGAACCTCGACGCGCTCGGCCCCGACGACGACCGGCTGCCCGATCAACGCTTCCACGGAGAACATCTGGCCCGCAACACCTCTCGGCTCGAGCGGCTGCGCGAGCTGGCCGCCGCCCGCGGGATCACCCCGGGACAGCTGGCGCTGGCATGGCTGTTGCATCAGGGCGACGATGTCGTGCCGATCCCCGGCACCACCAAACCGAAGCGGATCGCGGAGAACGCGGCGGCGGTCGAGATCGAGCTGTCGGCGGCCGACCTCGCCGAGATCGAATCCGAGCTGGCCCGCACGGCCTGGTCCGGTGAACGACACTCCTTCGCCGTCCCGCGCACCACCCGCGCCGAGACCCGGACGGACGCGTGAGGCGATGACAGGGGTGGCGAATGCGGGCACCGCGCCGACCCAGACCCGCAGGCTGGCCGCGGTCGCCGCGATCGACGAGGTGATCTTCGGCGAGCATGCCTGGCTCGACATGGATTCCGCCGCCGTGACCCGGCTGCGGCACCAGCTGGTGAGCGAGGCGTTCGACTGGCACCTGGGCAACTGCCCGCCCTACCGGCGGTTCGCCGAACGGGCGGGCGTCGCCGCGGCCGCCGATCTCGACGGCGACCTGTCCCGCATTCCGCACCTGCCGGTCTCGCTGTTCAAACGCCATCCGGTGCGTAGTGTCGACGCCGCCGAGATCGTGCACAGCTTCACCAGTTCCGGCACCTCCGGGGTGCGCAGCGTGGTGCATCGCGACGATGTCACCCTGCAACGGTTCTGCGGATCGCTGCGCCCGGACGGTCCGGTCCTCAGTGACATCGTCGGCGGCCTGGACGACGAGACCGGCGTCATCCTGAACCTCGGTCCCCCCCGGTTCGAGGCCGGGCAGGTGTGGTTCGCCTACGTCATGGGCCTGCTCGAGCAGCTCGCGCCGATGCGATATTACGTGTCCGGCAACGAGTTTCGCCTCGCCGAGGCGGCCGCGGAGCTGCGCCGGGCGGTCACCGACCACGAGCACGTCCTGCTCGTCGGCGCCCCGTTCCTGGTCGCCGACCTCATGGAGTACGTGACCGGACACGGCATCGACATCGCGGGCGGCACCACCCTGACCGTGTTCACCGGCGGCGGCTGGAAACGGGAACTCGCCCGCAGCGTCTCCCCGGAACGCTTCCGCGCCAACGCCTGTACGGCGTTCGGACTGGCCGACGAGACCCAGGTGCGCGACGTGTTCAACCAGGTCGAGGTGAACAGCGTCTTCCCCGAATGCCGCCACCATCACAAACACATACCCCCGTGGGTGCACGCCGTCACCCGCGATCCGGTGACCTTCGCGCCGCAGCCGCCGGGCACCCCCGGCGTGCTCTGCTACTCCGACGCCAGCGCCCGCAGCTACCCGTGCTTCGTCATCTCCGACGACGTCGGCGTGGTCGAGGAGGGCGATTGCGACTGCGGCAGAGCGGGTTCGCGGCTGGTCTGGCAGCGACGGCTGCGCGGCGCGACCCATCAGGGCTGCGCGGAGACGTTGGCGACCATGCGCCCGGCACGAGAACAGGGATCTGAGCGATGATCACGGAACGACTCGATGTCCACATCTCCGACGGCCGCCGAGTCGCTGTGTGGCGAAGCACATCCGGTGACCCGGGCGGCCCCGTGGTCGTGATCAGCGCGGGCTACGCGCGCACCATGCGCTCCGCCGGCGCGATCGCGCTGTGCTTGGTGCGCAACGGCTGCACGGTCTACCGGTTCGACTCGGTCAACCACCTCGGCCTCAGCGACGGCGAGATCGTCGACTTCAATCTCGAGGACCTCGACGAGAGCTTCCGCGCGGTCATCGATCTGGCGCGCCGGACCGAACGGGTCCACGAGGTGCGGCTGGTGGTATTGAGCATCGCCGCCGCGGCCGCGTACAAGATCGCCGTCGAGGATCCGGGCATCGACCGCATCGTCGGTCTGTCGGGGGTGGTGAACGGCGTCCGCACCCTGAAAGTCGCCTGCGGCGAGGACTATTCGGTCTACAGCCGGGCCGAACTGCCGCCCCTCGTGCACGTCGACGGTCACGACGTCGAGCCGACCCGGCTCTGGCAGGCCATGCAACCCGGCGGCGGCCTGACGCCCGAACTCATCACCGCGCGCCTCGCCGAGATCTCGGTGCCCGTGGTCAACTGCGTCGCCACCGGCGACACCTGGGTCGACATCGACGACTGCCGACAGGCGTTCACCGCCACCCGCGACAACGCCCCCCGCATCCTGGTCGAGCTGCCGTTCAACGGTCACGACATCGCCAAGAACCCGGCCGCGGTGAAACTCGTCCTCGAGGAGTTGACGCGCTACATCGCCGGACCCACCCCCGGTCACGACGGCCCGCCCGAATTCGAGGTGACCTTCCCCGGTTTCGAGGAGCTGCTACAGACCCGCACCGGCGAGCGCGACCGCGCCGTCGCCGAACAAGCGGGCCCCGAGATGGCCGGCCGGGCCGGGTGAGCGCGCGATGACCACCACCGAAACACCCACCACCGCAATCACAGTGCCGTTCGTCGTGGACGGCAAGCGCGTCTCCGGCCGCGAACGGCAACGGATCCGCGTCGGCGACCACTGCGAGGTCGTGCTCCCCGTCTTCGACGACGAACTCGCCCAGAGGTTGGCCGCCGTGGACCGGCATCTGCTCACCGACGTCCCGCTGTCGGAGATCACCGCGATCCTGCACCGCGTCGGAAAGAATTGGCGCAGCGACGAATACACGTTGCGCCGCCTCTACATCACCCGGCTGCGCGCCATCATGGGCTACTCAGAACAGGCCGCCGAGGCCGAGGCCGACTGGATCGCCGCGATCCTGTGCTCGCACAGTCGCATGCACGACCTGGTCGAGTTGGAACTGGGCAGCCAGTTCGTGCTCGACGAATGGGTGCACAGCGACGAGGCCACGGTGCGTGCCTTCCCGCGCGGGCTGGTTGTGCACATCATGCCCGGCAATGTGCCGTCGTCGAACATCCTGTCCCTGGTCCGCGCGCTGATCACGAAGAACGTGTCGGTCGCCAAGGTCGCCTCGGGCGATCCGGTGACCGCGATGTCGCTGGCGTTGAGCATTCTCGACGTGGCCCCCGATCACCCCGTGGCGCGGGCGATCAACGTCGTGTACTGGCCCGAGGGCGACCCCCGCGGCACCGATCTGGTGCGCTCCGCCGACGCCGTCTGCGCATGGGGCGGCGGGGCGGCGCTGGAGTGGGCGCACGAACACACCGCGCCCGAGGCCGCCTTCCTGCCCTTCGGTCCGAAGTGGAGCTTCGCCCTGGTGGGCGCGGACGCCGACCTGAAGGCCGCCGCCCTCGGCGCGGCCCACGACGTCAGCCGCTACGACCAGGCCGCCTGCTTCTCCACCCAACGCGCCTACGTCGAGGAGACGGTCCTGGACCGGTTCCTCGCCGAACTGGCCCCCGCCCTCGAACGCTACGAGAAACTGCTGCCGCCAAGGGCTTTGGACGTCGACGACTCCGCGCAACTCAACCTGGCCCGCCTGCACGTCCAATTCGAGGACGGCACAGTGCGTTTCGCCGCCGGGCGCGCGGCGGTCATCGTCGCCCCGCCCGCGGCCCGCACGGCGGCGCCCCTGGGCCGCACCCTGATCGTGCACCCGGTGCGGGACCTGCGGGAGTCCTACGCCTACGCCGATCCGTCCGTGCAGACGGTGGCCTGCGCGCCGTGGGACAACGTCACCGAGCACCGCGACGCGCTCGCGCGCCGGGGTGTTTCGCGCTTCGTCGATCTCGGGCTGTCGAACTTCTTCCGGGTCGGCGGCGCGCACGACGGATTGCGGCCCCTCCAGCGTCTGGTCCGGTTCGCCTCCACCGAGGCGCCGGCCCGGGTGCGCCCCAAGGGCATGGTCCTCGAGGTCGATCAGACCGACTTCCTCGAGCATCGCCGCTACAAGGATCTGGCGTTCTGATGCCGGCGCCGCGTACGGCCGTCCGATCCCACCGAACCAGCCGAACCTAGGAGAACGTCATGCCCGATTGGGGCGTCCTGCTCACCACCGCACATCCGCCGTACATGTCCGAGCGTGAGGTGCTGCTGACCACCCTCGAACACGCGGAACTGGCCGAACGCAACGGTTTTCACAGTGCCTGGCTGTTGGAACACCACTTCACCCCGTACGGCATCTGCCCCGACACCATCACCCTGGCGTCGCACATCCTCGGCCGCACCACCGACCTGCACGTCGGCACCGCGGTCCTGGTTCAGCCGTTCATGCATCCGGTGCGGCTCGCCGAGAGCACGGCCCTGCTCGATCAGATCTCCGGCGGGCGTTTCCATCTCGGTCTGGGCCGCGGCTGCTGCGCCCGCGACTACAAGGTCTTCGATGTCGACCCGTCCCAGACGCACGCCATGCTGCACGAATGCGTCGACATCATGAGGGGCGCCTGGACCCAGGAAGAGGTCGGCGGCAAGGGCCCGCAGTACCGATTCGACCCGGTGCCTGTCTTCCCCAAGCCGTACACCACTCCCCACCCGCCGGTCTACGTGGGCGGTGAGTCGCCGTCGACGGTGCAGTGGGCCGCCGAACAGGGTCTGCCGCTGCTCATTGTCACCACCGTCGAGGACGAGGAGATCCGTTCGCGGCTCGAGCTGTACAACGAGACCGCCGAGGCGTTCGGTCACGACGTCTCGACGATCGGTCACATGCTGACGTGCGTCAGCTTCCTCGCCGACACCGCCGAAGAGGCCAAGAAGCAGCTGATGTCGGACCTGATCTGGTGGGCCGACGAGGTCAACAAGGTTCGCTTGCAAGTGGAGGATCTGCGCAAGCTGCCGAACTACGGCTACCACCTGCGTCAGCTCGAGCAGCGCGTGCTCGAGGGACGAGCGGCGCGAGAGAAGCTGCTCGGTGAGTGGATGGACAAGAACCCGGTCGGTCCCGCCGAACACTGCGTGGAGCGGCTGGAGGAACTGATCGACATCGCCAACCCCGCTCACATCGTGCTCGGCTTCGAGGGCGCGGGCGATCGAAAGCTGGTGGGGGAGAACATCGAACGCTTCGCCACCGAGGTGCTCAGCAAGGTCTCCGGCGGCCTGAAGAGCTGAACCGCCGCTGGCCGGGGCGCGCAGACCCCGGCCAGCCGCCGTCTCACGACGCCTGGGCGGGCAGCAGTTCCGCGCGCTCGGTGCGGCGGTCGGCGGCCAGTTCGGCGGCGTAGGCGTGTACGAGCGGGTGCATCTGGTAGCGGCCGGGCATCGTCTCGGCGACGAAGTACACCCGCGCCAACTCGTCGAACCACGCCGCCACCCGATCCGCTGGCAACGCGAATTCCCTACTGACCGTGCCGATCTCGTACCGGCGGTCGGTCGTGCCCCCGAGCCGGGTGAGCAGCTGCACGGCCTCCCGGCTCAGCGCGTCGCAGGTCGACGCGAACGCGGTCCGCAGATCGGTGGTGTCCTCGTCGCTGACCAGCACATCGAGCGGATGCGCGTGCTCGGCCAGTTGCTCGGCGATCGCGGTGAGCGACAGGCGCACATTGATCACCGCCCGTGTCGCGATCAACGACAACGCCAGCGGCAGCCCGCCACAGCGCTGGATGATCGTCTCCGCGGCCTCGGCCTCGGCCATCGCCCGGCTCGATCCGATCCGGCGATGCAGCAGGATGCGAGCTTCGTTCTCCGACATGACATCCAGCACCATCGAGTGCGCCCCGGCCGCGGTGATCAGGCCGCGCATCTGATACCGGGAGGTCACCAGGACCGCGCACCCCGGCGAGCCGGGCAGCAGCGGCCGCACCTGTTGTGCGTGCCGGGCATCGTCGAGCACGATCAGCATCTGGCGTTCGGAGAGCATGCTGCGGTAGAGGCCGACCCGATCGGTGAGCCCGCGCGGAATCGACAGCGGCGGCACACCCAGGGCGATGAGGAATCCGCCCAGAATGTCGTTCGGGTCGCGCGCGCCGTCGGCGCCGAGATCGGCGTAGAGATGCCCGTCCGCGAAGCGCCCCGCCGCCCGATGCGCCCAGTGCGTGGCCAGGGCCGTCTTACCCACTCCGGCCAGCCCCTGCAGCGCGATCACCGGGCTGATGTCCGGCGGTCCGGCCTCGATCAAGGAGTCCAGATGGGCCAGGTGATGGTCGCGGCCCGCGAAACACGGGATATCCGCGGGCAATTGGGTCGGAATGGGAGTCGCGGCGCCGCCGGTCCGCGAATGATCGGTCTCGTTGCACAGGATCGCGAGGTAGGCGTCGGACACCTCCCGGTCGGGATCGATGCCGAGTTCGTCGGCCAGCCGCGTGCGCAGCGTCTCGAACAGCCGCAGCGCCTCGGCGCGTTGCCCGGCGTTGGCCAGAGCGGTCATCAGCCGGGCGTGCGCGATCTCGTGCAGCGGATTGGCGTCGACGAAGCGCCGCAATGGCACCAGCAGTTCGCTGTGTCGCCCGGCCTCGGCGGCGGTCTCCGCGTATTCGAGCAGCACCGCCTCGATCTCGCGGTTGATCTCCACCAACGCGGCGTGCTGCTGCAGTTCCGGCAGATCGGAAAGCGGTGTGCCGCGCCACAATCCGATCGCCTGCCGATATTGGGCCACCGCGGTGTCGAGCCGTCCGGCGTCCCGGTCGCGCCGGGCGTTGTCGGCGAGTTTGCGGAAGGCGAGGATGTCGAGCTGATTGGTCTCGACGCGCAGGGTGTAACCGCCCGGGGTGGCCACCAATACGCTGGGTCCGTCGGTCTTGGACTGTAGCCGGCGCCGCAGTCGCGACACCTGGGTGCGGACCATATCGATCATCGCCGGCGCGCCCTTCCCGTCGCTCATCGCGTCGGCGAGCGCGCTGACGCTCACGGTCGCACCGGGATTGAGCACGAACAGGCTGAGCAGTGTGCGCTGCCGATCGGAGTTCAGTTCGATCCGGGCGCCGTCGACCCACACCTCGAGCGGGCCGATCACCTGCAGGCGGAGGTCGCTGGCGAGGACCGAACCCTGTTGACCCAGTTGCACCAACTCCTCGACCTCGGCCGGCGACAGCTCCAGCGCCACGGCCAGTCGGCGCAGGGTGCTGCTCCTCGGGCGGGTCACCCGGTTCTGTTCGATATCGCGCAGGCCGCCCACGCTGATGTGGGCACGCGAGGCGACCTCGTGCTGCGTCAGCCCGACGCGACGACGGCCGCGCCGGACGACCGCACCCAAATCGTTCTGTTCGTTGATCATTGACACCCCCGGTGAAAGAAGGAATAGCGGTGGCCAAAACGTTTGGCGTACTTCCGAAAATGACGCCGTAGAGATAGCGAATTCGCACAGCCGTCGGTCTCGGCGACGACCATTCATATCGGCGAGTCCAACCGCGTTACCGCGCATCCCAGCCGATCACCTCTTGGCGTACTCACCCCCAGAATCGACCATGACCGGAAACATACCAGCGGAGCTAGGGGCGTGCAAGATCAAAAAGGATCGACTGTTAGCGACTATGTCGACGCGTCGGGAAAAGCGATGTCGATATGACAGACGGATGCCAGAAACCTTACTTCGGACATGACGTTACAACTACTGCTAGTGCCACGTCTCGACCTGCGCGGCGAGGGTCGATACGGGAACAGCACGGGCATCGATCGGGAATCGGAGAACCCCGGCGATCGACTGTTGTCAAGACCGGACATGGCCGGGCGGCAGGGCCATCGACCCGCCCGAACAGTGTGAATCCACCCGAACACTGTGTGGTAAGGATCCGATCGGAAGGGTCGGCGTGTTGCACGGACTCGACGCGCGGGTTGCGGAGACCCGCGGTCGGGGACGGCGGCGTTCCGACCGGAAAGCGAACACCGCTGTTCATCGAATCGTCCGATTCTCGTGCGGGCGGTGATGTCGAATCCGGATTTCCGGTCCGCCGGTGGAACGGTATTTCCGGTCTTTTTCGGCAATGCCTGCTCCCTTCTTCTCGTTTGCGGAAAATATCCTGGGGTCGGTTGATCGCGCACTCGATTCGGGCATGACAATTGATGCTTGCACGATGCGAAAGTGGAGGAAACCTTGGAACGTATTTCAGTTGTCGACCCTTGTCGGGTCCGTACGCTCAGTTCCTGAAAATATTCGGCCCGACAATCGTCGCCGTGCTTCCGGATCACTGTCGGGAAGTCGACGAGCGATGAGTTCGAACCGTGCCTCCGAAGATACTGCGGGGCACCGACAACAACGGGGAGCGACGGCCGCGGGACCGTCGGGCGCTGCCGTAGCGCAGTGGCATCGGTGCCCGCATCCGCCTTCTGACCAGCGCCGACCGATCGCGTGGTGTGTCAGGGACGTGACCGCGCCTCGCCACGCGCCTCCGCGACGATGAGCGTGCCCGACTCCACGGGTCGCGAACGTCGGTTGCTGAAGGGGAATGGTGACGGTGTCGAACGGGAATGTGTTCATGTTCGCCGGGCAGGGCTCGCAGTACTTCGGCATGGGTCGCGAACTGCGTTCGGCCCACCCGGTTTTCGCGCGTTCGCTGCGCGAGCTGGGCACGATGTTCGCCGACCACGGCACTCCCGGCCTGCTCGACGAGCTGTATCGGACCGACGTCTCCGCGGCCACGCCGTTCGACGCGTTGCGCTACACCCATCCCGCGCTGGCCGCGCTGCAGTTGGCCCTGTTCGACATGCTCGTCGCCGAGGACATCGTGCCGGACTGTCTGCTCGGCTACAGCCTGGGCGAGTCGGTCGCGGCCTGCGCCGCCGGCGTACTGGACCGGGAACGCCTGGTCGCGTGCCTGAGCGAACAGGTCCGACTGGTCGAGCGGCACTGCCCCGAGGGCGCGATGCTGGCCGTGCTCGGGATCCGGCCCGAGGACTACGACCCGGCGGCCGACGAGGTCGAACTCGCCGCGATCAACTACGACGAACATTTCGTGCTGTCCGGTCGCCCGGAGGCGATCGCGCGAGCCGGCGAGCGGTTGCGGGCCGCCGGTGCCACCTGCCCGATCCTGCCCGTACGGTACGCCTTCCACACCGCCGACATGGATCGCATCGGCGCCGACTACCTCCGCGTGCTGGCCGCGGAACCCTTGCGGCAGCCCGAGATTCGCCTCATGTCCTGCGCCGCGAGCGGCTTCGTCGCCGACCCCGCTCCCGACGACCTGTGGCGAATGTTCCGCGCCCCCATCATGTTCCGGGACGCGGTGCGGCTGTTGGAGCAGCGGGAGGACGGGCTGCGCTATGTGGACCTCTCGCCGTCGGGCACCCTCGCGGGCTTCGCCGCCCGCGACTTCGGCCCGGACTCTACGTCCCGTACCTTCCCGCTGCTGGACCGGTTCGCGCCGGTGTCCCGCCGCCTCGAGGAGGTCCGAGCGTTGCGGCCGAAGACCGCCGCGCGCATGCCGTCCCGGCCGCCGCGGACCGCCGTGGTCTTTCCCGGCCAAGGCTCACAGCAGCTGGGCATGGCCGACGAGCTCTTCGATGAATTCCCCGATTTGAGGGCACAGGCGGATGAAATCCTCGGATATTCGGTTGCCGAATTGTGCCGGGAGGACGCCGCGGGAAATCTGGGTCGCACCGAATTCACCCAGCCCGCACTGTTCGTGGCCAATGCTCTGTACTACCGAGCCTGGGAGCGCGAGCACGGTCCGGCAAATTTTTTCGCCGGCCACAGTCTCGGTGAATACAACGCCCTGTGGGCGGCCGGGGCCTTCGATTTCGCCACCGGGCTGAAGCTGGTACGCGCCCGGGGCCGCCTGATGGCGGCCGCGACCGGCGGTGGAATGGCCGCGGTCGTCGGCAAGAGCGAGTCGGCGGTGCGAGCCGTGCTCGCCGACCACGGTCTCGACCTCGACATCGCCAACTTCAACGCTCCGGATCAGCTGGTGCTGTCGGGTCCGGAGGATGTGGTGGCACGCGCCCAGGACGCTTTCACCGCGGCCGGTGCCCGATTTGTACGATTGCGCGTGAGTGGTGCCTTTCATTCGCGCTGGATGGCCCGCGCGCGAGCGGAATTCGAGCGGTTCCTCGCCGGAGTGGAGTTGCGTCCGCCGACCCGGCCGGTGATATCGAACGTGACCGCGCGCGCGTACCCGGACGCCGATATCCGCCCGCTGTTGCTGGATCAGCTCACGAGCCCGGTGCGCTGGGAGGCCGGCATGCGGCACCTGCTCGAACAAGGTGTCGACGAGGTGGTCGAAACCGGCCCGGGGCGGGTGCTGACCGGACTGCTCGGCAAGATCCGCGCCGCCGCCGACGGCGATGTCCCCGTTCCGCCCCGGAAGCATTCGGCCGCACCGGCTTCGGTGCCGACCCGGAGCGCGGGTATGGCGGTCGCGGTCGTCGGCATCGGGTGCCGGATGCCGGGCGCCCGCGATCATCGCCGGTTCTTCGCCAACCTGCGGGCCGGGGTGGACTCGGTGCGCGAGGTGCCCGCCGATCGCTTCGATGCCTCGCGCTACTACGACCCCGACATCACTCGCCCGGATCGTACGGTCAGCAAGTGGCTCGGGGTGCTCGACGACCCGTACCGCTTCGACCACGAATACTTCGGCCTCACACCGCGAGACGCGCGCCTCCTGGATCCGCTGCAGCGGCTGCTGCTCGAGGAGACCCAGCACTGTCTCGACGACGCGGGCATCACCCCCGCCACGCTCGCCGCGGCGCGCACCGCCGTCTACATCGGCAACTTCGAGCGCGACCACCTCATCGAGATGAGCGACCGGCCGATCGAAAGCCATTCCGTGCTCGGCGTTTACGACTGTCTGCTCGCCAACCGCCTCTCGGACGCGTTCGACCTCACCGGCGCGAGCGTGTCGGTGGACGCGGCCTGTGCCTCGTCGCTGGTCGCGATCCACCTGGGCGCGCAGGCGCTGGAGACGGGCGAGGCCGACTACGTGCTCGCGGGCGGGGTGAATCTGAGCACCCAGCCGTGGAAGTACATCGGCTTCTCCAAGGCACGCATGCTGAGCCCCAGCGGCCGCTGCAAGACCTTCGACCGGGACGCCGACGGCTTCGTTCCCGGCGACGGGGTCGGGGTGGTGCTGTTGCGGCGCCTCGACGACGCGGTGCGCGACGGCGACCACATCTACGGCGTGATCCGCGGCACCGCCGTCAATCACAGCGGCTCCCGCACCACGATCACCGCGCCGACCGTCGCCGCCGAACGATCGGTCGTCGCCGCGGCGGTATCTCGCGCGGGTGTGGATCCGCGCGCGATCACCTATGTCGAAACACACGGCACCGGAACGGCTCTCGGCGATCCGATCGAGGTGGAGGCGCTGCGCCAGGTGTTCGCGCCCGCGTCCGTCGACACCGGCTGGTGCGCGCTGGGCTCGGTGAAATCCAATATCGGGCATCTCGAGGGCGCTGCCGGGGTGGCCGGCCTGATCAAGGTGCTCATGATGATGCAGCGGCGGCGGATCGTCCCCACGCTGCACGTGCGCACGGTCAATCCGCTGATCGATGTGACGAGCAGCCCGTTCCGCCTCGCGTTGGCGGAGTCGGACTGGCTGCCCGCGGCACCGGGAGCGCCGCTGTGCGCCGGGGTCAGTTCGTTCGGATTCGGGGGAGTGAACTCCCATATCGTCGTGGAGGAATACGTGGGGGAGCGGCCCGCGAACGCGGCGGCATCGCCGACGACGGAACCTGTTGCGCGCCAACCCTTCCTGCTGTCCGCGCACACTCCCGCCGCACTCGATCGTCTGGTGACCTCCTGGCGGCAGGCCATCGGAGCCGACGGCTATGTGGCCGCGCCGATAGCCGACATCTGCAAGACGTTGGCGACCGGCCGCACTCATCAGCGAATCCGGCTCGCCGGTCTGGTCGCCTCCTACGCCGACATCGACGCACTGCTGTCCGAGGCGAGCGGAACAGCGACAGCGGAGCCGCAAGGCTGGGCACTGGAGATCGGGCTGCTGCCGCTGCCCTCGCCGGACGAACTCGAAAGCCTGCTCACCGCAGCGCCTTTCGGCGAGATCCTCACCGACTGCGCGGCTGGCGAGACCCCTGCCGAGCGGGCAGCCGCCATTCGAGCCGAGCTGTCCCAGGGCGGCGAGCGGGCCCGATCCCGGTACACCGAGCTGATCGTCCGCGCACTGCTGCGCCTGGGACTGCGCCCCGATCTGGTGGTTCCGATCGGAGCGGGCATCCGGCCCACCCTCGCCGCTCTCGGCTGCCTGAACTCCCCGAGCGCCGCCGAAAGCGCCACGGGCGCAATCGGACAATTGGACCTGCGCCCACCGGCATTCCCGGTGCTGGTTCCCGCGACCGGTCGAGTCGTCCATCCGATCGCCCTCGACCGGGACTACCTCGCCGAACTCGCCGCCACCCCGGATCCCGCACCCGCCACGCTGACCGCGGCGCTGGACCTGGCGATCCGCCTCGCCGGTCAACGCACCCTGCGCCAATACCTGCACGACTGGCAGCGCGTGCTCGACGAGCGTGGGCTCGCCGACTGGACCGTCCGCGATCCCGTTGCCGTCGCCTCGAAAACCGGCTTCCAGCCCCGCGAAACGCTGATCCTCACCGTCGCGTTCCAGCACGCGCTGCGTCGGCTCACCAGCAAATGGTCGCTACCGCTGGCTCGGCTCGACGCCGACGAGCGCGTAATGGAGTTGGTCGACCTCCTGCTCGACGACGTCCTGACCCCCGCCGCGGTTCTGGATCTGCTGCTCGGCGGCCCGGACGGACTCGCCGCGGCCGCCGCGCGGGCCGATCGTGATCGAGTCGATCTTGCCCAACCGGATCGTTACCCGGTGCTGCGTCGTCGCCACGCGTTCCCGCCCGGCCTGCGCGATCCTCGAGACTGGGTCGAATCGGACGCCAGCACAGCGGGTTTCGCCGTTCCCGACGGGTTGTCCGTCGTACGGGTGGGCGCCGGAGCGGGCGTCGCGGATCCGGCGGTGTCGATCGCCGGCACTCCGGCGACCGACCCGCTCACGCCCGCCCTGCTCGAATTGTGGCGTCGGGGAGTGGATATCGACTGGTCGCACCATCCCGTCGGATCGGCCGGAGTCACCGTTCCCCTGCCCACCACGGAGTTCGACGGCATCGTGCATCGTGACGCTCCCGCCGGGGACGAGCCGCGGGTGATCGAGGTAGCGGCGGAGTGGGTGACCGCGGATTCCCGAATCGGAGCGGAGCCCGGTCCCGTCCTGATAGCGGCATCGCCGACCCAGCTCCGTGAGATACGCGGCGCCGCAGGGGGTCCGGCGAAGGCCGCGAGCGGCGCGTTTCCCGCCGTGAGGTTCGCGGCCGTGCTCGACGGCGCCGTCCCGGACACGACGATCGATGCCGGAACCTCGGTCGTCCCGCTCACCGACTCCGATGCCTGGGGGCGCGCTCTCGACACCACCGCCGAGTTCGGTGCGCCCGTGCGCGCGGTGATCCTGGTCCTCGGCGGCCTCGAGGGCCCCGCCGCCGCCCTGCAGGCCGCCAAGGCCGCCTTCGGGCTGGGTGTCACGATTCTCGCTGTCGGCCGGCACGACAATGGCTCGCTCCCACCGGATCTGGCGGCGCTGTCCGGTATGGCGCGCACCCTGCGCCGCGAAACCGACGGGGTCCGCCTGCGGGTGGTCGCGCTCGGTGGCGGCCTCGCCGATCCGGCCACCTGGGCCGTGCTCGCCGACGAGGCCGCTCGGCACGACGGCGGCGACCTCGTCCGGCATCACCTGGGCATCCGGGCCACGCGCCGCTTCGTTCCCCTGCCCGCCGCCGCACCGCATACCGTGGAGCCGTCGCCCGACGGCGATGTCTACGTGATCACCGGCGGCCTCGGCCGCATCGGCCGCCTCGTCGCCGCACACCTGCTCCGGCGTCCCGGAGTTCGAGTGGCATTGGTCGGGCGCACGCCGGAAGGCGATGTCTCCCATGTCGATCTCACCTCCGACGCCGACCGGGTGGGGTACTTCTCCGGCGACATCTCCGACCCGGCCGGTACGGGCGAACTACTGGATCGGGTACGGTCCCGCTTCGGCCCCGTCACCGGCGTCTTCCACGCCGCGGGTGTATTGCGGGACCGAAACCTGGTGCACAAGCCGCTCGCGGATCTGCGCGACGTTCTCGCCCCGAAGGTGCTCGGCGCGATCAATCTGGACCGCGCCACCCGCGACGACCCGCTGCGCGTGTTCGTCCTGTTCTCCTCGATGGTGGCGACCGTCGGCAATCCCGGCCAGGCCGACTACGCCACGGCCAACGCCTACCTCGACGAGTTCGCTTCGGCACGAGAGGTGCTGCGCGCGAACGGAAGTCGTCGCGGCCGCAGCGTCTCCATCGGCTGGCCGGTGTGGCAGGAGGGCGGCATGGCCGCCACCGGCGGCGGAATCCTGGTCGGCGACCACGGCATGCGCCCCATGCCCAGCGAGACCGGCCTGGCCATTCTGGACCGCCTGTGCGCCACCGGTTCCGGGCCGCATCCGATTCTCCACGGTGACCCCGCGGCCCTGCTGCGCTTGCTGGAACTCGACTCCTCGGCGCCGAAATCCACTGCGCCACAAACGAAAGACGTTGCTGCCACCACAGCGACCACTGTCGCCGCGCCGGAGACGACGTCGGTGACGGCCCTGTCCCGGCGCTATGTCCGGGATCGCGTCGCCGCGCTGCGCGGTGTCGACCCCCGCACGATCGATCTGCACACCGGCCTCGACCAACTCGGGCTCGACTCCATCGTCGTCAGCGAGTTCAACGCCACCGTCGCCGCCGAACTGGGCCCGGTGAGCGAAACCCTTCTGTTCGAATCGCGCAATCTCGCCGCGGTCGCCGACCGCATCGCCGCCGCTCGACCGACCGAACTCGCGTCTCGATACGGTTCCGTGGCAACCGACGACAACGGCTCGGCCGAGCCCGCGAACACCACGACCGAACCCCGAACGGCGGTGCGCACTGTTGCCGAGACAGCGGTCCGCGACCGCGATATCGCGGTGATCGGCATGGCGGGCCGCTACCCGCAGGCCCCCGACCTGGACGCCTTCTGGCGCAATCTCGCCGAGGGCCGCGACAGCATCACCGAGGTCCCCGCCGACCGCTGGGACTCCCGCGACCGCCCCGAAAGCCGCTGGGGCGGCTTCCTCACCGACGTCGACGCCTTCGATCCGCTGTTCTTCGGCATCTCGCCCCGCGACGCCGCCGCGATGGACCCGCAGGAGCGCCTGTTCCTCCAAACCGCCTGGCACGCTTTGGAAGACGCGGGCTACCCACCGCTGCGCTTGGGTGACCCCGACCAGCCCGGAGCCCGCGCGGTCGGCGTGTTCGTCGGCGTCACCACCCAGACCTACCCGTACCTGGACACCCGGCGGCGGCCCGACGATCCGATGGTTCCGCCCTCGAATCAATGGGCCATCGCCAACCGAGTCTCCTATCGGCTGGATCTGCGCGGACCCAGCATGCCGGTGGACACGGCATGCGCGGCGGCGCTGACCGCCATCCACCTCGCGGCGCACAGCCTGGTTCGCGGTGAATGCGAGATGGCATTGGTCGGCGGGGTCAACCTCTACCTGCATCCGGTCAAATTCGACTGGCTGGCCCAACTCCGGATGCTCTCCCCGACCGGACGCTGCCACACCTTCGGCGCGGCCGCCGACGGCTTCGTCCCAGGCGAGGGCGTGGGCGCGGTGGTGTTGAAGCCGCTGCGCGCGGCGCTGTCCGACGGTGACGAAATCCTCGGCGTCATCAAGGGATCCGCCGTCGGACACGGCGGCCGCACAAGCGGATTCACCGTCCCCAACCCGGTCGAACAGGCCCAGGTCGTGCGCCGCGCCCTCGCCGACGCCGACGTCGGCCCGGACACCATCGGCTACCTCGAAGCACACGGCACCGGAACCCAGCTGGGCGACCCCATCGAACTGTCCGGGCTCACCATGGCCTTCGGTGATGTCCCCGCGGGCACCTGCGCCATCGGCTCGGTGAAATCGAACATCGGTCACCTCGAATCCGCCGCGGGTCTCGCCGGGCTGACCAAGGTGCTGCTGCAACTGCGGCACGGCCGCCTCGTCCCGTCCCTGCACAGCGAACCGGAGAGCCCGCGAATCACCTTCGCGGACACGCCGTTTCGCGTGAATCGCGGCCTCACCGACTGGCCCCGACCAATGGTGAACGGTGCGCCGGGCCCGCGCCGGGCGGGCATCAGCGCCTTCGGCGCGGGCGGAGCCAACGCACACGTCATCGTGGAGGAAGCGCCGCCGCGCGAGCAAGTGCGCGGGCCCGCCCAGGGCACGCACCTCGTGGTGGTCTCGGCGACCGACCGGGAACGACTGCGGGCCCACTGCGCCCGACTGGCTCGGGCGATCGAGGGCCGCGCGGGCGACTACCGCGTCTCCGAACTCGCCTATCAACTGCAGGTGCGCCGTGAGCCGCTGGACGACCGACTCGCCCTTCTGGTCGAGGAGACCGCGACGCTCACCGACCTTCTCCGCGCGGTCGCCGAGGACCGCCCGCTGCCCGCCCCGCACCGGCTGACCGGAACCGGCACCGGTCCGCGTCCGGACGACATGTGGGAGAACGAGATCGCCACCGCACTCGCGGCCCGCGACCTCGCCACCTTGGCCGCGCTGTGGGTCGAGGGCGCGCACGTGCCGTGGGAGCGGCTGTACTCCACACCCATGCCGCACGTTCGGCTGCCCGGCTACCCGTTCGCCACCGAACGCTGCTGGCTGCCGGACGCCGCACCCGCCCGAGGCGCGCAAGCGGTCCCCACACCACTCGCTGGTATACCGGACGCCACCGGCTCGACCATCGAATTCACCGGTGCCGAACCGATACTCGACGACCACCGCGTGGACGATGTCCCGATCCTGCCCGCCGTCGCCTATGTGGAAGCGGTACGCGCGGCCGCGAACATCGACGTCCCGTTCCGTGTGCGCAATACCGTCTGGTACGCGCCGATCGCGGTCCCGCAACCGCGAACGGTCCGGATGGAACTGTCGAACATCGGTCAGCGCAACACATTCGAGCTGACCGACCGATCGACCGGCACGGTCCATGCCACCGGCCTGCTGGAGACCTCGACCGACGTCTCCCCGGAGCCGTTGGACATCGCCGCGATCCGCGCCCGCTGCTCGACGACCAGGACCGCCGCCGAGTTCTACCCCGAGATCCGCCGCCGCGGACTCGCGCTCGGCCCCTCCTATCAGGGCATCACCGAACTGAGGTACACCGACGACGAGGCCCTCACCGAACTGCGCCTGCCCACCCCCGCCACCGGCCACCTGCTCGATCCCGGCATGCTAGACGCCGCGCTGCAAGCGAGCCTGTGGCTCCTCGCCCTGCGCACCGACCGGCTGCACCTGCCCTACTCGGCCGGATCCGTCGAAGTGCACGGCGGCACACCGAAATCCGGCTACGCGCACGTCGTCGTCCGCAAGTCCACGCCCGACGGCACCAAACTGGACGTCAGCCTGGCCGACGCGGACGGTCGCGTCCTGGTGAAGGTCACCGACCTGTGGCTGCGCCCCTGGCAGTCCACGGCCGCACCCGACCGAACCGGATCCTGGTTCGTCCCCGAATGGGTTACGGCGCAACGAGATCAGCGCCGCGATCCCGGTCGCACGCTGATCGTTGCCTCGACACCGGCGCTGGGGGAGCGTCTGCTGGACGAATTGGATCGACGAACCGGCCGTCGAGGCTCCGCCGTGCTCGCCACCCCGGGAACCGAGTTCGCCACCGCCGGGGCGGGCCGCTACCTGCTGGATCCGCTGTCGGAGTCTGACATCGAAGCCGTCCTCGCGGCGATCGGGCCCGTCGAAACGGTGATTGCCGCATGCCCCGAATCATTCGGCACCGCAACTGATTTCGGTGCCGCGTTCGAGCAGGCCGTCCTGCCGATGTTCCACCTGATCCGGGCACTCGTCCGAGCTGGTGGCACGCGGCGGGTTCGCGTCGTCGCCGGAATCCCCGCGGCCTCACCGCCGCATCGGGCGCTCGGCGGTCTGCTGCGCACGGCGACCCGCGAGAGTACCCGGATCTCACACGTCCTGGTGGAGCTCCCCGACTTCGACGGCGAGTCCACCGAACAGTTGATCGCCGAGGCCCTCGGCGCGGCCGACGGGACCCACGTACGGGCGACGGCCGAAGGCCGCGACGTGCGTCGTTGGCGGCGCTCCACCCCGTCGCCCGACGTCCCGGAACTCCGCCGCGGCGGTGTCTACCTGATCACGGGTGGCGTCGGGGGCTTGGGCGCACTCGTCGCGGAGTGGCTGGCGCGAACGGCCGGAGCGCGGGTGGTCCTCGTCGGCCGCTCGCCGCAGGACGCACGCGCTCGGGCGGTACTCGATCGCGTGACCGAACTCGGCGGCGAGGGCCGCTACCTTCAGGCCGATATCTCCACCGCCGCCGGCGCCCACGCCGCCGTCGCTGCCGCGGACACCGAATTCGGTGCGCTGCACGGGTTCTTCCACTGCGCCGCCGTCCTGCGTGACGACTACCTCGTCCGCCAGAGCGCCGACAACATGCGCGCGGCGGCGGCCGCGAAGGCGTTCGGCGTGGTCCAGCTCGACGCGGCCCTGTCCGGCCGCGCGCTCGAGGTCAGATGCCTGTTCTCCTCGGCGGCGGCCGCGCTCGGCAGCGTCGCGCAAGCGCCGTACGCGTACGCCAACGCGTTCCTCGACGCCTACGCCGAGTGGTGCACCGACCGCGGTCAGCGCACCGTTTCCATCGGCTGGCCCCTGTGGGCCGACGGCGGGATGCGGGTGGATGCCGAAGTCGCCGAACGACTCCGGGCGGTCTTCGACATGGAGCCGCTCGACACGGCCGAAGGTCTGGCCGCCCTCGGAACCGCCGTCCGCACCGGCACACCTCATCTGGTCTACGTCCGCGGCGACGGCACCGCAGTGGCTCGTGAACTCGGCGCTGACAGCCACGACGGCGAAAAGTCCACGGGGACAGGCGAACAACAGATCCCGGACACCGCGGTGCACGATCTCGTCATCGCCGATATCGCCGATATCGCCGGTCTGGCACCTCACCGGATCCGCTCCGACCGCGCCATCGGTGACTACGGCTTCGACTCCCTCTCCTTCGGCCGCCTGGCCAACCAGCTGAGCAAACGCCTGAACATCGACCTGACCCCGGCCCTGTTCTTCGAATACACCACCGTCCGAGCGGTCGCCGACCACCTCCGATCCGAATATCCCGCCGCGATCGCCAGCGCACTGGCCGACACCGCGGCCACCCCGACCGCGACCACGCCCACCCAAACCACGACCGAATCAGCGCCACCCGCCGAGACCGTCCCCGGCGACACCGCGCAATCCGGGCCGGAACCGATCGCGATCATCGGCATGCACGCCACCCTGCCCGGCAGCCGTGACCCCGACGAATTCTGGCGTCACCTCGCGGCGGGTGACGACCTCGTCACCGAGATTCCCGCCCAACGCTGGGACTGGCGCGACAACTACCACCCCACCCCGGGCCCGGGCCGCACCAATAGCCGCTGGGGCGGATTCCTGCCCGAGGTGGACACTTTCGACGCCGCCTTCTTCGGCATCACGCCGCGCGAGGCCAGTCTGATGGATCCGCAACAGCGACTGTTCCTGCAAACCGCGTACCGCGCGATCGAGGAGGCCGGGTACCGGCCCGCCGAACTGGCCCACGGGCGGACCGGACTGTTCGTCGGCGTCGGCTCGCACGACTATCAGGAGTTGTTGCGGGAGGCAGGGGTACCGGTCGAAGCCTTCACCACCACCGGGATGTTCCACGCCATCCTGGCCAACCGGGTGTCCTATCTGCTGGACCTGAAGGGCCCGAGCTTCCCGATCGACACCGCCTGCTCCAGTTCCCTGGTGGCACTGCGTTCGGCCGTCGAATCCCTGCGCGTCGGCAGCTGCGACACCGCGTTGGTCGGCGGGGTGAATCTGCTGCTCGCACCCATGGTGTACATCTCCTTCGCCCGCGCCGGGATGCTCAGCCCCACCGGACGATGCCGTACCTTCGACGCCGCCGCCGACGGCTACGTGCGGGCCGAGGGCGTCGGCGCGCTGCTGCTGAAACCGCTGTCGGCGGCCGTGCGCGACGGCGATCACATTCACGCCGTCATCCGCGGCAGTGCCGTCAATCACGGCGGCAGGGTCAACACCCTCACCACCCCCAACCCGAACGCCCAAGCCGACCTGATCGTGGCCGCCTTCGAGGAGGGCGGCATCGATCCCGCCACGGTCGGGTACCTCGAATTGCACGGCACCGGAACGGCATTGGGCGACCCGATCGAGATCAACGGCATCCACCGGGCCTTCCGCGAACTGCGCGACCGCGCGGGCCGTCCCCGCCTGACCACCCCGACCACGATCATCGGCTCCGTCAAATCGAATATGGGACACGCGGAGGCGGCCGCGGGCATCGCGGGCATCGTCAAGGTGATCCTCGCGATGCGGCACGGCCGTATCCCCGCCAACCTGCACTTGCACGAGCTGAACCCGCAGATCCGTCTCGACGGCGGCCCCTTGACCATCGCCGACCGTGAATTGCCCTGGCCCCGCCCGCGTACCGCCGACGGCACCGAGCAACCGCGACGCGCTGGCGTGAGCTCCTTCGGTTTCGGCGGCGTCAACGGCCACGTGCTGCTCGAGGAATACCTCCCTCCCGCAACAACTTCCGCACCGTCCTCGGGGGAGCAGATATTCGTGCTGTCGGCCCGAACCCCGGAACGACTGCGCGCCTACGCCGCCGCACTCGCGACCGCTTGCGCCACCGCGGGCGACCCGGCCGATATCGCCTACACCCTCCAGGTCGGCCGAGAACCCATGGCGCACCGGCTGGCTGTGGTCACCGCCTCCCTCGGCGTCCTCGCGGCCGAACTCTCCGCGTTCGCCGAAACCGGTGTGCCCGGGCCCCATTCGCTCACCGGTACGCCGGACCCGGACGCCGAGCCCTCAGATCTCCCGGAGTCCGATCCCGCGGCCCGATGGATAGCGGGCGGTGACGTGGACTGGGCCCTCCTGCACCGGAACCGTTCGCCTCGACGAGTCGGCCTGCCCACCTATCCTTTCGCGCCGGACCGCTACTGGATTCCGGAAGACCGCGCCCCGCAACCCGCTCCGCAGGCCAACGGCGCTGCCCTCCCGCCGTCGTCGAAGACCTCCGGCAGTGCGAGTTCACCCACCGAGGTCACCTTCGATGTCCGGTTGTCGCCCGATGACCCCTTGATCCGCGATCACGTGGTTCAGGGCGCGAATGTCGTCGCCGGAGTGGTGCAACTCGAACTGGCCGCGGCCGCCGTCGCCGAGCATCGGCCCGAACTGCGCCACGTCGTCGACCTGTGCTGGTTGCGTCCGCTGGAGGTCCCGGCGACGGGAACGACGGTATCCATCCACCTGACCGAGACCGCGGGCGAATTCCGCCACGAGATCCGAACCGGCACCGAGCCGGACCAAACCGTCCACTCCACGGGCCGGTGGATCCCGGACGACGGTTCCGCCCCCGAACCCCTCGATCCGGACCGCGTCGCGAGCCGGTGCCCCAACGAGATTCGGGACTCCGACGTCTATCGCACCTTCGAACGCATCGGCATCGAGTACGGTCCCGCCTTCCGCGGGATTCGCGCCGCCCGCGCGGGCGAAGGCCACTTGCTGGCCCGCGTCGACGCCGAGCGACCGGCGACCGTGCTCGACGCCGCCCTCCAGGCCGTCACCGTTCTCACGGCCGCACAGGGAGCCGAACCATCGACCACCCGGCTGCCGTTCGCGGTCGACCGTATCGAGCGCTTCGCCGAACCACCCACCCGCGGCTACGTCCATGTGACGAGGCGCGATACCGAGCACGATGTGGTGATCGCCGACGAGTCGGGCCGCGTCTGCGTCCGCTTCACGGGTGTGACGATTCGCGAGGCACCCGATCCGCTCGAAGGGATGTTGTATCGCCCCGAGTGGCAGGCCGAACCCACCGCGAACCCCGGTGACTCCCACGGAAACTGGCTGATCGTCCAGCGCGGCAACGCGTTCGGCCTCGCCGCCGCATTGGCCGACCGGCACGACGGACCGATTCAGCGGCTCGTGGTCGGGACACGCAACCAGCGTGTGAACGACGACACCTGGGAGGTCGACGCCGACGATCCCGGCAGCGGTCTGACCGACTTCCTCCGCGCGACCGAACGAATCGACCAGATCTGGTTCCTCAGCGCTCTTAGGGACGACCCGTCCGAATCGGAATCGACGAAAACCGGTGCGCTGTTGCTGTTCCGGCTCGTACGAGCACTGGCAGACGCCGGTCACCTCTCCGGCGTCACCCTTCGGGTCGTCGTCAACGACGCCTCCGACGCCGCCGGACGCCTGATCGGCAACCCGGAGGCGGCAGCGGTGGTCGGCTTCACGAAGTCCCTGGCCCGGGAGTATCCGCGGCTCGGCGTCAACTGCGTCGACATCGGAGTGGCCGTCGGGACCCGACCGGAACCCGGCGAACTGACCCGCATCGTCGACGCGCTGCTCACCGAACCGTCTCACCCGGACAATCGGGACGTGGCTCTGGCCGGCGGCCGTCGCCTGGTCCGGCGGCTCCGGCCGATCCCGTCGATTCCTGTGCGACACAGCGTGTTCCGTCCTGGCGGTCACTACGTGATCTTCGGGGGAGCCGGAGGAATCGGCCTGGCATTGGCCGAATATCTGGCGCAGCGGGTGTCCGCCCGCCTGCTCCTGGTCGGCCGCGGTCCACGCGACCAGCGCATCGAGGACGCCCTGACCCGGTTGACCCGCCTCGGCGGCCAACCCGAGTACTGGCCCGCGGACCTCACCGATGCCGACGCGGTGCGGGCAGTGATCGATAAGGCTTCCGCGTCCGGTCGCATCCACGGCGTGATCCACGCGGCCATGGTGTTGCGGGACGGCAGCGTGGAACGCCTGTCCGAGCGCGCCTTCGAGGCGGTGCTGGCGCCGAAGGTGCCGGGCACCCGCGTGCTGGGCCGGGAACTGAGCGGCGAACCGCTCGATTTCCTGCTGGTGTTGTCCTCGGTGCAGTCGTTCACCGGCGCCGCCGGGCAAGCGAACTACGCGGCCGCGTCCACCGCCCAGGACGCCCTGGCCCATCGCCTGGCCGCCCGCTGCGACTTCCCGGTCCACGTGGTGAATTGGGGACCGTGGTCGGGTGTCGGCCGAGTGGCGTCGCCCGAGTATCAGCGGAGCCTGCGTGCCCGCGGCTATGTGCCGTTGACGCCCGCTGAAGGCATGCTGGCGATCGAGCGCGTCTTGGCCTACGGGGAGCGGCAAGTCGTCGTCGTACGTGCCGACCGGCCCGTCCTGGATTCGATCGGCGTCCTGGAAACCCCTGCGCCGCGCCCTGATCCGGTGCCGCGCTTCGACGCCGACCCACGGGCGCGGGCCGCGCTCGACGATTACATCGCCGCCGCTGTCCGGCAGGTGTGCGCCCCAGCATTGCCCGCCTCCGGCGAAAACCGTTCCCGCGCGGACATCATCGCTCGGCTCGGGGCCGTGCCCGAACGCTATCCCCTCGTGCATGCCCTGCTGGACATCCTCACCCGGCACGGTCTGCTCATCGAGGACGCCGGGCAGTGTACCGGAACGGCCGCGGCGGTGCGGGCGCCGCGTCCGGAAACCCTGCGGGCCGACTTCCCCACGCTCACCGCGCAGCTGGATCTGGTGATCCGTTGTGTGTCGGCGCTGCCCGAGGTCCTCGCCGGTACCCGTCCCGCGACCGAGGTCCTCTTCCCGGAGGGCTCCAGCGATGCCGTGGCAGCCACCTACCGGACCCAGTTGACCGACTACTGCAACGCGATCGTCGCCCGCCGCATCGCCGACGCGCGTCCGACGCGCGTTCTCGAGGTCGGGGCCGGGACCGGCGCCACCACCGAACCGGTCCTGGCGGCGCTCGCCGCCGCCGGAATCGACGCCGAATACGACTTCACCGACATCTCCGCCGGACTGCTGCGCCGGGCCGAGCGATCCGTGCCACGCCAAGGTATTCCGATGCGCTTCCGTCGACTGGACATCGAAAAGCCGACGCGCCCACAAGGTTTCGAATCCGGCTCCTACGACGTCGTACTCGCGGGCAACGTCCTGCACGCCACCCACGACCTGGACGCCGTCCTGGACAGCGTCCTCGACCTGCTGGCCCCCGGCGGCATGCTGGTCCTCACCGAGGTCACCGCGGTGCAACCGTTCCACACCGTAACCTTCGGCCTCCTCGACGGTTGGTGGCGGCACCACGACGAGGGCCGTCGCCTGCCCGGCTCCCCGCTGCTCGACACCCATCTGTGGCGTAATCGCCTGGAGGATAGAGGTTTCACCGACGTGTCCACTCTCGGCTCCGCCGCCCCCGAACACCTGACCCAGCACGTGCTGACCGCCCACCGGCCCTCCGGAGCGCGACTCGACGCCGCAACCGATCCGGCGCGTACGGTGTTGTCCGACCGGCCGACATCACCCTCCCGGTCGGCGGACGAACACTCCGACGGGCTCGTGGTCCACGGTCCCGGCACATCGGCACCGGATCCGCGACCTGTGCGGGCGGCGTCCCCGGAAACGAACGGCGACACCCGCGCACTCGAAGAGGTCGTCCGAACGACCGTCACCGAACAGGTAGCGGGTTGTCTCGGCGTACCTGTCGACGAAATCCGCACGCACACACCGCTTTCGGACCTCGGCGTCGACTCGATCGTCGCGGTCGAGCTCACCAATCGACTCAACGACGCCCTCGGCACCACCCTGAAGACGATCGTGGTCTTCGATCACCCCACCGTCGCCGACCTGTCCGACTTCATCGCGAAACGGCATGCCGACCGGTTGACCGGACTCCTGCCGCAACAACCCACCCCGGCGCACACCGCCCCCACCAACGGGTCCGTGTCGGCGGGAACGCTCGTTACACCGGTAGCCGTTCGATTCGAAAAGCCGGGCCACCCAAGGGATCTGCGAGTCGTCCCCGTCGAACCCGTCGCACCGGGCCCCGGCGAGGTCGAGATCCGGGTACGCGCGTTCCCGATCAACTTCTCCGATTTCCTCTTCGCCAAGGGCCTGTATCCGACCATGCCGGACTTCCCGTGCACCCCGGGTGTCGAGGTGTCCGGCGTCGTGGCGCGAGTCGGCGCGGGTGTGACCCGATTCGCCGTCGGCGACGAGGTGATCGCTTTGACCGGACCGCGATTCGGCGGCCAGGCCACGCTGGTGGTGACCGACGCGGACTTCGTGATCGCCAAGCCACCGCAGGTCAGCCACGAACAAGCCTGCGGTTTCCCGGTCGCGTTCCTGGCCATGTACCTCGCCTTCGAACGTGCCGCGGTCCAGCCCGGCGACCGCGTGCTGATTCCCTCGGCCACCGGCACCAACGGGCTGATCGCGATCCAACTCGCCCGCCTCGCCGGTGCCGAGGTGATCGCCACCGCGAGCACCGCCCACAAGATCGAATACCTGCGCGGGCTCGGCATCGCCGACGCCATCGATCACCGGTGGACGGACGTCGTATCCGAGGTCCTGCGCCGCACATCGGGCGCGGGTGTCGACGTGGTCGTCAACACCCAGGGCGGCAACGCGATCCAACAGGGCCTCGACGTCCTCGCCCCCGAGGGCCGCTACGTCGAGACCGCGGTCTTCGGCCTCCAGGCCACCGCCGGGCTCGACCTGTCCCACCTGGTCGACAACCAGAGTTTCCACAGCTTCAACACGAAGAAGTACTTCCGCCGCCACCCCGAACAGCGCACCCACTACCTGTCTATCGCGGCCGATCATCTGGCCCGAGGCGCGGTGACCCCGACCGTCGCCCACATCGTGCCTTTCAATCGAATCGCCGAGGCGTACGCCCTCAAGGACAACCGCGACCTCATCGGCCGTGTCGTCGTGACCATGCCCGATTCGGCCGAGCCCGCCACGATCAGCCATACGGACCCGGCATCGAGTACGCGACCGGGGGAATCCGAATCGGTTGTCACGCAACGCTTTACCGCGAGCTCGATGGGCGAACGGGTATTGGCCGCGAGCCAGCACAGCAACGGAACCCCGCCCGCCCCGAACGGTTCGGCGGAGACACACCGCGGTCAGGCCACGAAACCGCCTGCGCGGCCGTCCGGCGACAGCGAGGCGCACACCCCTCGGCCGAACCCCGCCCGCGACACGGACATCGCAGTGATCGGCATGTCGGGCCGTTTCCCGGGCGCCGCCGATCTCGACCAGTTCTGGCGGAACCTGGCCGACGGCGTCTGCTCGATCGGCCCGGTGCCGCCGCACCGCTGGGCCGCCACCGGACGCTGCCGCGAAGGCGGCTTCCTCGACGATGTATCCGGTTTCGACGCACGGTTCTTCGGTCTGGACGAGGCCGAGGCCGACTTCACCGACCCGCAACAGCGACTGTTCCTGGAGCAGTCCTGGCTCGCGCTCGAGGAGGCGGGCTATGCGGCCTCCGAGCTGCGCGGCCGCCCGTGCGGTGTCTTCGTCGGCGCCGGGCCGAGTCAATACCTGGCCCGCATGAGCGCGGCGGGCGTGGCCAAACCGGCCTCGGTGTTCTGGGGTAACGAGGCGTCGGTACTGGCCGGGCGCATCGCCTATTTCCTGGACCTCACCGGACCCACCATGACGGTCAACACCGCGTGCTCGTCATCGCTGGTAGCCCTGCATCTGGCCGTGCGCAGCCTCATCTCCGGCGAATGCGAGACCGCCCTCGCGGGTGGCGTATTCCTCACCTTCGACCCGGACTACTTCACGGTCGCCGAGCGCGGCGGCATGCTGGCCGCCGACGGGCGCTGCAAAACCTTCGATGCGGCCGCCGACGGTTTCGGCCCGGGTGAGGCCGTCGTCGCCCTCGTCCTGAAACCGCTCGCGGCCGCCCTTCGGGACGGCGACCACATCCACGGCGTCATCAAAGGCACCGCCGTGAATCAGGACGGCCGCACCAACGGCCTCACCGCCCCCAGCGGGCGAGCCCAGACCCGCGTGGTGCTCGAGGCCCTCGACCGGGCCGGTGTCGATCCGGCGACCCTCGGCTACCTCGAGGCCCACGGAACCGGCACCCGCCTCGGTGACGCGATCGAAATCGAGGCGCTGACAACGGCGTTCGCCCAACACACGAGCCGCACCGGCTTCTGCGCCATCGGCACGGTCAAGACGAATATCGGTCACACCGCCGCCGCCTCCGGACTGGCCGGAGTCGTCAAGGTGCTGCTGTCCATGCGCCACCGCCAACTCCCCGCCACCTTGCACCTGACCCACCCGAACCCGTTGATCGATTTCGACGACACGCCCTTCGTCGTCAATACCGAACTGCGGCAATGGGATACGGACGCCGACCACCCTCGCCGCGCCGCCGTATCGAGTTTCGCCTTCAGCGGCACCAACGCCCACGTCGTCCTCGAGGAAGCCCCGCAGGCCACCGCCCCCGAACCGCGTCCCCGCGCGCACGGCCCCTTCGTCATCCCCCTGTCCGCGCCGACCCCGACCGCGCTCGCGGCCCGCCGCACCCAACTGGCCCAGTGGCTCACCGACACCGGCGCCACGACCCCGCTCGCGCACCTGGCGCACCATCTCCAGGTCCACCGCGACCACTTCCCGCACCGAGCGGTCTTCCTGGCCCACACTCACGAAGAACTACACGCCGCCCTGACCGCGACACACCCTCCCACCTCGGCCCTCCCCGACATCGCCACCGCCTACCTGTCCGGCGCCGATGTCGACTGGCGCGCGCAATGGACCACGCCCGGCTCCCGTCTCTCCCTCCCCACCTATCCCTTCGAGCGAAAGGCTCACTGGTACACCGACAACGACACGGTCTTCGGCTCCGTCCCGACCGCGAACCCCCAATCCCCAACCGCCGCCGAGGAACCCGCCGAACTCTCGTCCGCTGACCCAGCCGGTGTCTCCCCCTGGGAGGTAGCGAATGCCGCTGTGCTTCAGGCGATGTCGACAGTCCTCGCCCGGCCCCACACGGATTTCGATCTCGACGCGACGCATACGGATCACGGCATAGATTCGGTCCGAGCCATGGCCATCGTCACCCAGATCAACCGAACCCTCGGCGATGTCATAGGCCCCACCGATCTTTTCAACCACCCCGACCTTCGCAGTCTCATAGACCACGCGGCGAACCGCCTCGCGGCCGCCGAAGCGAGATGAATACCCGCCGACCGTCCCTCGGGCGCGCGAGTCCGCTCGATCGGGACGGCGGCATTGGGTCACCTGGTCCTCGGCTCGCGACGGGTGAGCGTTATGGCCTCGAAGGTGGTATCTCGCTCTCGGTGCTCGCTCACGGAGTGCCGTTGGCGCGCAGGGCAACCGGAAGGCTGGACAAGCCGCGGATATGGGCACTGAGCCGCCAGCTGAGCTCATCCGGATCCACCGCCAAGGCGAGGTGGTCGAACGTGTCCAAGAGACGGCCGAAGGCGATCTCCGCCTCCAGCCGGGCCAGCGGTGCGCCGAGGCAGTAGTGCATGCCGTGGCCGAAGGCGACGTGGCCGGTCGGTCGGCGAGTGATGTCGACCCGGTCGGGGTCGGGGAAGCGGACCGGGTCGCGGTTCGCTGAAGTGAGGGCTACGACGACGAATTCGCCCGCGGGGATATCGACACCGCCGATCCTCGTGGGCTGCTTGGTGTATCGCGTCGAGGTGATGTTGACGGGACTCTCGTAGCGGAGGAACTCCTCGATCGCGGCGGGCAACAGCGTCCGGTCGGCGCGCAGCGAGGCGAGCTGGTCCGGGTTGCGCAGCAGCGCCAGAGTGCCGCTGGCGATGAGGTTGACCGTGGTCTCGTGCCCGGCGAACAGCAGCAGGAACGCCGTCGACACCAGCTCGCGTTCGCTGAGGGCGTCGTCACCATCCCGCGCGTGCACCAGCCGACCCAGCAGATCATCGGTGGGCTGTTCGCGTTTGCGGGCCACCGACGAAACCAGGTACGCCTGCATGGCTTTGGCGGCGGCGCGCATTTCCCGGAAGCCCCCGGTGGTGCCGACGATCGCGGCGCTCCAGCGACGGAAGTCGTCCCGGTCGGCGGTGTCGACGCCGAGCAGTTCGCAGATCACGGTCAGCGGCAGCGGGTAGGCGAATTCGGCGAGGAGGTCGGCCTCGTCCCGGCCGACCAGACCGGCGACGAGTTCGTCCGCGATCTCGGTGATGCGGGGGCGCAACTGTTCCACGGCGCGCGGCGTGAACACCGTCGAGACCAGCCGCCGCAGCCGGGTGTGCACGGGCGGATCGGAGTTGAGCATGTGGGTGCGCAGGCTCTCGCCCATCGTGTCGATGATGCCGCGCCCGCGGGCGATGCGCATGATCTCGTCGGAGTCCTTGGCGATCGCCGGGTCGGTCAGCGCCGCCCGCACATCGTCGTAGCGCGTCACCAACCAGAGACGTTCGCCGCCGGGGATGTCCGCGACACAGACCGGCGCCTCGGTGCGCAGTCGCTCGTAGAGCCGATACGGATCGGCGAGGAATGCGGCGTCCAGCTCGACAGGGCGGCGCCCGGCTACGGTCTGCTCGTTCACCCGACCGTCTCCTGGGACAGCAACTGCTCGACCGCCTCCCGGAATTCACCGAAGATCGGCGTGTCCCAGACCTGCAGCATGTCGACCTCGACGCCCAATTCGCGGCGCAGGAACGACACGATCCGGGTGACCATGATCGAATCGCCGCCGAGTTCGAAGAAGTCGTCGTCGTCCCCGACATCGGCCACCCCGAGCGTTTTCCGCCAGGATTCCGCGATGATGTCCGCGGGCGGCGTCGACTCCGATGGGGTGGATGGGTCGGACATAGTCGAACTCCGTTCTCGGCCACAGTGATCGCGTCTCGATTGTCGGCCTCCGGCCTGGCATGCCACGTTTGCGGCTGTGCCGCAATCTCTCTCGCGAACCGCGAGCGCATCCGCGTCCCAGCCGCCGGATGCGGGGCGAGTACGGATCCGGTTCGGCGAGATCGAGTTCGCCCGGCGGCGCGCGGCGTTCGGCTCGATTCGCGAGCGCGGGTTCGAGCCGGTTCCCGTACTCGCTCCGCGGCGGTGCGCGGATGTGTCCCCTGCCTTCGGCTTTCCGTGAACACGTGGGCAATCGTCGTGTCGGAAGCTTGACGGCGGCCTGGCGCACGATCGATTCCGGGCCCCGGCGGGCCGTTTCGCATCGACCGAAAGGGAGTGCCACGGTGACAGGTGGGTTCGGGCAATGAGCCGATTCGACGAGTATCTGGTGGTCCGCAACGACGTCGGACAGTATTCGGTCTGGCCCGCGTCCCGCCCACTGCCGGACGGCTGGCGGGCGACGGGCGCACGCGGCACCCGCCCCCAATGTCTGTCCCACATCGATACGGTGTGGACCGATATTCGGCCTCGCCGCACCGACACCGGTGCCGTTCCCGGGCAGCGGGTCACCCCATGACGCCGGGAAAGTCGATCACGCCGGTCGACAGGTCGGCGCCGCTGCCGCTGTCGTTCGCTCAGCAGCGGCTGTGGTTCCTGGACCGTCTGATGCCGGGCAGCCCGTTCTACAACGTGCCGATGTCCTACCGCCTCTCCGGCCCGGTCGACGCCGACGTACTGCGGCGGGCCTTCGAACAATTGGTGGCCCGGCACGAGGTGCTGCGCACCGTCATCGCCGACGACGCGGGAGCACCACGGCAGGTGATCGGATCGCCCGGCCCGATGCCCGTGCCGGTGGTGGACGTCGCCGCCGCGCCCGATCCGGTCACTGCCGCGGCCGAACACGCGCTGCGAGAGGCACGGACCCCCTTCGACCTGGCCACGGGCCCGCTGCTGCGAGCGTGCCTGGTCCGGCTCGCCGCCGACGACCACGTCCTGCTGGTCACCCTGCACCACATCGTGACCGACGGCTGGTCCACCGGTGTCCTGCTACGCGACCTGAACGCCCTGTACGAATCCTGCCGGACCGGCACCCCACCCGACCTCCCCGAATTGCCCGTCCAATACGCGGATTTCGCGGTGTGGCAGCACGAGTGGCTGACCGGTGCGGCGCTGCGGGAACAGCTGGACTACTGGCGTGACCAACTGGCCGGGTTGACGGCATTGGAACTGCCGACCGATCACGCCCGTCCCGCCGTGCCGACCTTCGCCGGCGGCGCATACCATTTCGTGGTTCCCGCCGAGGTGACCCAGCGACTGCGCTTGCTGAGCCGGACCAATCGGGTGTCGCTGTTCATGACGCTGCTGTCGGTCTTCCAGGCACTGCTGGCGCGCGACACCGATTCCGACGACATCGCCGTCGGCACGCCGATCGCGGGACGTGCGCGCGCCGAGGTGGAGGAACTGATCGGATTCTTCGTCAACACCCTGGTGATCCGCACCGATTGCGGCGACGACCCGACCTTCACCCAACTGCTCGCCCGCACCCGCTCCGTAGCCCTGGGCGCCTACGCTCACCAGGATCTGCCGTTCGAACAGCTGGTCAACGAGCTGGCGCCGCACCGCGACCTGGCCCGAAACCCGTTGACGCAGGTCATCTTCCAGCTGCTCAGCGCCCCCAGCGAAAAGCTCCGGCTGGCGGGCGCGCAGGCCGAACCGTTCGGGATGGACACCGATATCGTCCGGTTCGACCTCGAACTGCATTTCGTCGACCACGGCTCACACCTGACCGGCGCGCTGGTCTACGCGCGAGATCTGTTCGAGCAGTGCACGATTGAGCGCATCGCCGATCGCTACCTGCGGGTGCTCGACGCGGTGCTTGCCGATCCCGACATCCGCCTGTCGCGACTGAACCGGCTCTCCGAAGCCGAACAGCGGGCGCTCATCATCCGTAACGATACCGCGACCCCGCTGCCCGAAAACGCGACCCTCACCTCGCTCTTTCGCGCGCAGGCCGCTCGGACCCCGCACGCGGTGGCCGTCGTGTGCGGCGAGAACAGCCGTACCTACGCCGAACTGGACCGCGAGTCCGAGGTCGTGGCCCGGCGGCTGCGCGCCCGGGGCATCGGTCCCGGGGCGTTGGTCGGCGTCTGTCTCGATCGCGGTCTCGAGGCGATCGTCGCCATCCTCGCCGTGCTGCGATCCGGCGCCGGGTATCTGCCGCTCGACCCCGAATACCCGCTGCCCCGACTGGAATTCATGCTCGCCGACACCGGCGTCACTGCGGTCGTCTCGACCCGCGCGGCGCGGCCGGGCCTCACCGGTGTCGACTGGATCCTTCTGGACGACACAACGGAAGACGGTGCGCCGCAACCCCTTCCGGACCACACCGACCCCGACGCGGTGGCCTATGTCATGTACACCTCGGGATCGACGGGAACCCCGAAGGGCGTCGCCGTCGAACACCGGTCCGTCATTCGGCTCGTCTGGAACGCCGATTACGCGGACCTCGGCCCCCGCACGGTGATGTTGCACGCGGCACCGTTGACCTTCGACGCGACCACCTTCGAAATCTGGGGCCCGCTGCTGCACGGCGGACGGCTGGTCGTGTCCGGGGAACGAATTCCCACGGTCGCGGGCCTGCGAGAGCTGTTCGCACGCAACGAGATAACCACCGCCTGGCTGACCTCGGCACTGTTCAACTCGATCGTCGACGCCGATCCCGCCGTTCTGGCAGGGCTGCGCGAACTGCTGGTCGGCGGCGAAGCCCTGTCGCGCGAACACATCGCCAAGGCCCGCCGAACGCATCCCCGGCTGCGATTGATCAACGGATACGGCCCCACCGAATGCACGACATTCAGCTGCACCGCGACGGTGAACGACGAGCTGCTGGAGTGCCGATCGATCCCCATCGGCCGCCCGATTCCCAACACCCGTGTGTACGTACTCGACGGCTTCGGCGACCCGGTGCCCGACGGGGTGGTCGGCGAACTGCATATCGGCGGCCCCGGGGTAGCGCGCGGGTACGTGAACAGGGGTGGTCTGACCGCAGACCGTTTCGTGCCCGATCCCTTCGGTCCACCGGGCAGCCGACTGTACCGGACCGGAGATCTGGTCTGGTGGAATCCGCTCGGCCTTCTGGAATACACGGGCCGGGTGGACCAACAGGAGAAGGTCAACGGGTACCGCATCGAACCGGGTGAGGTCGAGGCCGCACTGCTGGCCCATCCCGGAATCGAACGCGCGGCCGTCGTCGTGCGTGCGGATCGCCCGGGGGACCGGCGGTTGGTCGGCTACGTGATCGCCGATCCGGCGGCCGACGCCACCACCGACGAGGGCGACCTCGTCGAGCAGTGGCGAACCGTCTACGACGACCTGTACTCCGGGAGCGCCTACCTCGACGCGTCGGCCGAAACACCCTCGCACGCAGGCCGATTGGGTACCGACTTCAGCGGCTGGAACAGCAGCTACACCGGAGCGCCGATCGACGTGGCGCAGATGCGGGAATGGCGCGACGCCACCGTAGCCCGGATCCGGGCCTTGCGGCCGCGGCGGATTCTGGAGATCGGCGTCGGCTCCGGTCTGCTCCTCGCGCCGCTCGCGCCCGACAGCGCCGAATACTGGGCGACGGACTTCTCCGCCGTCGTGGTGGCCCGCCTGCGGGCCCAGATCGAAGGCGAGGACTGGGCATCACGAGTCCGGCTCGAACACCGCGCCGCCGACCGGCTCGATGATCTGCCCGCCGAGTATTTCGACACCATCATCGTGAATTCCGTGGTCCAGTACTTCCCGGGCGAACGGTATCTGCGCCGGGTTCTCGAACAAGCCGCGCGCCTGCTGACCCCCGGGGGCGCGGTATTTCTCGGTGACATCCGCAGCCTCGACCTGTTGCGCGAATTCACCACCGCGACGGAGATGACCAACGGTAGCCCCGGCGATCCGGATGCGTTGCGGCAGCGCGTATCCCGTGCCCTCGCCGCCGAACCCGAGCTGCTGCTGTCGCCGCGCTTCTTCACGACGGTGGCCGGGTTCGACGCCGTGGACGTTCAGTTGAAGCGCGGTCTGGCGGTCAACGAGCTGACGCGGTACCGCTACGACGTCGTCCTGTCGCGCGAGCCGTCGAAACCACTGTCGCTGGCGGCGGCTCCCGTCGTGCGGTTCGAGGACGCGCGCGCGGTGCGGTCGACTTTGGCCGACACATCCGAACTCCTCAGGGTGACCGACATTCCGCACGCGGGACTGATCGACGAAGTCTCCGCGGCCCGGACGATCTGGTCCGGTCGACCGGACGCGACGGTCGAGAAGGCGGGGGCGGAGGCGATCCTGCCGCCGCTGTCGGAGCGCCCCGACGATCGGTTGCTACCGGAGGATCTGCACGACATCGCCGCGAGAGAGGGGTTTTCGGCCGCCGTCACCTGGTCGTCGCGGCCCGGGTACCTCGAAGCCGTCTTCGCGCGTCGTGAACTGGCCGACGGTCGGCGCTTGACCGATGTGCTCCGCGTCGGCGACGACGAGCGCCCCCTCGCGAGCAAGCCCGAGCGCAGTCTGCTCGCCGCGCAGGCCATCCGCTTCCTGACCGGACGCCTCCCGAAGTACTTGGTGCCCACCGCGATAGTCGTGCTCGACGAATTCCCGTTGACCGCCAACGGGAAGCTGGACCGCGCGGCCCTGCCCGCACCCAGCTACCGCGGACAGGACGACTACCGGCCGCCCTCCACACCGGCCGAGGAGGTCCTGGCCGGAATCTACGCTCGCGTACTCGGTCTGGAACGCGTCGGCGTCGACGACTCCTTCTTCGACCTGGGCGGCAACTCCCTGCTCGCCATGCGAGTGGTCGCCGCGGTCCAGAACGCCTTCGGCACCGACCTGGCGGTCCGCGTCCTGTTCGAGGCGTCCTCGGTCGCCGAACTCGCGGCCCTCGTACAACGCGACGCCCGCCCCGCCCGCGTCCCCCCGTTGGAGACGATCCGAGGCGGCACCGGAACACCCCTGATCTGCGTCCACCCCGGCGGCGGCATGTCGATGTCCTACCGGACTTTGGCGCCCCACCTCGACTGCCCGATGACCGGCATCCGGCAGGTCCCCGACGCCGACGACCCGCGCCCGAAGTCGTTGCGCGCCATGGCCGAACGGTACGCCGACCTGATCCAGGCCGAGCACCCCGGCAACGCCTACCACCTCCTCGGCTGGTCCTTCGGCGGCGTGGTGGCCCACGAACTGGCCGTGGTCCTCCAGTCCCGCGGCGCCACCGTCACCTCCCTGACCCTCCTCGACTCCTACGTGGTTCCACCCGAACACCGCACCGAGACCTCCGGCGACGACCTCGCCGCCCTGGTCCTCAACGGTTACCTCCTCGACGCGGACATCGACCTGCCCCCGGGCACCCGCCTCGACTACACCGACATCCTCGCCCTAGCCACCCGCCAGGGCACCGCCGAATCCCTCCCCCCGGAGTGGCTGCTACGCACGATCCTCGACAACGTCCACGCCAACGTCGCCCTGGCCCACCACCACACCCCCCGCCGCTACAACGGCGACCTCACCGTGATCACAGCCCAGAACGGCCCCTTCACCCACCTGACCCCCCAAGCCTGGCAACCCCACATAACCGGCCGAATCACCACCCACCCCATCCCCTGCACCCACGGCACCATGCTCCACCCCCACGCCGTAACCTTCTACGCCCCCCACCTCCGCACCCTGACCTCCACCGACACCACCCTCCAAACCTGATCACGCCCGCGGTTCTGCTCTGTACCTCGAGCCGCAACGCAATCGACGCAGCCGATACCGTGTATCTCGACGGCCCATTCAGCGACAGCCCACCCGGCCCTCCAACTACCAACGCCGAGTCCATAGGCGGCCTCCACCGTCACCGCCAAAGAAGCCGCCCACCAAGCCATCCGGGATGACTCGTGCCCGCGGCCGGGAAGCGTCAACGACAGCGGCACATCAGGACACGATGACGTCTTCGGGCGTCGGAGCCGTACTCTCCGCTGCCATAGCTGTTGAGGCGCAACCACATTCAGAAGGCGCGTTCGGCCCGACCGTGGAAGGCGGTGGTGACCTGCGGGCAAGAAGCGCAACGCCGCTCTCATCTGTCCCAGCTCGCCCTCGCTGCGATGTCCCTTACGCCGTGCTCGAGAGCAAGGAGCCCTACCGGATCCCAAAGCCGTCCAGGCACCTGGTCATCGACCGCACCGAGGCCATGACGGCCATCGACGTCAACACCGGCAAGTTCATCGGCGCGGGCGGCAGCAACCTCGATGAGACAGTCACCCCCGCGACAACCTGGAGGCGGCCGAGGAGGCACCTCGCGGGTCCCGCGAATTCACAACCGGATCCTCATGGCGGTGGTTCGGCATGTCCGCCGCTACGGATCACGCTACTGATTCCTCACGGGTGGGGGACGGCCAGAAACTCGACCGGGATGGGGAATTCCGGTGTGGTGTTGCCACATTCGAGGGCCCACAGGGCGGCGGCGGGGCCTTGACGCGTGGCGTGGGCGCGGAGGGAGTCGGGGTCGGGGGCCAGGGCCGCTATCTGATCTACGGCTGTGGTGAAGGCTGCTACGTCGGGGCCGGGTGGGGTGGAGCCGTCGGCGGGACGGGTTGCTCGGGCCATGGCCTCTGTGGTGGCCTGGTCCCAGCGGTCGGTGACGCCCAGGGTGCCGTAGACGCGTTCGGCGGCCAGGGCGCCCATCCAGGCGGATGCTTCGCGAGTGGGGGTTTGGGCGGAGGTCTGGCGGATCGATGTGTTTTGGGGGCCAGCGAGTTTCGAGCGTTGGGCGGCGCGGGCCAGGCGCGGGGGGATGCCTTCGACCGCCCAGCGGCCCGCCCAGCCCGCGACGATTCCGGCGGCGTTGCGGTCGGCGGGGTTGTGCAGCTGCATCATGTCCCATTTGTTCGTCATCGCCACCACGATCAGGTCGCGATGCGGGTAGACGCGGGCGTCCCACCACGAGCCCCAGGGGTAGGCCGCGGAATGGCCCCACCAGTAGCGTTCGCCGAGACGTTGCGGGCTGCCCAGTTCCAGGGCGATTCCGGCCCAGGTGTCGGGGGTTACGGGACTGCTGCGGCTGATTCGGGGTTGCAGCATCTGCGCGAGGCTCGTGGGGGAGAGGATGCCGTCGCCCTTGGCGCTGCGCAGCAGTGATTGGAGCAGCCTGGCGTAGTCGGCCGGGGAGGTGACCAGCCCGGCAGCGGGGTATGTGGCGCTGTGCAATTCGGGGGTGGGGACGCACCAGGGGCCGAAGCCCATGTATCCGACGGCCCGGTTCGCACCCGCGCGCAGCTCGTCCCAACGTCCGGGTGCGCTGTTCCCCGCGGGAAGGGCCGAGTCGGTCATGCCGAGCGGGCGCAGGATATGGCGGTCGACGTACTCGTCGTAGCGGGTTCCGCTGAGATGTTCGACGGCGCAACCGATCAGGGACATGCCCAGGCTGGAATACGCGTAGGTGCCGGGGGTGCCGCGCAGCGGTGACACGCCGCCGTATTCGGGGGTGGCGCCTATCGCGAGTCGTCGCGCGAAGTGGTCGGCGAACGGCCCAGGGTGGGTGAGGGTGGCGTCGATGAAGTCGGTTCGATAGCCGCCCTGGTGCGAGGCGAGCATGGCCGCGGAGATCGGCTCCGGGTCCGGGGGGCGCAATCCGCTGGGCAGGAAGTCGTTGATCGGTGCGTCGACGTCGATGCAGCCGGCCTCGGCGAGCTGCATGAGCGCGATACCCAGGAGCGGCTTGCTGAGCGAGCCCGCAGGGCCCGAGCTGTCGGCCGTCATGGGCGTGCGTGCCGCCAGATCCGCGTAACCGGCCGCGAGCGAACGGAATTCGGTCGGCGTGGCCAGTGCGACCCCGACGCCGGGCGCACCCGTGGCGGCGAGGATCTGGGGCAGGATATGGGCGAGCGCGTCGGCCAGGTCATCGAGCATGACTCGCGTTCACCTCCTCGTGAGTCGGGCCCGATGCGGGCGGTGCGGAAGTCTCGAAACCGCCACCGAATTCGCCCGCCAGCCGGATCGCGGCCACCGCGGCGCCGAGGCCGGGCGCCGCGGGATCGACGAGCGCGGTGACGGCGGCGGCGTAGGCGCGGCCGATCCGAGCGATGGCGGCCTCGGTGAATCGACCGGTGTCGTACATGAGCTGGGCCCAGGGCCGCTCGCCGTCCTCGACGATGAGGGTGAGTGGGTAGTTGTTCGAATCGTCGGCCCGCAACGCCTCCGGCGTCAGTCCACCCATCGCCGTCCGCACGGTGTCGTCGACGGGAAAGTTCTCGAACACCAGGACACTGTCGAACAACGAGGTGCCCCGCCGGATGGCGCTGTACCGGGCCACCTCGCCCAAAGGCGTGTGCTCCGAGGGCATGTGGGCTCGCTCGCGCTGCGTCTGTCGCAGCCACTCCCGGATCGGAATGTCTCCGTCGAGGCGGATCCGCACCGGCAAGGTGTTGATGACGGTTCCGATCATCGTCTCGATACCGGGCATCCCGGAACGGCCCGAGCTGGTGGCCCCGAAGACGACATCGTCGTGGCCGCTGTACGCGCTCAGGACCAGACCCCACGCCGCCTGGCACACCGTGTTCCGGGTCAGCCGGGCCTCGCGAACGAATCGGTCCAGCGCTGAACCGAACCCGTCCGGCAGCGGCACCTGGGTCAGCCGGTGTACGGGATCGCCGTCCGGTCGACCGTTCTTCGCGCGTCGATCCGTGGGGCGAACGCTGTCGGCGACGGACGCCAAGGGCAGTGGGGTCGGCGTGGTGAAGCCGGACAGGTATCCGGTCCAGAAGGCTCGGTCGGGTCCGGTGGGACGGTGGATGTGCCAGGCGACGTAGTCGCGGAACCGTTGGCGGGCAGGCAGTTCCACGACGATGCCGTCGCGTTCCGCCCGGTACAGCGCCAGGACGTCCTCGATGAGCATCGCGCTGCTCCAGCCGTCCAGGAGAATGTGATGCGACTCCATGAGGACTCGCCACGTCGAGGACGTCAGGCGGATCAGGGTGATGCGCAGCGCCGCTTCCGCCGTGAGATCGAAGCCCCGGGTTCGCGCGGTCGCGAGCAGTCGGTCGAGACGGGCGGCGTGCTCTGCGACGGGATGAGTGGACCAATCCAGCCGTGTCACCTCCGGTGCGATGCGTTCGTCCACGACCTGAAGCGGACGATCGACCGTCGCCCACAACAATCGCGTGCGCAGCACCGGGTGCCGTCGCGCCGCCTCCCGCCAGGCGGCGGTGAAGGCGTCGGGATCGAGTTCGCCTATCTCCCAGGACATTCGGGTGGTGTACATGGCCGGGCCGGAGACCAGGCTGTGGAACAGGATGCCCTCCTGCACCGGGGTCAGGGGGTAGACGTCCTCGATTCCCCGACCGGAGCCGAACTCGCGAGCCAGCTCGGCGGTGGACAACCCGGACAGCGGGTAGTCGGCGGCGATACGGCGGCCGGACTCCGGCCGTTCGGCGACCTCGGTCAAGGCCTCCAGCGCCGATATCGTTGCCGCGCCGACCTTCTCGATCGTCGCGCACTCGAATGCGGTGCTGTCGTAGCAGAAGTCGAAACGCAGCCGCCCGTCCCGCAGTTGTGCGACCACCTCCAAGGGGTAGGGGAGCGGCCGGTCAGGGGCCGCGGCCGCGCGCAGCGGGGCGCCGATCGGGACGGCGACCGCGTTCCCGGTTCCGGCCGCGTCGGTGCGGCCCAGGTAATTGAGCTGGACCTGCGGCGTCGGCAGCTCGGCGAACGCATCGGTCGGTCGCAGGTGCCGCAGGACGCCGAATCCCGCCCGGTGGTCGGGTAGCGCGCGCATCGCTTCCTTCACCGCGACGAGGCAGTCCGCGGGGTCGGCCGCCGCGAGCGTGACGCCGAGAGGATGCACGCTGGTGAACCAGCCGACGGTACGGGTGAGGTCCAGATCCGGGAACATCGCGTCGCGGCCGTGGCCCTCGAGATCGATCACCTGCCGGGTCGCGCCCGTCCAATCCCGCAGGGCCATCAGCAGCGCGGTCAGCACGGCGTCGACGAGTCCGGCCCGGAAGGCGACCGGCAGTGCCGCCGAGAGCCTTCGAGTGTGCTCGGCACTCAGCTCGGATTCGACGATCCGCATGGCACCGCGCCGAGCCGGTGCGACCGCGTCGTCGCGGTCGTGCGGCAGGGGCGCGACCGGCCCCTCCAGCATCGCGCGCCAGCGGGGAAGGTCGTCGTCAGGCTCGGCGGTCCGGGCGTACTCCCGTAGCCTTACCGCCCAGTCCCGGTAGGACGACGTCTTGGCGGGCAGGCCCACCGGCGAAGCCGAGGCACGGCACAGGCGGTTCAGATCCTCGAGCAGCACCTGCCAGGACACGGCGTCGACGCACAGGTGGTGCACGGCCACTACGAGAATTCCGCCCGCCCGCACTGCGTTCACGACCCTGCCGCCGCTCAGGTCGAACCGTGCGTGGGCGCGCTCGATCGCCTCCGACTCGGTTGCGGCGGAGCGAACTTCGAGGCGGGCGCTCGGCTGGTGCGCGGCGATGGTTTGCCGCCATTGCCCGTCCGACCGGACGAAGCGCGCCCGCAGCAGATCGTGATGGGCGATCAGCCGATCCAGGGCGGTATCGACGACCGCGTCCGGCAGATCCTCATCAATCCGCAGCACCACGTATTGGGAGACCCAATCCGTCTCGGGATCACCGACATTCAGGAAGTCTGCCTGGATCGGCGTCAAGGGCACCGGGCCGGTGAGCTCGCCCTGTTCGGCGACGGTGAGCGCGGGTGTCTCGGTGGCACCCGCCGCCAGTTCGGCGACGGTCTGATAGCGGAACAACTGATTGGGAGACAGCCGAACTCCGGCGCGTTCGGCGCGGGTGGCCACCTCGATCGCCCGCAGCGAATCACCACCGAGCGCGAAGAAATTGTCGTGCACACCGATCTCGGCCACCCCGAGAACCGCGCACCACACCTCCGCGAGCAGCCGCTCGGCGGCGGTCCGCGGCGGTGTGCGATCGCCGCCGCGCGGAGCCGGAGGGTCGGGCAGGGCCCGCTGATCGACCTTGCCGTTGGCGTTGAGCGGCAACTCGTCGAGCACCACGAACACGCTGGGCACCATGTACTCCGGCACCCGCTCGGACAGGTGCCCGCGCAACGACTCCGACAGTGCGCGTGGCTCGGCGTCGCCCGCCGCGACATAGCCGATCAGGCGTTTGGTGCCGGTGTGGTCCGCGCGCGCCACGACCACCGCGGCCCGGACCGCGGGATGGGTGCGCAGCTGCGCCTCGATCTCGCCCGGCTCGATCCGGAAGCCGCGCACCTTGACCTGGAAATCGCTGCGCCCCACGAACTCCAGATTCCCGTCGGGCCATTGCCGCACCAGATCCCCGGTGCGATACATGCGCGCGCCCGCCGGGCCGAATGGGCAGGCGACGAATCGGTCCGCGGTCAGCCGCACCCGGCCGAGATAGCCGCGCGCCAATTGCACACCCGCGACATACAATTCGCCGACCACGCCGGTCGGCACGGGCTGCAATCCGGCGTCGAGCACGTAGAGCCGGGTGTTCCAGGTGGGCCGTCCCAGCGGAATCCGGTCCAGCCCCGGTTCGAGCCGATGGAAGTTGGTCTGCCCGGACACCTCCGCCGGGCCGTACTGGTTGTGCAACTCCGCTCGCGGGAACACCTCGTGGAATCGGTTCACCAGATCGGGGGTGATCGCCTCGCCGCCGCAGTGCACCATCCGCAGCTCGTCGCAGGCGGCGGCCTCCGGTTCGGCCAGGAACGCGCGCAACATGGCGGGCACGAAATGCGCGATCGTCACCCGCTCGGCACGCATCAGTCGCGCCAATTCCTTCGGATCGCGCTGATCCCCGGGCGGCGCCACCACGACCGTGGCCCCGGATGTCAACGGCCACAACACCTCCCACATGGAGGCGTCGAAGGTGAACGGGGCCTTCTGCAACAGGCGGTCGCCCGCGCCGAGCCGGTACTCGTGCTGATCGCAGGCCAACAGGTTGGCCGGACCGCGGTGCGGGGTGACGATGCACTTGGGCGTGCCCGTGGAGCCGGAGGTGAAGACGGCGTGGGCGAGATTGTCCGGGCGGACATTCGTGACGGGCGCGGTGATCGGACCGTCGGCCAGCACGGTCAGTTCCCGATCGAGTTCGAGCACCGGCACACCCACCCGGCCCGCCAGCTCGGACGCGGCGTCGCTCAGCGCGATCAACGCCCGGGCGCCGGTGGCGTCCAATAGTTCGCGCAGGCGGGACGGTGGCTGGGCGGGGTCGAGAATGGTCAGCGCCGCACCGCTTTTCAGCACACCGATCATGGCGACGATCGCCGGTGCCGAGCGTTGCGCGCAGATCGCGACAATGTGTTCGGGACCCGCGCCCAGTGCCCGCAGGCGGTGGGCGAGGGCGTTGGCGTGCTCGTCGAGGCGGCGGTAGGTCAGCGATCCATCGGTGGCGATCACCGCCGGGTGGTCGGGCGTGCGGCGGGCCTGGGCGGCGAACAGCTCGTGCAGGCAGATCGGTTCGACGGGTCGATCGGTATCGTTGTGGGCCACCAGGATTCGGTGTTGCTCGTCGGCGCTGAGCAGCGGCAGCGCGGCGATCGGGGTGTCCGGGCGGTGGGCGGCCGCCCGCAGCAGCGTCGCGAAGCCGTCGGCGAACCGTTCGATGGTCGGGGCGTCGTACAGCTCGGTCGCGTACTCGACGCGGCCCACGAAACCGTCGGGCCCGTCGGCGATCGCCATCGCCAGGTCGAATTTGCTGGTGCCGGTGCCCGTGGGGAACGGCGTGCTGGTCACGCCGGGCAATCTGAAGACCTCCTCGGCGCCCGCCCCTTCGACCGCGGCCAGCTCGAGCTCGGGTGCGCTGTTGTTGAACCGCGACACCACCTGGAAGCTGATCTGGTGCAGCGGATGGGTGCTCAGCTGACGTGTCGGTTGCAGCCGGTCCACCAGGACGTCGAACGGTGCGCGCTGATGATCGAACGCCGCCAGCGCCGTATCGCGCGCCCGCCGCACCGCCTCCCGGAAGGTGGGCTCGCCGCTCAGATCCGTGCGCAGCACGATGTCGTTGACGAAGAACCCGACCAGCGCCTCGAGCTCCACCCGATCCCGCCCGGCGACGGGTGAACCCAGCACCACGTCGTCCTCCCCGGTATAGCGGGACACCTGGACCGACAGCGCCGCGACCAACACCATGAACAGCGTCGCCCGCTCGGCGCGGGCGAGCTCCCGCAATCCGGCCGCCACATCGGCGGGCACGGTGAACATGTGCTCGGCGCCCTCGAACCGGGGCACCACTGGGCGGGGACGGTCGGGCGGCAGCGTCACCAATTGCGGGATGCCGGAGAGCTTCTCGACCCAGTAGTCGAGATCGGGCCGCCATTGCTCACGGGCCGAGGCGGACCGCTGCCACGCCGCGAAGTCGGCGTACTGGATCGGCGGCTCCGGCAACTCCGGCTCGATGCCGCGCCGGTAGGCGTCGTAGGCGACGCGCACCTCCCGGTAGATGATCGACAGCGACCAGCTGTCGGTGACGATGTGATGCATCGTCAACAACAGCACGTGGTCCTCCGCGCCCAGCTCCACTACCGAAACACGCAGCGGCGCATCCCGTTCCAGATCGAACGGCCGCCGCGCCTCGTGGCGCGCCAGCTCGCGCGCCCAGCTCTCGCTCGACTCCCACATATTCCCGGCCTCGGTGAACCGGTGGATCGTGAGCGGGAACGGGGTCGGCGCGCCGATCACCTGCACCGGCTCGGCCCCCGCCATGCCCAGGGTGGTCCGCAGGATCTCGTGCCGGGCGACGAGCAGGGTGAACGCGTGCCGCACCGCGTCGATGTCGAGGCGGCCGCGGATGCGGTAGGCCATCGGCGCGTTGTAGACCTCCTTGCGCGGCAGCAGCCGGTCGAGCACCCACAACCGTTGCTGCGCATACGACATCGGTATAGGTGCGGTGCGGTCGGCGCGCGAAATCGCGCCCGGTGCGGCGATGCCCGCCCGTTCGCGCAATCGGGCCAGCAACAGGGTGCGCCGCGCGGCGGCGGCCTCGGGAGACAGGGTCATCGGATCACTCGGCCCGGCCGGGAACGCGCAGGCTCTTCGGCCGCAGATCCGTCCACACCCGGCCGATGTGGTCCAGGCATTCCTGTTCGGTGCCCGAGACGCCCGTGTCGAACCATCCCTCGGGAAGCGGGCGGTCGGCCCACCAGATCGAGTACTGTTCCTCGGCGTTGACCACCGCCGAGAAGACGCCGCTGGTGTCGGTCATATCGTCCTCGCTCTCGAGTCTCGGTCAGACGTAGGCGAATTCGGTGCGGGGCACCTCGCCGCGGAACCGGTCCGCGTGCAGCGAACCGATATCGATGCAGGGCTCGCACCCCAGCACCAGATCGGACACCACCTCGCCCACCGCCGGCGCCTGCATGAAGCCGTGCCCGGAAAACCCCGCGGCGTAGAGGAATCGGCTCACGGTGGTGGACTCACCGATGAGCGCGTTGTGGTCCGGCGTCACCTCGTACAGCCCCGCCCAGCCGCCGGACAGGCCGACATCCATCAGGCCGGGTGTGCGTTCCCGCACGGTGGCGGTCAGCCGGGGCAGCCAGTCGTCGGTCGGGGTGGTGGAGAAGCCCGGCCGCACATCGGGATCGGACATGCCGATCAACAGGCCGCGGCCCTCCCGGCGAAAGTAGTAGGCGGTGGCGAAGTCGATGGTGAACGGTGCCGGGATCGTGGCGTCGACCGGGCCGGTGAAGATGATCTGCCGACGATAGGGCAGCACCGGCAGGTCGACGCCCACCATTTCGCCGACGGCGGCCGACCACGCGCCCGCGGCGCAGATCACCGTGCTCGTCGCGATGCTGCCCCGATCGGTGTCGACGGCGCGAATCTCCCCGCCCGCCAGCTGAATTCCGGTGACGGTGCAGCGGGTGAACAGCCGCGCGCCGCGGCGGCGGGCGGCGGTCGCGTAGCCCAGCACCACCGACTCCGGCGTGCAGTGCCCGTCCTGCGGCGAATAGGCCGCCGCCAAGAGCCCTTCGGTGTCGATCAGGGGCGAGAGTCGCTTGGCCTCGTCGGGGTCGACCATCCGGGTCGGGATGCCGAGCGAATTCTGTAGCGCCACATTCCGTTCGAAGGCCGTCACGTCGTCGGGCCGGGACAGCAGGAACAGGTAGCCGACGGTCCGCAGGTCGATCTCCTGGCCGTGGTCGAGATGGAATCTGCTGTAGGCGGCCATACTTCGGGCCGCGATCTGGATGTTGACCGTGTCCGAGAACTGGGTGCGCACCCCACCGGCCGCCTTACAGGTCGACCCCGACCCGAGTTCGCCGCGCTCGAGCAGCACCACGTCGGAGACACCGGCGGCCGCGAGATGGTAGGCGATGCTGGTCCCGATGACACCGCCGCCGATGATGACGATCCGCGCGAACGAGGGTAGCGACATCTCGAATCTCCCAGGTAGTCGTTGGCTCGTGCCCATGGTGTGTGAAGGGCCTGACGAGCCGCTGGTGCGTCGGGGCCGCAACGTTTTCGGTGACGGCACTGCGCACGCCGGTGCTGGGCGGGGGGATCAAGGGTTGGGTACGGGAGCCCGTGCCGCGGCCGGGCGCGGGCACACCGGTATCGCCGCGGTCCGTGGGGAACCCGTGGTCACTCGTCCTCCGGCGAACTGAACAGGACGATCGCGGTTTTCGGGCCGGTGCATCGGTGCCACTGCGGTGACGGGCCCGGCTTACAGAATCGGCACATGATCGTTCGACCGTTCCCGACCGGCCCCGTCGCGGCACGAGCCACCACGGCGGAGATCGAACGCGTGCCCGGCGGAGCCTCGCGATGACGACGCCACGCGAGGTCGTCATCGACGCCGCCTTCAACGGCCCCCCGAATTCCGCGCACGGCGGTTACGCCTGCGCGACCTTCGCCCGGGCCACGGAATCGACCGCGCCCGTGACGGTCACGTTGCTGCGGCCGCCGCCGTTGAACACCCCGATGACCCTGACCGGCGGCGGGCGCGGCTGGCTCGTGCACGCCGACGACGCGCTGATCGCCACCGCCGCGCCCGCGCCCGCCGCCTCGAGTGCGCTGCTGGATCCGCCGCCTCCCGTCGACGCGGCCACCGCCGCCGCGGCGACGCGGGCCTTCGCCCCCCGCGCGCACCCGTTCCCGACCTGTTTCGTCTGCGGCCACGACCGCCCGGACGGCTCCGGTCTGCGGCTGGCTCCCGGCCCGGTGCCGGAAAGGCCGAATACCGCCGCGTGCCAATGGGTTCCGCCCGGTGCGCCGGGGCGGCCGGTGTCCGCCGAGCTGATCTGGAGCGCACTCGACTGCCCGGGTGGCTGGGTGCGCGACCCCGCCGCCGCACCGGCCGTGCTCACCCGCATGGCCGCGGAGATCACCGGTCCCGTCGAGGCGGGCCGTCCGCACATCGTGGTCGCCGCGCTGCGCCGGGAGCAGGGCCGCACCCGCACGGTCGGCACCGCGGTCTACGCGGCCGAACCTGGTTCGGTGTCCCGTCCGCTCGCCGCCGCGACCGCGATATGGACGCTGCTCGCCGAGCCGACCCGGCCACCCGTCCCCACCGGCTCCCACGCCCGCGGCTGAGAAAGGAGACCTCGTGCGCATGGATTTCGCCGACACGATCACCAGCGTGTTCAAATGCGGTGTCGCCGACCACCCGGACCGGATCGCGCTCAGCGCGCCCGACGGCGACCTCACCTACGCCCAGTTGGACGCCGCCGCGAGCCGCCTGGCGAGCAGGTTGCGGGCGCTCGGTGTGCGGCCGGACGACCCGGTCGGGGTGGCGCTACCCCGCTCCGCGGATCTGGTGGTGGCGCTGCTGGCGGTGCTCGAAGCGGGCGGCGGGTATCTCGCGCTGGATCCGTATCAGCCCGAGACGGGCCGGGCCACCATCCTCGCCGACGCCGGGGCGAAGGTCGTTCTCACGCCCGAACTGGTTCGGGAACTGTCCGAGGAACCCGCCGCGGGCGCACCGGAACCCGAAACCAGCGGCAGCACAGCGTATTTCGCGTACACCTCCGGTTCGACCGGAAGGCCGAAGGGGGTGTGCGTTCCGCATCGGGCGGTGCTGCGGCTGGTGCGCGGTCAGCGGGCGCTGCCGCTCGATTCCGGCGAGGTGTTCGCCCAATTGGCGCCCGTCGCCTTCGACGCCTCCACATTCGAGATCTGGGGGCCGCTGCTCAACGGGGCCCGGTTGGTGGTGCCGCCGCCCGGCGACCCGACCCCGGCGCTGCTCGCCGATCTGGTGGGACGGCAGGGGGTGAGCGTGCTGTGGTTGACCGCGGGCCTGTTCCACGCCACGGTCGAGGCCGGGATCGGAAGACTGCGCGGGCTGCGATATCTCGTGGCGGGCGGCGACGTCCTGTCCGCCGCGCACGCCGACCGCGCCCTGACCGAACTGCCCGGCCTGACCGTCATCAACGGTTACGGCCCGACCGAGAACACCACCTTCACCACCTGCCACCGCATGACCGCGCCGCTGGGCACGGATCGAGTTCCGATCGGGCGGCCGATCGACGGCACGACGGTGCATCTGCTCGACGCCGACCTGAACCCCGTGCCCGACGGGGAGATCGGCGAATTGTGGGCCGCGGGAGCGGGTTTGGCCTTCGGCTACCACAATGATCCGGTCCGGACCGCGCGGCAGTTCCGCCCCGACCCGCGGGTGCCCGGGGGGCGTCTGTACCGCACCGGCGATCTCGCCGCGCTTCGGAACGGGGTGCTGGAATTCCACGGCCGGGTGGACGATCAGGTGAAGATCCGCGGGTTCCGGGTGGAGCCCGCGGAGATCGAGGCGGCGTTGCGTCGGCATCCGGAGATCCTCGACGCCGCCGTGGTCGCGCAGGAGCGACCGGACGGGCGTGTGCCGGTCGCGTTCTACCTGGGCGAGATCACGCTCACCTCCGCGGAGTTGCGCGAGCATCTCGCGGAGCTGGTGTCGCAGTACATGATTCCGGCGGTGTTCCATCGGCTCGAGGAACTGCCGCTCACCGCCAACGGCAAGGTCGACCGCGCCCGGTTGGCGACGCTCACCCTGCCGGAACGTCCCGAGCTCAGCACCGACTATCGGCCGCCGGGCACGGAGACCGAGACCTTCCTCGCCGGACTGTGGGCGGATCTGATGCAGGTGCGGCAGGTCGGGGTCGAGGACGACTTCTTCGAACTCGGCGGCCACTCCCTGATTGCCACCCGGATCACCGCCGAGATCGGCGCCCGCTACGGATTCGTGGTGTCGACCGCCGACTTCTACGCCGACCCGACAGTCGCCCACCTGGCGACGCTCGTCGACGAAGGGCGGGCGAGTCGATGAGAATCACTGTGCCGCAGCCGGATACGCCGGATATCGATCTGGCGTCGATCGACTTCTTCGACCCGAACTGGTACGCCACCGGCGACCCGCATCCGGTGTGGGCGCAGATGCGTCGCGATGCCCCGGTGCACCGCCAGGTCCTGCCCGACGGCCGGGAATTCCGTTCGGTGACCCGATATCAGGACGTGCGGGCCGTGCTACGCGACCACACCCGCTTCACCTCCGAACGCGGCACGCTGCTGTCCATCCTCGGCGGCACCGACCCCGCGGGCGGCAAGATGATGGCCGCCAGCGACCCGCCCGTGCACACCGCGCTGCGCACACCCATGGCGAAGGTCCTCTCGGCCCGCGAATTACGCTCCAGCACACCGCGAATCCGCTGCATCGTGCGGCGCATGCTCGCGCCGCTGCTGGACGGCGAGCCGTGGGACCTCGCGGCGGCCGGGGCGGAGTTCCCGATCATGTTCACCGGCGGATTGATGGGCCTTCCCGAATCCGACTGGCCTCGGCTGACACGGCTGACCACCATGGCCATTGCCCCCGAGGACCCCGACTTCCGCGACGGTGACGGGGCCTTGGCGGCGGCGCATCACGAGCTGTTCGCCTACTTCTCCGCGCAGGTGCGCAGGCGACGACAGGATCCGGGTGACGATCTGCTCGGATTCCTCGTGCGCATGCGAGCCGACGGACGCGCCCTGCGTCACGACGAACTCGTCTACAACTGCTACAGCCTGCTGCTCGGCGCGAATGTGACCACACCGCACGCGGTGGCGGCCACCGTGCTGGCCTGCGTGGAGAACCCGGACGAGTACCGGCGCTGGACCGCGGACCGATCGATGACGCCGACCGCCGTGGAGGAGGGGCTGCGGTGGGCGTCCCCGGCCAACCACTTCATGCGCTACGCCGTCGCCGACACCGAACTCTCCGGGGAGCCGATCGCCGCGGGGGAAGCGGTGGTGGCGTGGCTGGGTTCGGCGAACCGGGACGACCGCGTCTTCGCCGAACCCTATCGATTCGATCTGAGCCGCAACCCGAATCAGCACGTCGCGTTCGGATACGGGCCGCACTACTGCATCGGCGCGCCGCTGGCCCGCATCGCGCTGCGGCTGCTGTTCGACGAGATCACCGCCGCCGTCGAGGAATTCGAGATCGCCGGGCCGATCGAGCATCTCGCCTCGACCTTCACCGCCGGGATCAAACGACTCCCGGTGCGAGCCAAGCTGTTTCCGGACGCCGAGCGACTGCTCGATCGAGCGCGCTCCGAGGACGGACCGATCCCGGTATGACCGCGCGCGACCATGGAGGTGAGCGATGACCACTGCCCGACCGGCGCCGCGTCGACGCGGCGGCCTGCTGCGCCCACCGAGCCCCGACGCCGCCGCGCGACTGTTCTGCTTCCCCTACTCCGGCCTGGGCGCATCGATGTACCGGCACTGGCCGCGCCGTGTCGGGGAGGTCGAGATCTGCCTGATCCAGCCGCCGGGCCGCGAGAACCGCATGCGCGACCCACATTTCGGTCGCTACGAGGACCTGGCGGAACTGCTGGTCCCGGATCTGGAGCCGTGGCTGGATCGGCCGTTCGGGTTCTTCGGGCACTGCGGCGGCGCGCTGGCGGCCTTCGCCACCGCGCTGCGGCTGGGCGCGCGGGGGCCGGACTGTTTGTTCGTCTCCTCGCAGGTGGCTCCGCACGAGGGGCCCTTCGGGCGCTTCCTGCGGATGACCGACGACGAGCTGGCCGTCGAACTGGCCGAACTCACCCGGTCTCTCGGTGGCGAGCCGCAGCCGGACATCCTCGCGCTGAGTCTGCGGGTGCTGCGCGCCGACGTCACCGCCAACCAGCGCTATCGCCTCGACGAGCCGGTCCGGCTGCCCGGCCGGGTGGTCGCGATCGGCTGGGCGGACGACCGGGAGATCCGGCCCGAGCAGATGACGGGCTGGCGCGAGTACGCGACCCCGGACCGGTTCAGCTCCACCGTGCTGCCCGGTGCTCATTACGAATTCCTCAGCGCCCCAACGGTTCTGTTCGAACAGTTCGCCGCCGGGATGGGCGCGTCGATGACGGAGGTGGGTTGATGTCACCGCGTATCTGGGCGCATTCGCCCAAGGACGCCGTGCTGCTCGGGATCAGTCTGTCGCAGCTGGCGGTCATGATCGCCGCGGCGCTGACCTGGTCCAGCACCGGACCGGTCGTCCGCGGGGTCGGTTTCCTCGTCGTCACGGCGATGATGACCTACAACATCATCGTGGTGTCGCATCTGTTCACCCATGTGCCGTGGTTCGTATCGGGCAGGCTCAATGCCATTGCGTCGGTGCTGAATTCGATCGCCATCGGGCAGTCGGTACAGGCGTATCACCTGACCCATGTCCGCAATCATCACCGGTACAACAACGATCCGATCGGGGCGGACGGCACCACCAAGGACAAATCCTCCACCTACCGCGACGGACACGACGGCGACCACACGCCGTTGCCGCGGTACGTGCTGCTCGGCGCGCTGGACTCGCTGCTCGGCCGGGGCCGGGAGTTGATCGGTGTGGTCCGGTTGTGGCGGCTCGGGCCCGCGGACGCGAATCTGCTTGCGCTGGCGTCGAATCGAGAGCCACGCCGTAGCCGGGAACTGCGGCAGGTGCGGGCCGACCGCGCCGCGCATTGCCTGTCGCTGGTCGGGTTCGCCGTGTTGTCGTGGCAGTGGACCCTGTTCTGTTATCTACCGGCCTTCTTCGCCGCATTGGCTCTGGTCAACGTGCAGAACTATTACCGTCACTACGGCGCGGATCCCTCGCACCGCGGCGCGGACTCGGTCAGCCACTACGGCCGCGTCTACAATCGCCTCACCTTCAACGACGGCTACCACCAGGAACACCACCTGAGCCCGGCCACCCACTGGACCAAACTCCCGACCGTCCGAGACCGCCGCCGCGACCTGCTCGACGCCCGCCCCCGCATCGTCAGCCCGGTCCCGGCCATGCTCGGCTTCCTCCATCGCGGCCGCCCCCTCCTCCACCGCGCCCCCACCGACCAACCCACGAACTCATGAGCGCGGCGGCGATCTCCACCCGGCTGCCTGCTATCGGCGAGGTGGACGCGAAAACCCCACGCGCACTGGCATCCCTGCCGGTTTTCGCGGCGGTGCGAGGGCCCGATGTCGCTGTCGGGCTGGGCGGGATTCGAATTGCGGGTCGGTCCTGGTCGGGGACGGCCGTGTTGGGTAGACGAGTCAGGGCGGTGATTCGATGAGTGTCACGAAGGACGTTGCTGCGCCGGGTTTCTCGGCGGTGAGTGATCGTATCGCCGTGCGGGCCGCTGAGCAGCCGGGGGCGACGGCTGTGGCCTGGGCTGGTGGTGTGTTGTGTTATCGGGAGCTCGATCGGTGGGCCGATCGTCTTGCGCGATTGCTGCGGGCTCGGGGGGTTGGGCCGGAAGTCGTTGTGGGAGTGTGGTTGCCCAGGGAGCCCCGTTTGATCGTGGCTCTGCTGGCGGTGCTGCGGGCGGGCGGGGCGTATCTTCCGCTGGATCCGGGCTATCCGGCGGAGCGGTTGCGGCATATCGTGTCCGATGCGCAACCGCGGGTGGTCGTGACGGCGGGGGACCGGGCGCTGCCGGGGACGATCGTGGTGGATTTGGATCGCGACGCCGAAGCCATTGCGGCACAGGAGGAAGGGCGTCCGGAGGGTGGGGTTCGGCCGGACAATTCGGCCTACGTCATCTACACGTCGGGGTCGACCGGTGCGCCGAAGGGTGTGGTGGTTCCGCATCGTGGGCTGTCACATCTGGTGGATTGGCATATCGCGCGTTACCGCCTTACGCGCAGCGATCGGTGTGCGCAGGTGGCCGCCATCGGATTCGACGCCTCGGTGTGGGAGATCTGGCCGGTGCTGGTTGCCGGGGCCGGGCTGCATCTGCCGCCCGAGGGGGTGCGTGGTGTGCCGGATCGTCTGACCGCTTGGCTGGCCGAACGGCGGATCACCGTGACCTTTCTGCCGACGCCGCTGGCGCAGGAGGTGCTGCGGGATTCGAGGCATCGTGAAATCGGTGCGCGGGCGATTCTCGTCGGGGGTGACGCGCTGACCGCGGCGCCTACGGCGGGGACACCGTTCGCGGTGGTGAATCATTATGGGCCGACCGAGAATACGGTGGTGGCGACGGCGGGGGAGGTGCCGTCGGGTGGGCCGGGGCTGCCGTCGATCGGGAGGCCGATCGAGGGGGTGCGGGCCGTGGTCCTCGACGATCGGCTGCGGCCGGTTCCGGCGGGGACTCCGGGTGAACTCTGGCTCGGGGGAGACGGTTTGGCGCGCGGCTATCTCGGTGGTCCCGGGCGGACGGCGGAACGGTTCGTAGCGGACCCGGCGGGCGGAGGGCGGCGTCTCTACCGCACGGGCGACATGGTGAGTGTTCGGCCCGACGGGGAGTTCGACTTCCACGGGCGGCGCGATGACCAGATCTCGTTGCGCGGGGTTCGGATCGAGTTGGGGGAGGTGGTGGCCGCCGTGCGCGGGGACGCGGCGGTGGCCGATGCCACGGCCATCGTCCGCCCGGCGCCGAACGGGACGGATCAGTTGGTCGCGTATGTGATCCCGGCCGAGCCCGCGGGCTTCGACGCGACAGCCCTGCTGGCCCGCCTCGCCGCTGTCCTACCGGCGGCGATGGTGCCCGTCCTGGTCGTCGCGATCGAGCGTTTCCCGCTCACCCCGCACGGCAAGATCGATCGGGCCCGGTTGCCGGAACCCGCGGTCACGCGGTCGGAACTGCCTCGTGACGGTCTGGAAGCCCGGCTCGCCGAACTCTGGTACGACATGCTCGGCCTGCCGGGAGCCGAGCCGAACATCCACGCGAATTTCCTTGCCCTGGGCGGTCATTCGCTGCTGGCCACCCAGCTGACGGTGCGACTGCGCGAGCAGTTCGCGATGGAGTTGCCGACGCGCGCCGCGCTCGCCGCCCCCACCATCGCCGAACTAGCCGACCTCCTGCGCGCACACGAACCTGCGCCCGGCCACCTCGATACGGTCGTCCAAGTGCACGGTGAGGTCGCCGCCCTGAGCGACGAGGAGGTGACGGCCCTGCTCGCCGACCTCGAGGACCAACGCTGAGAGCCATCACGGGAGCGATGCGTCTTCGTCGGCCGAGCCGCTGACGGACATCCGCTACCCAGCAATCGCCGAACGGGCTCGACCAGGTTCACGCCCAGGAGAACAGTGAGGCGCTCCTCGCCGTTAGGGCATCGGTCGCCCTCGTTGGTGAGAGCCTCGTAGCGGTCACATCCGCCGTGGCGGTTCGCCCTGATCGAACGACGTCCCGGATGGCTCTGCCCGTTACGGGAATTCGTCTTGGTGAAACCGGGCAGCTGGTCGCGTCCGTCACGAAGGCGGTCCGACCGAAGAGACCGCGAATCACGCTGTCCGTCAGAGTGATTCGCCTTCATCAACCGAGGCCGAGAGTAGCCTTGCCGGTCGCGGCAGTTCGTCTTGCCACATTGAACGGCGAATGCCCCTGTGCATCAGAATGATTCGACGATCAGGTCCACCACAAGAACTCCCCCTGATCCGACACACCACTGAAGCAGGTCAAAAGGAGACGCCCCCGGTCCCGATCATCGCCGCCCAAAACGGCATGGATGAGGTTCCCATTGATCAGACAGAGGTCCCCGGTATGCACAGGGATGTCGAGGGCGGGGTGGGCGGTGAGGAGTTCGGGCGGATAGGGGTAGCCGCTGTGCGTCAGGCCCAGCCGGGAACGGGTGGCGTGGTCCGGGGCGACATTCCAGATTCGGAGGGCCCCGCCCGCCCCGGGGACGTGGGGGTAGACGTTGATGGCCAGTACCCGGCGAACGGTTTGAATCTCGAAACCCGCTTGCAGGGGATCACTGAGTTGGGCGAGGTCGTCGTGGGGAAGGAGGAGATACTCGCCGATATTGTTCCAGCACACGGCCTTCGAATCCCCCGCACGGCGTCCGTCGTGCTGTGCGGGACGGCCCGTGAGCGCCCCGGTGGCCAAGAGCAACTCGCGCACACGGGACACCGGGTCGTGGACGCCGGTGTAGAGGGCCCGCATGGCGGGGGCGGTGGCCGCCGCTTGGTCAAGGTATTGGTCCGTGGTCTTCTCGATGTGGGATGCGCCGAGGACGTACGCCTCCACGCCGTCGGCGCCCTCGCCGTAGCGGGGGATCCGGTCGGTCGAGTTCGCGAAGTTCGCGGTGATCACGGAACAGTCGGCGGCACTGACGTATTCGGAGACCAGGTAGGCGGCGAGCCGTCCGTCGAGGACGTCCAGCACGCGATCGACGTCGACGGTGCGGGCGGTGCGATGGACCCGGAACCGATCGACCGGCAGGGGGGTACCGGTGACAGGGGCGGTGAGCAGATCGTCGGTCATGGAACCACGATGGCGGTCCGGGTCGATGTCGAGTGGTCACCGGATCGTCGCCTCGGGCCTCGATCGTTCCCGGTCATCGTCGTCCGACCGGCGAGCGACGGCGGCCCTACGGTCCTGGTACGGCCGAGTCCGATTGTGCGGTGCGGCCTTCGGAGGTTCGGGGCGGCTGCTGCTTCAAGTCCGGAGCAGGTCCTCCCCGCACCCGCACCGCCGCCCCCGAACTCACCGAGCCGAAACGATATTCACCAGTTTCGGCGCCCGCACGATGATCTTGGCGATCTCCCGGCCCGCCAGCGCGTGCCGCACCTTCTCCGACGCGACGGCCAGTCCGCGCAGCGACTCCTCGTCGGCGTCCACGGCGACCTCCACGCGGTCGCGGAGTTTGCCGTCGACCTGGATGACGCAGGTCGTGGTGTCGGCGGCGACCAGGGCGGGGTCGGCGGTGGGCCAGCCCGCCACCGCGACCGAGGGGCTGTGGCCGAGGCGTTCCCATGCCTCCTCGGCGGTGAAGGGTGCGAAGCAGGACATCATCCGGACGAGGGATTCGACGCCGAACCGGACGATCGGGTCGCCGGGGCCCTCGGCGCCGTCGACCGCCTTGCGCAGCACATTGGTGAGCTGCATGAGCTGGGCGATGGCGACATTGAGGCGCTTGCCCGTCATCAACGTCGTGGTCTGGTCGATGATGCGGTGGATCGAGCGGGCCAGGTCGCCCGCGGGGTCCGCGCCCGAGTCGGCGGTGGGAGCCGCGCCGATCTCGGTGGCGAGACGCCAGACTCGGGACAGCCATTTGACCGAACCGTGGGGGGAGACGTCGGCCCAGTCGATGTCGTCCTCCGGCGGGCCCGCGAAGATCATGGTCACGCGGACGGCGTCGGGGCCGTAGGCGGCCAGCTGCTCTTGCAGATTGACCAGATTGCCCTTGGACTTGCTCATGGCGCTGCCGTCCATGAGCACCTGGCCCTGGTTGGTGAGGCGCTTGAACGGTTCGGTGAACGACAGCAGGCCCGCGTCGTGCAGGGCCTTGGTCAGGAACCGGGAGTACATCAGGTGGCCGGTGGCGTGTTCCTTGCCGCCGATGTACTCGTCCACGGGCAGCCACCGCTCGATCCCGGCCGGATCGAACGGGCCGTCGGTGTAGTCCGGATTCGGGTAACGCAGGAAGTACCAGCTGGAGTCGACGAAGGTGTCCATGGTGTCGGTGTCGCGCCGGGCCTCGCCGCCGCAGGCGGGACAGCTGACCCGCACCCAGTCCTCGGCGCTCTCCAGCGGGGACTTGCCGCCGGACGGGCGCAATTCGTAACCGCTGGTGGGCAGCCGGACCGGGAGCTGATCGTCGGGGACGGGCACCAAACCGCAGGCGCCGCAATGGATGATCGGGATCGGCGTGCCCCAGTACCGCTGCCGCGACAGCAGCCAGTCCCGCAGCCGATAGGTGACCGCTCGCTCGCCGAGCCCGCGGCGCGCGAGATCGTCCGTGATGGCGGTGATCGCCTCGGCCTTGGACAGGCCGTCGAAAGCGCCGGAGTTGACCAGCTTTCCGTCGCCCGCGGTGGCGACGCCGGTTTCGTTCGGGTCCGGTTCGCCGGTGTCGACCACGACCCGCACCGGAATATCCATGGCGCGCGCGAAATCCAGATCGCGCTGATCGTGCGCGGGCACGGCCATCACCGCGCCGGTGCCGTAATCGGCGAGCACGTAATCGGAGGCGTAGATCGGCAGCCGCTCACCGCTCACCGGATTGATCGCGTAACGACCCAGGAACACACCGGTTTTCGGCCGATCGGTGGCCAACCGCTCGATATCGGTGGCCGCCGACGCCGCCTGCCGGTACGCCTCGAAATCGTCCTTGCGTTCGGGCGCGCACAGCCGCGCGGCCAGTGGGGCGTCGAAGGCGACCACGAAGAATGTGGCGCCGAACAAGGTGTCCGGGCGGGTGGTGAACACCCGCACCGGCTCGTCGTACCCCTCGACGGTGAAATCGACGTACGCGCCCTCGGACCGCCCGATCCAATTGCGTTGCATGGTCAGGATTTCCGCGGGCCAGTCGATCTCGGCCATATCGTCGAGCAGCCGCTGGGCGTAGGCGGTCGTCTTGAAGAACCACTGGGTCAGCGCGCGCTGCACCACCTGCGCGCCGCAGCGCTCGCAGCGACCCTGGATGACCTGCTCGTTCGCCAGCACCGTCTGATCGTTGGGGCACCAGTTGACGTGCGCGTCCTTGCGATAGGCCAGGCCCTGTTCGAACAGTCGCAGGAACAGCCATTGATTCCAGCGGTAATACTCGGGGTCGCTGGTGTGGAACCGGGTACGCCAATCGAAGGAGATGCCCAACCGCCGGAATGATTCGGCCTGGGTCTCGATATTGGCGTATGTCCAATCACGGGGATCCAGATCGCGTTTCAGCGCCGCGTTCTCCGCGGGCAGACCGAACGAATCCCAGCCGATCGGCAACAAAGTCTGATAACCCCGCAAACGCAGGAATCGGGCAATCGCGTCGCTGATCGAATAGACCTCGGCATGACCCATGTGCAGATCGCCGGACGGGTACGGGAACATGCTCACCACATAACGCCGGTCGCTGTCGTCGAGCCCGGTGAGCTTTTCGACTTCGAACGTACGGCGGTCCGCCCACACGTCCATCCATTTATCGATGATGGCGTGCGGGTTATAGGTCTCCTCGGCCGAGGTGTTGTCAGCGGTCATGAGTCCAGTTCATTCGTGTCCCGGATGGTCGTAGGTCAGTCTGTCACACGGGTTGGCCGGGCTCCTAACCCAAGCCCGGCCCCCCTCGCGCGGTCCGACACGCCCTGTGCGACACGCCCATTTGTGAAGCCCGGTTCACACCGAACCCATTCCCCGAAACCCGTGTGGCCAGTGTCGATTTCCGTCGCCGTCGGAACGTCGCGATTCGAGTGGCGCGTCCGGCACCTGGACGTTCGAGCGGGTTCTATCATCGCCACGATCATGCATCGAAAGGCAGTTATGGAACCGACCGGTGTGTTCTGCGAAAGCCCTGGATACGGCCGGTGAGTCTGTGCGGACGCAATGTTGCGTTCTTACAGATGAAAGAGCATGATCCGAGCTAGCCTAGTTCTGGACCACTGATCGAAGCGGTACATCTGAACCCCGGAGACCAATCATGTTGGTGCGATCGATGTTGCGGCGAGATGCCTGTGGGGAGCGACGATGACGACCATGTCGATGGCCGGCGTGCTGCCGACGGCGCCACAGCTGTTGTGCGCGTTCCAAGGTCGTCGCTTCCAGGATCGGGCGCTGTTGCGGTCGGCGCGAGCACTGGCCGAACTGCACAGCCGCCGGGCGGCGGTGTGCGATCCGTCGATGCTCGCCGAGATCGACTGCCGGCGCGGCGAACTCGTGGAGGACATCAACGATTGGGTGGATCACGAACTGCCCCAACACCGCAACGGCGCGCAGTTGCACACCGAGAGCCTCGGCGCGGTGGTGGACCGGATGGCCCGCAGTTGGGTGGACGCGAATCAGGCCATCGATCGCCACGGACCGCGCAGCGACAATACCCATAAACACTGGTATCACCTGGCCGAACTCGTCGACGGCTACACTGATCTCGTCATCGATGTGGCCGGTGGCCGCCGTCGGTTACCGGAACAGTGATCGAAGACGGCGGGCGCAACGACGCGCCTCGCCCGGCGTGCCGCGCGGTCGACTGGCGCGGCACGCCCGTTCGGTTCCTCAGCGCAGCGCGGCCCGGCTCCGCAGCCGCCCGAGGATCAGCAGCACCAGCAGCGTGACGGCGACCAGCACCGTCGTGCTCGCGGCGGCGTCGAACACCTCGCCGCGATCGGTGGCCGCGAAGATGCCGACCGGCAACGTCTTCCAGGTCGCCGGATAGACCATGATCGTCGCGCCCAGTTCGCCCATGGATAGCGCGACCGCCAGACCCGCCGCCGCGCCGAGCGCGGGCAGCAGTAGGGGCAGGGTGATTCGGAGCAGCACCCGGACCGGTCCCGCGCCCAGCGATTCGGCGGCCTGCCGGTAACTCGGGTCGAGCCGGTCCAGCGCGGCCGACACCGCGCTGAAGGCGTAGGCGAGCACCAGCACCGAATGTGCAACGATCACTATCCATTTCGTGCCGCCCAGCAGCAGCGGCCGCTCGTTGAACGCGATCAGCACGCCGAGCCCGATCGCCACCGACGGCACCGCCACCGGCAGATGGAACACCGCGTCGGTGAGCCGCCACCACCAGCCCGGCGCCTCCCGCGCGGCCAGCGCCGCCCAGGTGCCCAGCACCAGCGCGACGGCCCCGGCCAGCAGGGCCGTCTGCAAACTCACCGACAGGCTCGCCGCCTCCTCGCCCGACAGCGCGTGCCCGAAATTGGCGAAGCCCAGGTGCGACGGCAGCGGCCCGGTCCATCGTCCGGCCAGCGCCGCGGCCACCACGGTCGCGATCGGCGCGGCGAACACGATCAGCACCACGAGCGCGAAGACGGCCAGCACCACCGCCCGCCCGGTGCGGGTCCACACCAGCACGGTTCAGCCCTCCGTTCGAATCCTCGTGACCCGGCCGAAGATCAGCCGATACGCCACGTACAGCGTCAGCGACAGCAGCACCTGCACCGAGGCCAGCACGGCCGCGCCCGGCAGATCGAAGGTGACGATGCCGCGGGTGTAGATGAGCGCGGGCAGCGTGATCACGCCCTTCGCGCCGGTGAACAGCACGATCCCGAACTCGTTGAGCGTCAACAGCAGAACGAGACTGCCGCCCGCCGCGAGCGCGGGCCACGCCTCCGGCAACACCACCTGCCGCAACACGCGCCACGGCGACGCGCCCAGGCTCGCCGCCACATCGAGCTGTTCGCGGGGCAGTTGCGCGAACGCGGCCAGCAGCGGGCGCACCACGAACGGGGTGAAATAGGTGATCTCGGCCAGCACCACACCCGTCGGTGTGGTCAGGAAATCGATGGTGAGCGAACGGTTTCCGGCGATTCGATCGAGCAGCGCGTTCACCGCCCCGGCCGTGCCGTAGAGGAAGGTGAACGCGAGCGTGATCAGGAACGACGGCAGGGTGAGGATGGTATCGATCACCCGCCCCACTACCCCCGCGCCCGGGAACGGCACGAACGCCAGCACCACCGCGACGAAGGTACCCAGCACCAGGCAGCCCGCCGTCGAGCACACCGCGATGGACACCGTGCGCCACAACGCGTCCCGGAACGACCGCGATCCGAGCACCTGCGACCACACCCCGAGGCCGCGGCCCGACGCGGTCTCGGTCGATTCGGTGAGCACCCGCGCGATGGGATAGACCGCGATGAGCGCGACCACCGCCAGCGGCGGCAGCGACCACAGCACCGGCCGCCAGACCCGTTGTGCGGCAGGGCGTTCGGGCGGCTCGGTGACCTCGGGTTCGAGAACGGTCGACAGGGTCATTCCCGCTCGCCCCCCACGGGAGCCGGGATCAGCACCCCGGCCGGATCGGGCAACAGCACGCCCACCACCGCGCCGACGGCGTGGTCGGCCTGGCCCGGCACGTCGGCGAGGAGTTCGACCGGCAGCCCGTTCACGTCCAGTCGCAGGCGGGTCGTCGCGCCGCGCCACACCGCGGACAGCACCGTCGCGGGCAGGGCCTCGCGTTCGGCGGTCGTGCCGACGCGGACGGTGTGCGGGCGCACGCACAGCAGGCCCTCGTCGTCGGGCGCCCAATCCAATTGGCCCACACCGGGTGTGGGGGCCTCGGCGCGCAGCGTGCGGGTGCCGGAGGTGACGAACGCGGCGGTGCCGGAGACGTGTTTCACCGTGCACGGCACCAGGTTCGCGCCGCCGAGGAAGGCCGCGGTGAACGAACTCGGCGGGCGTCGCCACAGGTTCTCGGCGGTATCGATGTCCACCAGCCGGGCGTCGCGCATGACCGCGATCCGGTCGGCCAGCGCCAGCGCCTCGGACTGATCGTGGGTGACGTACAGCATCGCCGTGTCCGGCAACGCCTTTCGCAGATCCTGGAGTTCGGTGAGCATGGACTGCCGCAGTTGCGCGTCCAGCGCGGCGAGCGGTTCGTCGAGCAGCAGCACCTTGGGCCGGATGGCCAGCGCGCGGGCGATCGCGACGCGCTGCTGCTGACCGCCGGACAGCTCGCGCGGCAGCCGGTCGGCGTAGGCGGCCATGCCGACCATCTCCAGCGCCTCGCCCACCCGCTCGCGCACCCGGGCGCGCGGGACGCGATGCGCCCGCAGGCCGAAGGCGACATTGTCGCGCACCCGCATGTGCGGGAACAGCGCGTAGGACTGCACGACCACGCCGATCCCGCGCTTGGCGGGCGACAGGTCGGTCACGTCGCGGCCGGACAGCCGGACCGCGCCCGCGCTGGGCCGGACGAATCCGGCCAGCGCCTTGAGCGCGGTCGACTTCCCGGAACCACTGGGGCCCAACAGCGCAACGGTCTCGCCCGCGGCCACGCGCAGGGTGAAATCGGTCAGCGCGGCCGTGGCCTTGCGGCCCCGGCCGTAGTGGACGCCGACCCGATCGAACACGATGGCGGGTTCGGCGTCGGCCGTGCCGGTGGCCGCGACGGAGGTCGACGGTGCGGACATCAGCTGCCGGTGGCCTTCTGATAGGCGGCGACGTCGGCGTCCAGCTCGGTGAGCACCTTGTTCCAGTCGGGGGTGACGATGCCGACATCCTTGATGTAGGCCGCCGGGGAGTCGGCGCCCGCGGGCGCGGAGTCCTTCAGATCCTTGCGCACCGGAACCGCTTTGGCGTCGGGGCCGAGGGTCTTCTGGACGTCGGCGGAGAGCAGGTACTCCATGAGCTTCTTCGCCGCGTCCTTGTGCGGGGCGCCCTTGGCCAGGCCCATGACGTAGGGCAGGGCGACGGTGCTGCGCTTGCCGTCGGCGGTGGCGGGGAAGAAGAGGGTGAACTTCGAGCCCTTCTCCTTGATGGTGGCCAGATTCATCTGCACGTCGCCGTTGGCGACGAGCAGTTCGCCGTTGTCCACCTTGGGTTGCAGCTTGCCGGTCGAGGAGGACGGGCCGACATTGTTGGCCTGCAACTTCGCCAGATAGTCCAGCGCGCCCTGCTTGCCGTAGAGCTGCTGGAGCAGGATCAGCACGGCCGTGCCGTCTCCGGCCTGCCCGGGGGTGGAGTACTGGATCTTGCCCTTGTACTCCGGCTTCAACAGGTCGTCCCAGGTGAGCTTCGAGCTGTCCACCGACGGATTCGCGATGAACGACAGGTAGTTTCCGGCCAGCGAGACGTACTTGCCGCCGGGATCCTTGTCGGTGTCGGCGACCGCGCTCAGATCCACGCCGCTGTCCTGGAGCAGCCCGGACTTGTTCGCCTTCTGGATGAACGGCGGCAGCGTGACCACGACGTCGGCCTGCGGGTTGGGCTGTTCCTTGTCGACGCGGTTGACCACCTCCCCGGACCCGGCCTCGACGTAGTTCACCGCGATACCGGTCTGTTCCTTGAATTTCGCGAAGTGGGTCTTGTACCAGTCGCCCACGCCGTCGGCGGAGTAGACGGTGACGGTCTGGTCGCCGGAGGTCGAGGTGCCGGTGCCGCCGCACGCCGCGGCGGTGAGGGCGACCGCGGCGGCGGAGGTCAGGGCGAGGGCGGCGCGTGCGAGGCGACGGGACGGAATACGCACGATGACAACAACTTTCGTGTGCAGCGAAGGGTGGATCGAAGGGACGGTTACGGGGTGGTGAGCAGTTCGGCGAACTCGACGACCGAGTCCACGATGTGGGTGGCGCCCGCCGCGCGCAGCTGCTCCTCGCTGTGCGCGCCGGTCAGGGTGCCCGCCACGATCCGGGCGCCCGCCGCCAGGCCGCTGGCGATATCACTGGTGGTGTCGCCGAGCACGGCCACCCGGTCGACCGCGTCGGCGCGCAGGCGCAGCAGCGCGGTGAGCACCAGATCCGGGTAGGGGCGGCCGCGTCCGGCCTCGGCGGGGGCGAGGGTCAGATCCGCGATGTCGTTCCAGCCCAGGGCGTTCAAGAGTTTGTCCTGGGTGGTGCGGCTGAAGCCGGTGGTCAGCGCGACCTTGATCCCGGCCGCGCGCAGCGCCGTGATCGCCTCGGCCGCACCGGGAATCGGGGTGGCCTCGGCGGCGAACTCGTCGTAGGTCCGCTCGAAGGTCCGGTTCGCCAACTGGGCGCGGTCCTCGTCGCCGAACAGCGCGCGGAAGACGGTGATCTTGGATTGGCCCATGGTGTCGAGCACGTAGGCGCGCGCGGTCTCGCGGTCGGTCCCGCTCTCGGGCAGCCCCACGGCCGTCGCGGCGGCGTCGAACGCGCGCAGCACCAGGCCGCCGTCGGCGACGGTGGTCCCGGCCATGTCCAGGACGGCCAGTTCGATCCGCTTGTCGGACACGATATTTCCTCTCACAGGTTCAGCAGGTCGGCGGTTTCCTCGCCGAGGGCGGGGCCCAGCGTCATGCCGCGCCCGCCCGGTCCGGTGACGACCCAGACGCCGTCGGCGGCCCGCACGCGGGTGACGATGGCGGCGGGATCGATGCTCTGGCTGTAGACCCCGGCCCAGCGGCGCACGACGGGCGGGAGCTTGCGGCCCAGTAACTCCTCGGCGACGGCGGTCAGATGGTCGTAGGGGGCCTCGTCGACGTCGAAGGCGAACGGCTCGTCGTATTCGTGGGTGTCGCCGATGGTGAGCCCGCCGTGCAGGCGCTGCACGCACAGCAGCTGCATCTTGTGCTGGGCGGCGGTGAACGTCTGCGACTCCTCGCGCGCGAGCGAGTCCAGGGCCGGTCCCGCGAAACCGGGGTAGTAGCGGAAGCTGTCGCCGTCGGCGATTGCGGTGGTGAGCTGTTCGCCGAGCGGGGCGGTCTGCATCATCTGCAACCGCACGCGGCGAACGGGCATGTCGCCCACCAGTTCCCGGGCCAGCCCCGAATGCGCCGCGCCCGGGCAGACCAGCACCACGTCGCCGGTGAAGCGGCGGCCCCGGTCGTCGACGACGGTGGTGCCGGTGACGGTGCGCGCCTCGGTCCCCGCGTAGAAGCTGTAGCGCCCGCTCGCCTCCATGAACGCGCGCAGGGCGGGCAGCGCCTGCCGGGACTCGACCGCCGCGTCCGTCGAACAGTGCAGGCCCGCAAGGAATTTGCCGCGCAGAGCCGGATTGAGCGCCCGCACCCGGTCCGGGTCGAGCAGTGCGAAACCGCGCTCGGCGGCGGCCGGGCCGGCCGCCGCGGCCTCGGCCACCGCGAGTTCGGCCTCGGTGCGCACCAGCGTGATCGATCCGGCAGGGCGGAAGCCGACGCCCGGCACCCGCCCGCCGATCTCCTCCCACAGCTGCCGCGACCGCAGCGTGATCGCCAATTCCCCTGCGGCGCGGCCCGATACCCACACCAACCCGAAATTGCGCACGGTGGCGCCGCGGGCCTCGACCTCGCGCTCGAGCTGCACCACCTCGTGCCCGCGGCGAACCGCGGCGAAGGCGTGGGCGGTGCCGAGGATTCCGCCGCCGATGATGACCAAACGCATGACCAGCATCATGCTCAATGGTCTAGACCGACGGGTGTGGGCGAGGCCAACGTTCGGTTAACAATTGGTATAGACCAATCTCGGGTACGCTGGGCGCATGGAGGTGACGCGGCAGCCGAAGGCGTATCGGGTGCGCACGCAGATCGAGCGGATCATCGACGACCTGGCCGAGGGGGATCCGGTGCCCTCCGAGCGGGAGCTCGCGGGGCGGTTCGAGGTGGCGCGCGAGACGGTTCGGCAGGCCCTGCGGGATCTGTTGGTGGAGGGGCGGATTCGGCGGCAGGGGCGGGGCACGGTGGTGTCGCGGCCGAAGATGGTGCAGCCGTTGTCGTTACGGTCCTATACCGAGGCCGCGATCGGTCTGGGGCGCAAGCCCGGCCGGGTGCTGGTCGGGTGGGACGATGTCGCCGCCGACGCCGACACCGCCGACGCGCTCGGCCTCGAGACCGGTTCGCCCGTCATGCATCTGGAGCGGATCCTGCTCGCGGACGGGGAGAAGATCGGGCTGGAGAGCACGTTCCTGACACTGGAGCGGTTCGGCGGGCTGCGCGCGGTCTACGATCCGACGACGTCGCTGTACGCGGCCATGCGGGCGGCGGGGGTGGTGTTCGGGTCGGCGCGGGAGCGGGTGGAGACTGTGCTGGCGTCCCCGCGCGAGGCGGCGCTGCTGGAGTGCACGACCGCGTTGCCGATGATCCTGTTGCACCGGCGGACCGTCGACACCGACGGGCGTCCCATCGAGCGGGTGCGGTCGTTGTATCGCGGCGACCGTATCGCGTTCGAAGCGGTACTGCGGGAATGAGTCTCACTGCCGGGTGAGTTCACCGGAGGCGAAGTTGGCGGGATTGCCGATCTCGCGCCAATCGATGCGCAGTCGGCCCTCGCCCGCCGGGGTGAGATCCAGCGAGCCGGCCACGCACCGCCCGTCGGGATTGTCGGTGGGGGTCTCGGTGGCGGTGACGGACCCGTTCACGGGCGGCGTGAGCGTCATGGTGCCCCGGCAGCCGAGTGTGCTGTTCTCGAAGGTGCCCTCGAGCCGGTCGCCGGGGATGTGCAGGGTGACCGTGGACTCGGAGATCTGCCCGAACGGTTGCGCGATCGACCCCGACCAGTTGCCGATGAACGCCTGCGGCACGGGTTTCGGCGCTACCGTCGTCGAAGTGGCCGCGGCGCCAACGGGATTCGCGTGGCGCGCGTTCCAGACCACCGAGAACCCCGCCGCGACGAACGACACGGTCAGCACCCCCGCCACCACGCTCCAGATGATCACGTGCCGCCGTTGATCTGCCACCACACCCGATCGGGGACCTCGCCCCGAAGAGTGGAACACCCCGGCCGGAACTCCACCCGAAAACCCTTGGCCGCCAGGGGTACCGGCCCCGCCCGTCATGGCCGGAACCGGCCCGCTCGGTGGCCGTGTCGCCGGGAGTGGCCCGCCCGTCGGTCCGAGTGGTGGTGTGCCCGGCGCGCCGTGCGGTGGCCGACCCGTCGCGCCGGTCGGGGGTCGGTCCGTCGCGCCGAATGGTGGTCCCGTCATCGCACCTTGTGGTGGCGCGCCGGTTCGGGTCATGCCCGGAGGTGGTGTGCCAGGTGGGCGTCGTTCTCGTGGTGGAACGGGAGCGGCGGGGAACTGGCCGGTTCTGTTGTCCGGCGGGCCCGCCGGACGGCTCGGCGGGAGCGGAGCCGCAGGAGGGCGATGGGTCCCCGGCGCGCCGGGCGGCTGGGGGCGCGGCGGGACCGCTTGCGGCCCAGCGGATCCCGACAGCGCCCGCCAGGCCGCGTCGGCGAACTCCCGGCAGGTGCCGAAGCGCTGGTCCGGGCTCTTGGCCAGGGCTCGGGTGAGGACGGGGTCGAGGGGGACCAGGGCGCGGTCGGTGGTGCCGAGGGAGGGCGGGGTCTGGAAGAGGTGGGCGTGGAGCATGGTGAGCGGGTCGCGGGCGGGGAAGGGGGTGCGGCCCGTGAGGAGGCGGAACAGGGTGCAGGCCAGGGAGTACTGGTCGCTGCGGCCGTCGATGTCGGCGTCGGTGTCGAATTGTTCGGGGGAGGCGAATTCGAAGGTGGCCAGGACCTCGCCGGTGCGGGTGAGGCGGGTGGATTCGGCGAGGGCGCGCGCGATGCCGAAGTCGGTCAATACGATTCGTTCCGGTTCGGTGGGGCCGCCGGGGGACAGCAGGATGTTCGCGGGTTTGACGTCGCGGTGGACCACGTCGCGGGCGTGCGCGTAGTCCAGCGCCCGCGCGGTCTCGCGCACGATGTGCAGCGCCCGCTCCGGCGCCACCCGGCCCACGCTCGCGGCGTCGGTGCCCTCGATGTACTGCATCGAGATCCACGGCTGCCCGTCCTCGACGCCGCGGTCGTGGATCGACACGATGTTGGGATGGTCCAGCCGCGCCGCGAGCTCGGCCTCCCGTTCGAAGCGCGCCCGCACGCCGGCCTCGTCGAACAGACTGCGCGACAGCACCTTCAACGCGGTCAGCTTCGGCAACCGGGGATGCTCGGCCAGATACACCGTCCCCATCCCGCCACGCCCCAGCCGCCGACGGACGACGAACCCGGCGAACACCCCACCGGGCGCCAACTCCTCCGACACAGCCCGAAGTCTTCCGCAGCCACGGCCGTGTCGCAATGCCGTGTGGGGCCGGGAACTTCCGCAGCCGCCGCCGGGCCGCAACGCCGTGTTGGGCCGGGAACTTCCGCAGCGGCCGCCGTGCCGCAATGCCGCGTCGGGCCTGGATGTTCCGCAGCCGTCGCGAAGCCGCAATACTGTGTCACGCCTGGAAGTTCGCAGCCGCCGGGCCGCAACGTCGCGTCACGCCTGAACGTTCCGCAGCCACGGCCGGGCCGCGAGTCGTCTCACGCCTCGAACAGCAGGTACAACCCGGCGAAGGTGAAGCCGACCATGGTGACCATGAGGGCCAGCTGGCCGGTCAGGCGGTGTCCGGGGGGCAGCAGCCGGAGGCTGCGGTCGTGGGCGGCCGCGACGCCGAGGATGTGTCCGGTCAGCACCGCGCCGACCTTGATCACGCCGAGGAGCGCGGGGTGCTCGGACAGTACGTAGTGCACCCGCAGCCCCAGCGTGGCCTGGCCCTTCTCCACCAGGAACGTGAGGTAGTGCGCGATCAGGTACCCGGCCGCGATGGGAACCAGGCTGTGCGCCAGCCGATTCGGCAGGGCGGCCCGGTCCGCGCGGGAGAGGCCACCGGCCGCGCGCGCCGCGAGCTGGAAGATCACGAACACCGCCGCCACGAAGGCGAACAGGCCGCCCGTGCGGACCAGCACCGCGATCGTGAGCGAATCGCCACTGACACCGTCGACCAGATCGCGCCACGAACTCGAGGCGGCGAAGCTGTCGAACAGCGTCGACCCGAGCAGCGTGGCGGTCACCGCCACCGTGCCGGGCAACGCGGGTGTTCCGGCCAGATGTCCCAACGGCGTGCGCAGCACGAACGCGCCGTCCCGGTTCCGCGCGAGCGGGCTCAGCCGCCCGAGCAGGGTGCTGTACACCTCCAGCGGGTCGGCCCGCTCCGCCCACACCGTGCCGAACAGGACCAGCCCCGTCACGGTGACCACGAGGTACGCCAGCACCCACACCCACACGGACAGCACCGAACTCGGCTCCGGCGAGGCCAGCTCGAGCCACGCGAACGAGAACAGACCGGCCGCGGCGGGCCACAGGCCGAGCCCGTCCGGGTAACGCCGCCGCACCGGGATCCGGGCGAGCCCGCGATATAGCGCGCGCGGCGGCGACAGGAACCTCCACACCGGCCCGACCACCAGCGAGGCCACCATCACGCCCACCCAGACGAAGATGTACGCGATGCCCGGCACCGGATTGCGTTGCGCGTCATCGGGTCCCAGCCACGCGGTCAACAGCACGGCGAGCGTGCCCGCCGCCATCACCACGGCCACCGCGGTCCGGGTGGCCCGCGCGTCGACCACCCGGCGCACCCACCCGGGCAGCCGCCGGCCGGGCGCGTCGGGATCCAGCCGTGGCGTGCGCCAGAACAGGAACAGGATCGCCACCGAGAAGGTCAGCGCCCACGAACCGCCGATCAGGGCGTAGGACAACGGAATCGGCAGATCCGCCGCACCGCCGAGGCCGTGGGCGAGGACGGACTCGGTCACGGGCGCACCGTCAGCGTGGTCACCGTGCGGTGCGCGTGATGCAGTTCCACCTCCACCTGTCCCGGCACGTCCACGGTGAACTCGAACCGTTGATCCGGCTTCGCGGCCACCTCGAACTCGTGATCCGGCGAGGCGTGCACGTGCAGTTCGTCCTCGGCGTCACTGCTCACCACGAACACGATCGGCTGGCCGACCTTCGCGTCGTTGTGTCCGTTGGTCGGGGTCACCGTGCCGTTGGCGATGCGCAGGTCCACCGTCACCGCGCTCGTCGCGTTCGCCGATGTGCTTGTCCCGGGCGAACTCTCGCCGCCGCAGCCGCCGACCACCAGCCCGGCGGCCAGCAGGGCCGCGAATCGGATACGCCTGTTCACTCGTCCTCCTTCTCCTCGAGGTGGTCGCCGCGCCGGTCGCGCAGGGCGACGACGAGCACCACCAGCACCACCACGACCGCCGGTGCCAAGGCTGGTATGGCCAGCAACAGGGCGTGATGCGCGAGCACCTCCACCCGGTCGGCCGCGATCATCGCCGCGCCAACTCGTCCGGGGCGAGCGTGCGGGCGCGCGGCGCGCGTTCGTTGATCCGGGCCGCGCCCCAGGACAATCCGCCCACCAGCGCCAGGCTGCACACCAGCACCACCAGCGAGGCCGCACCGTACAGCCAGCTCGGCTTGTCGAAGGACCGCTCGCGTTGCAGCACCTGGATCTCCGGGGTGAACGGGCGGTTGAACGACGCCAGCGCGGGCACCTCCTCGGCGCCGATCGCGCGGTCGTGCGGCATGAAGACCGGCAGCGCGGTCAGCATGCGGCCGTCTTGCAGGCGCAGCACGGTCTTCCAATTGCCGTAGGCCGGAACGGGTTTCGTGGACACGTAATGGCCCTGCTCGACCCGGCGCAACTTGTCCACGACCAGGCCGCGCCCCGGGCTGTCGGTGCCGACGCCGCCCTGCCAGGACAGGATCTGCACCCATTCCGGATCGTCGCCGACCAGATCGGCGGGTTCGAGCCGCACGTCGGCGGTCACCATCCGGCGGTCGGGCGAGGTGCCGGTATCGGTGAGCGCCACGGTGGCGCTCGCGTGGTCGGGCACCCGCACCATCACCCCGTTGGCGGTCGCGATCCCGGTGACGAGCACCGCGGCGACCAGGAGCGTGCGGCGAATCGGCCTGCGCGGCAACGTCTCCCCGCGCAGGACCACGCCCAGCAGGGCGCCCACCACGCCGCCGAGCACCCCGACCGGCACGGCCATCGCCAGCGCCTCGGGCCACATCGAGGCAGGCCAGTGGTTGACGTACATCCGGTCCACCCACAGCGATTCCAGCCACAGCCCGACCGTGGCGATCGCCAGCCCGCTCAGCGCGCCCCACCACACCGGCCGTCGGCGCAGCGGCAGCAGGGCCAGCAACTCCACCACGACCGCCGAGCCCAGATACAGCGGGAACACATTGCGCGGCGCCTCGATCAACGGCCCGGCCACGATCCAGGCGACCACCAGCCGCACGAACGCCGCGAACACCACCGCGACGAGCGCGCTGAACGGCCCCAGCGTGGCCCGCGCGGCGACCAGCGACACGCTCGCCGCGATCACGAACAGCATGGGCTGCAACACGAGCCGGAACTGCTGGACGCCGAAGTCGTATTCGACCGGGAACACCGACAGCCCGATCAGCAACCCGCCGTAGGCGAAACAGCGCATCAGCCACATGAACCGGGAGTCGCGTTCCTTCGGCTCGAGCCGTTCGGTGCGACCCTCGTACTCCAGCAGCAGCATCCCCACCAGCGACAGCCCCGCCCCGCCGATCAGCATGAGATGCGTCGGCCCCCACAGCGTCACGTCCTGCCCGAACAGCCGGTGCCAGACGTCGTCGAGCGGGAAGCCGATGAGCGCGTAGAAACCCGCGCCCGCCAACAGGATTCCGCCCACCGGCGCGTACCAGGTGCGGGTGATGCGCACCGCGGCCGGGCCCGGCTTCTCGTCCAGCGGCAGCACCACCGCCGTCATCCCCGCCATGAACAGGAAGAACAACCCGATCAGGATGAAGTAGTGCGCGGGATTGGCCAGCGGTCCGGGATCGCGGCCCTTGCCGATGTGCAGGCTCACGTCCCAGATGAAGCCGAGCAGCGCGGTCAGGATCGTCGCCAGGAACAGCGCGCTCGGCAACGCCACCCAGCCCGGCCGGTTGAACCGCTGCCCGAGCCGGTCCGCCGTGTCACCGAGCCAGCTGATTCTTCGGGTCCGATGCAGATACCCCACCCAGAGCAGGAGCAGGGCGATCACCCCGGCCGAACCGGTCAGGATGAAGACCTGATCCAGTGCCGCACCACCCGCTTCGCCACCGGCCGCCCGGTAACCCACTGCCGCAAACATCGTGCTGGACACGGCTGAACCTCCGCCTCAGAGAACATCTGTTCACTGGATTACCAGAGGCGCACGGTTTATGTGTGGAATCGACGAAACAGATAGATCGGCGCTCAACGCACCTGCGGGGCCACCTTCTCGCCGAGCAATTCGATGCCGTGCAGGATCTTTTCGTGCGGCAGCGTGCCGACGCTCGGGTGCAGCATGAAGCGGTCCAGGCCCAGGGTGTCGCGGATGTCGGCGATCTTCTCCGCCACCTGGTCGGGCGCGCCGAGGAACAGCGATCCGGCGGGGGAGCGCAGCGCGTCGAACTGGGCGCGGGTCATCGGACCCCAGCCGCGTTCGCGGCCGAGCCCGCTCATGGCCGTGGCGTAGGGCTCGTAGAAGTCGGCGACGGCCTCGGCCTCGGAGTCGGCGACATAGCCGTGCGCGTGCACCGCGACCGGTTGGGGTTCGTGGCCGCCCTGTTCGAGGGCGCGGTGGTAGAGGTCGACCAGCGGGCGGAAGCGGGCCGGTTGCCCGCCGATGATGGCGATCGCCAGCGGCAGGCCCAGAAGCCCTGCGCGCGCGACGGATTCGGGAGAGCCGCCGACCGCGATCCAGATCGGCAGCGGGCGATCGGTGCGCGGGTACACCACGGTGTCGGTCAGGGCCGGGCGGAAGCGGCCCGACCAGGTGACCGGCTCGTCGCCGCGCACCCGCAGCAGCAGGTCCAGCTTCTCGGCGAAGAGCTCGTCGTAGTCGCCGAGGTCTTGGCCGAACAACGGGAACGACTCGGTGAAAGACCCACGGCCCGCCATCAATTCGGCCCGCCCGTTCGAGATCAGGTCCAAAGTGGCGAACTGCTGATACAGCCGGACCGGATCGTCGGAGCTGAGCACGCTCACCGCGCTGGTCAGCCGGATGCGTTCGGTGCGGCCCGCGATCGCGGAGAGCACGACCGCCGGGGCCGAGGCGGCGAAGTCGGCGCGATGATGTTCGCCCACGCCGTACACGTCCAGGCCCGCGCGTTCGGTGGTCACGGCCTCCTCGACCACCTCGCGCAGCCGTTCGCCCGCGCTCGGGGCGGGCCGGTCGCCGACGGCGTGGCGTTCGGCGAAGGTCGTCAGTCCCAATTCCATGACCGAGTAAACGGACCGTGGTCCGCCTGAATTCCCCGACCGTCGCCGAGGCGCTGGGTACCGATAGTCTGGAACCATGTCTGTCCGCACCCGCAAGCCGCTCGCCCCCGGAACCCTCTCGCCCGTGCGAGAGGTGCCGCGTTCGATCGAGCGCCCGGAGTACGCGTGGAAGAAGTCCGCCAACGAGGGCCGCGAGCCGTGGGTGCAGACGCCGGAGACGATCGAGAAGATGCGCCTGGCGAGCAAGCTGGCCGCGCAGGCGCTCGAGGAGGCGGGCAAGGCCGTCGCGCCGGGCGTCACCACCGATGAGCTGGACCGGATCGTGCACGAGTACCTGTGCGATCACGGGGCGTACCCGTCGACGTTGGGCTACAAGGGTTTTCCGAAATCCTGCTGCACCTCGCTGAACGAGGTCATCTGCCACGGCATCCCGGATTCGACGGTCGTGGAGGACGGCGACATCGTCAACATCGATGTCACCGCCTACATCAATGGCGTGCACGGCGACACCAACGCCACCTTCCTCGCCGGGGACGTCGACGAGGAGGCGCGGCTGCTCGTCGAGCGCACCCGCGAGGCGACCATGCGGGCCATCAAGGCCGTCCGCCCGGGCCGCGCGCTCAATGTGATCGGCCGGGTCATCGAGTCCTACGCCAACCGCTTCGGCTACGGCGTGGTCCGCGACTTCACCGGGCACGGCGTCGGCCCCACCTTCCACAGCGGCCTGGTCATCCTGCACTACGACCAGCCCGCCGTGGAGACCGTCATCGAGCCCGGTATGACCTTCACCATCGAGCCCATGATCAACCTCGGCGGCATCGACTACGAGATCTGGGACGACGGCTGGACCGTCGTCACCAAGGACCGCAAGTGGACTGCCCAGTTCGAGCACACCCTGGTCGTCACCGAGGACGGCGCCGAGATCCTCACCCTGCCGTGAGTCCGGGTCCGTCCCGGCCCACCTCGCCCGGTAGGGGTGGCCGGTGAAGGGCGCGCTCCTCGTCGCGGGAACCACCTCCGACGCCGGGAAAAGCGTTGTGGCGGCGGGCATCTGCCGCATGCTGGCGCGGCGCGGGGTGCGGGTCGCGCCGTTCAAGGCGCAGAACATGTCCAACAACTCGGTGGTGACCCTCGACGGCGGCGAGATCGGGCGGGCGCAGGCGTTGCAGGCCGCCGCGTGCGGGCTCGAACCGAGCGTGCGATTCAACCCGGTCCTGCTGAAACCGGGCAGCGACCGCCGCTCGCAGCTGGTGGTGCGCGGGCGGGCCGTGGAGACGGTCGGGGCGACGGACTACTTCCGGCACCGGCAGTGGCTGCGGGGGGTGGTGGCCGACGAATTGGCCTCGCTGCGCACCGAATTCGACGTCGTGGTGTGCGAGGGCGCGGGCTCACCCGCCGAGATCAACCTGCGCGCCACCGATCTGGCGAACATGGGCCTGGCGCGCGCGGCGAACCTGCCGGTCCTGCTGGTCGGCGACATCGATCGTGGCGGCGTGCTGGCCCATCTGTTCGGCACGGTCGCGATCCTGGAACCCGAAGACCAGCAACTGATCTCGGGCTTCATCGTGAACAAGTTCCGCGGCGACGTCGACCTGCTGCGCCCCGGTCTCGACGAGTTGACCGCGCGCACCGGCCGCCCGACCCTCGGCGTGCTGCCCTACACCGAGGAGCTCTGGATCGACGCCGAGGACTCCCTCGGCACGATCGCCGACGCCCCGGTCGGCCGCCCGCGCCCGCCGCTCGGCCGGGACTGGCTGACCGTCGCGGCCGTCCGGCTGCCGCGCGTGTCCAACTCCACCGACGTCGAGGCCCTGGCGTGCGAGCCGGGTGTCGCGGTGCGCTGGGTGAGCGAACCCTCCCGCCTCGCCGACGCCGATCTGGTCGTGCTGCCGGGCACCAAATCCACGGTCGCCGATCTGGATTGGCTGCGCCGCACCGGGATCGCCGCGGCCCTGACCGAGCGCGCCGCCGCCGGGCGGCCCATCCTCGGCGTCTGCGGCGGCTATCAGATGCTCGGCCGCCGCATCCTCGACACCGTCGAATCCGGCGCGGGCGAGATCGCCGGACTGGGCCTGCTCGACCTCGACATCGAATTCGCCGATCCCAAGACCCTGCGCCGCGCCGCGGGCCACTCGGCCGACGGAATCCCGGTGCGCGGCTACGAGATTCATCACGGCCGGGTCCGGCGCGCCACCGACCCGGCGTGGCTGGCGATCGACGGCGCGCCCGAAGGCGCTGCGCGCGAGGCGATCTGGGGCACCCACCTGCACGGACTCCTCGAATCCGACGACTTCCGCCGCGCCTGGCTCACCGAGGTCGCGGCCCGCGCCGGGCGCACCGGATTCGTCGTCGCGCCCGGCACCTCCGTCGCGGCCGTGCGCGCCGGTCAGCTGGATCTGCTCGCCGACCTGATCGAGACCCATCTGGACCTCGCGCGGCTGGACCGCCTCATCACCGAGGGCGCGCCCGCCGGTACGCCGGTCCTGACCGTCGATGTGACATCGGACAAAGCGTCGCTCTAGCCCCCGCCGAACCGGTATGACCGGCCCGAATCGTGTTCAGCGACACGCGGTCCGGCGGGGGTCCGCCGGTGTAGCGTGGGTCGGCATGGAAGCTCGGCAGATCGCGGTGGGAGACCACGTCTGGACCGTACGCGTCGGCGGCCCGCAGTCTCGGCACACGGTGCTGCTGCTGCCCGACACGGGCAATCCGCCCGATGTCTACGACGCCCTCAGCGCGCGGCTGCACAACTCCGACCTGCGCACGGTCGCGATCGAATCGATCGACGGCCTCGACCCGGCGGGGGTCTACGCCATCCTCGACGACCTGGGCGTGCCGTGGGCCAATGTGGTCGGCTGCGGCGCCGGGGCGGAGCTGGCCTGGCAGCTGTGCTCGCGCGGCTTCGGCCGGTTCATGGCCCTGGTCGCGGCCGGTCGCGGCCATCCGGCCGTGCCCGGCGCGGACGGCGGCGTGCTCGACTCCGCCTGCCCGGCCGTGGAGATCCCGACCACGGTCGTCGCCACCAAGACGCTGCCCCGGGCTGTCGCCGAGGCGTCCGGCCGCCACGTCTACGGCGAGTTCCGGGTGGCGGAGGTCGACGTCGCCGATCCGGCCGCGGAGGCCGATCACGAACTGGCGACCGAGATCGTGCTCCGCAGCGGGATGTGGTGAGCGCTCAGCCCTTCTCGGCGTCGAACCGTTCGAGCCAGGTCAGCCAGTTGTCGAGTTCCTCGAAAGCCTTGGCGCGCACCGACTCCGACGACAGGAACACGTCGTGGCGCGCGCCCTCGAGCGGCACGATCGAGGTGCGGTCGCCCAGGCAGCCCGCCCAGCGCTGAATCTGGCGCACGTCGAGCACGACATCGGACACATCGGCGGCCGGGCCGTACTTGCGCATGAACTTCGTCACCTTGGAGCGCAGGATCAGCGCCGGAACGCCGATGTCCAGCCCCCGCTGCAACTGGGCGTGTCCCATGCGGATCGCGCGCAGCCAGCCGAAATGGACGGGGAACCCGGTCAGCGGCTTCCAGTCCAGGTTGTAGTCCCACTCGCCGGAGACGGTGTGGTGCAGGCTGTCGCCGTAGGTGGACGCCTCCGGTCCGGGCAGCTTGGCCATCCGGCGCAGCCGACCCAGGCCGTGGATGAGCGCGGTGCCGACCGTGCGGTAGTAGGACGGGCCTTGCAGATCGAACCACGGGCTGTTCAACACCACACCCGTAATGCCTTGCGCCGCCGCGCCTTTCGCCCGGTTGAGCCGATCCAGCCACAGCGAGGCCACCAGGCCGCCGGTCGAATGCGCCATGACCAGCACCGGCAGCCCGGTCTCGGCGCGCACGATCTCGAGCGCGCGGTTCAGCTCGGTGTCGTAGAGCGCCAGATCGGTGACGTAGTGCGCGGTCTGGCCGGGCCGGTACGAGCGGCCGCACTTGCGCAGATCCAGCGCGTAGAAGCGGTAGCCGCGGGCGGCCATGTGCTCGGCCACGTGCCGCTGGAAGAAGTAGTCGGTGAAGCCGTGCAGGTAGAGCACGGCGCTGGTGGCGGTGTCGTCGGTCGCGGCGCGATAGCGCACCACCGTGGCCTCGACGGTGCCCTCGCCGTCGGGATCCGCGCCCAAAGGGATGGTCAGCTGCTCGTAGTCCGGACCCAGCACATCGGGCTGCCAGGTGCCGGTGTCCGGCCGCGCGACCTGCGTTTCGTTCGTCACAGTCCCAGGATATTCGACCCGCTCGACCTCGGCGGACACGAGCCGAATCCGTCACATCCGCGGTTGACCACTTCGGAAACGGGCATGGCCAGGGGCAGAATCGAGTTGAAGTGAACTGCGGGTAACCTTCCCGCTGAAGTTGCCACCCGCGCTGGACAAGGAAGTCGAACGAGCCGTGCCGAACGCTGCGATGACTGAAAAGACCGATGTAGTCCTCATCGGTGCCGGCATCATGAGTGCCACCCTGGGTGCACTGCTGCGTCAGTTGCAGCCCGACTGGTCCATCAGCCTGTTCGAGCGCAAGGACGCCGCCGCGCCCGAGAGCAGCGACCCGTGGAACAACGCGGGCACCGGCCACTCCGCGCTGTGTGAGCTCAACTACACGCCGCAGAACGCCGACGGCTCGGTCGACATCACCAAGGCCATCGATATCAACGAGCGCTTCCAGGTGTCGCGGCAGTTCTGGGCCTACGGCGTGGAGAACGGGGTGCTGGGCGATCCGTCCCAGTTCATCAACCCCATCCCGCACGTGAGCTTCGTGCACGGCGCCGACAACGTGGACTATCTGCGCAAGCGCTACGAGGCGCTGTCGCGGCACCCGCTGTTCGACACCATGCAGTACATCGACGACGAGGACGAGTTCCGCCGCCGCCTGCCGCTCATGGCGCGCGGGCGCGACTTCTCCGATCCGGTCGCGCTGAACTGGACCGACGGCGGCACCGACATCGACTTCGGCTCGCTGACCAAACAACTGCTGGCCCACCTCGGCGCGTCCGGGGCCTCGATCGCCTTCGGCACCGAGGTGCGGGATCTGACCAAGCAGTCCGACGGCCGGTGGAACGTCAAGGTGCGCAACACCCGCACCGGCGAAACCCGCACCGTGAACGCGCGTTTCGTGTTCGTGGGCGCGGGCGGGTACGCGCTGCCGCTGTTGCAGAAGTCCGGCATCAAGGAGATGGCGGGCATCGGCGGGTTCCCGGTGAGCGGACTGTTCCTGCGCTGCACCAACCCTGAACTGGTCGATCAGCACGAGGCCAAGGTGTACGGCAAGGCCGCCGTCGGCGCGCCGCCGATGTCGGTGCCGCACTTGGACACTCGCGTCATCCGGGGCAACAAGGGCCTGCTGTTCGGCCCCTACGCCGGATGGACGCCGAAGTTCCTCAAGGAGGGTAAGAACTCCGACCTGTTCAAGTCGATCCGGGCCAACAACCTGTTCTCCATGGTCGGCGTCGGCCTCACCGAGATGAGCCTGACCAAGTACCTGATCTCGGAACTGCTGAAATCGCAGGGCGGACGGGTGAATTCGCTCGAGGAGTTCGTCCCGCGCGCCGACGGCCACGACTGGGAACTCATCACCGCCGGGCAGCGCGTGCAGGTCATCCGGCGCAAGGGCGCGGGTGGGGTGCTCGAGTTCGGCACCGCGGTCATCACCGCCGACGACGGCTCGATCGCGGGTCTGCTAGGCGCGTCGCCGGGCGCGTCGACCTGCGTGAGCGCCATGCTCGACGTCATCCAGCGCTGCTTCCCCGCCGAGTACACCGCGTGGATGCCCAAGCTGAAGGAGATGGTGCCGTCGCTGGGCGTGAAGCTGTCCGAGAACCAGGCGCTCTACCAGGAGGTCTGGGACTGGACGAGCAAGTCGCTGCGCCTGACCGACAACACGCCGACCTCGGCCGGGGTCGCGCAGAGCGCGGCTATGTGATAGCAAGACTCGATGATGTCAACGGTTGTACTCAAAAGGTCGTGGGCCGCGGATCTGGACACCGCGACGCTCTACAAGCTGTTGAAACTGCGCGTCGAGGTGTTCGTGGTCGAGCAGAAGTGCGCCTACCCGGAACTGGACGGTCGCGATCTGCTGCCGGAGACGCGGCATCTGTGGCTCGACGACGAGGGTGAGATCATCTCCACCCTGCGGCTGCTCGAGGAGCACGAGGACGGGGTGAAGTCGTTCCGCATCGGCCGCCTGTGCACCGCGCCCGCGGCCCGGGGACACGGCTACACCACGCGGCTGTTGCAGGCGGCGCTCGCCGAAACCGGTTCGCACACCGTGCGTTTGAACGCGCAGACCTATCTGGTCGACATGTACACCAAGCACGGGTTCAAGCCGGACGGCGCGGAGTACATCGAGGACGGGATTCCGCACATCCCGATGCGCCGCGGCTGAGACGAAGGGTCCCGCAACCGGAAACGGTTGCGGGACATCGTGTTTCAGGGGGCGGTGACGGTCAGGGCGGCGCGGGTGACGGTGGGGCGTTCGATCTCGTCCACGACCGCGCGGGCGAAATCGGGATAGGTGATGCGCAGCGGCATCTCGGCCGGGGCGGCGCGGTAGCCGCCGACCGGGTCGCCGGTGTGATCGAAGTCGCCGGAGGGGGCCAGGATCGCCCAGTTCAGCTCCGGGTCCGCGGCGCGGATGACGTCGGTGCCCGCGGCGTGCGCGTCGACGAACGCGCGGTACTCGGTGGGGTGTTCCGGTGTGTCGCGCAGCGGAATGCCTTGGGCGGTGGGCAGATTCGAGGCGAGGCCGACGACGATCAGGCGTTCCACGCCCGCGGTGGGGAGCGCGGTGCGCAGGGCGTGGGCCGCGGCGGGGAAGAATTCGGCGGCGTCGGGGAGGGAGGCCGCGGCGTGGACGGCGGCGTCGTGCCCGGCGGCCAGCTTCGCCACCTGGTCGGGGTCGGTGACGTCGCCCGCGACGGTGTCGAGATCCGGGTAGCGCGACGGGTCGCGCACGACGCTCGTCACCCGGTGGCCGCGCGCCCGGGCCTCCGCCGCGATGGTGCGGCCCGCTCGGCCGCCCGCTCCGAAAACGATGATGGTGCTCATGTCGGCGACGCTAGCCAGGGCCATGGTTTCCGATCGGATACCTCGCGCGCGGCTACCCTGGCGATATGTCCCACCTGGACCCGCAGATGTTCGACGAGGTGTGCCCCTCCTCGGTGTTGCCGTTCAAGATCGGCGACAAATGGGGGGCGTTGCTGCTGTGGTGTCTGGCCGACGGACCGCGGCGCTATTCGGAGCTGCGGGTGCCGTTGGCGCGCATCACGCCGAAGGTGATGACGCAGTCGCTGCGGACGCTCGAGCGGATGGGGCTGGTCACGCGCACGGTCGAGGGCCGCGCGGTCAGCTACGAGCTGACGGCCCTCGGGCGCAGCGTGCTGGAACCGCTGAAGGTCATCTGCGCGTGGACGACCGAGCATTACGAGGAGCCGCTCGACGTCTACGATCCCGATGACGAGGGCTCCGAACAAGGGCTCGGACGGCCCGCCTAGAGTTGGGTCGTGCCCGATTCCCGCGATCGCCCAGCCACATCCGTAGATGCGCCCCGTGACGAAACGGGGTTCCCGTTCTCGGCGGTGGTCGGGCAGGAACGGTTGCAGCTGGCGTTGATCCTGTGCGCGGTGCATCCCGGCATCGGCGGTGTGCTCGTGCGCGGGGAGAAGGGGACCGCGAAATCGACCGTGGTGCGCGCGCTGGCGCGGCTGCTGCCGCCGGTGGTCGACGAACGCGGGGAGCGGCCCGCACGATTGGTGGAGCTGCCGGTCGGGGCGACCGAGGATCGGGTGGTCGGGTCGCTGGATCTGGAACGGGTGCTGCGCGACGGGGAACAGGCGTTCCGGCCGGGTCTGCTCGCGGCCGCGCATCACGGGGTGCTCTATGTCGACGAGGTGAACCTGCTGCACGACCATCTGGTGGACGTGCTGCTCGACGCGGCGGCCATGGGCCGGGTGCACATCGAGCGCGACGGGGTGTCGCATTCGCATCCGGCGCGGTTCGTGCTCGTGGGCACGATGAATCCCGAGGAGGGTGAGCTGCGGCCGCAGCTGCTGGACCGGTTCGGGTTGACCGTGGACGTGGCGGCCTCCCGCGAGGTGGACGTGCGGATGGCCGTGGTGCGGCGGCGACTGGACTACGAGGCCGATCCGGCCGGTTTCGCGGCGCGGTACGCCGCGGCGGATCACGAAGTGGCGCAACGGGTTCTGGCCGCGCGGGTGCGGCTGGGCGCGATCGAACTCGACGATGTGGAGCTGCGCCGGATCGCGGCCCTGTGCGCGGCGTTCGATGTGGACGGGATGCGCGCGGATCTGGTCGTCGCGCGGACCGCGACCGCGCACGCGGCCTGGCGCGGCGGGGACCGGGTGAGCGCGGAGGATGTGCGGATCGCGGCCGAACTGGCCCTGCCGCATCGGCGGCGGCGCGACCCGTTCGACGAGCCCGGGATCAGCGAGGAGCAGCTCGACGAGGCCATGCGGCGGGCCGAGGAGGAGGCGTCGCGGGCGGAAGCGGCTGCGGGCGGGGAGGATTCGGGGTCGGACGAGGATCAGGGGGACTCCGGTTCGGCGGGGGCGGATGAGTTCGAGGGGCCGGACGGCTCGCAGGGGCCGGACGCCTCCGAGGGGTCGGACAGCTCACAGGGGCCGGATGCCCCCGAAGGATCGGACAGCCCGCAGGGGTCGGATGCCCCCGACGGACCGGACAACTCGGCGGGGGCAGATGACTCCGAGGGGCCGGACAACTCGGCGGGGCCGAAAAACCCTGGGCCGCCGGATGATCCCGACGGCCCGGACGACCCCGACGGCGGGCCGGGCGCGCCGGGCGGAGGGCGCGAGGGGCGCGCCGGAACTCCCGCCGATTCGGTTGCGCGCCCGCCTCGTTGGGAGATCCCCGGCGTCGGCGAGGGCGCCCCCGGCCGCCGCTCCCGCGCCCGCACCCGGCACGGCCGAATCGTCCGCTCCACCACCGACACCACCGGCGGCCTGCACCTGCTCGGCACCCTCTTCGCCGCCGCCCCCCACCAGCACGCACGCGGCCGCCGCTCGGGCGCGCTGGAACTGGAGGCCGCCGACCTGCGCGGCGCGTATCGCGAAGGGCGCGAAGGCAATCTGGTCGTCTTCGTCGTCGACGCCTCCGGCTCCATGGCCGCCCGCGACCGCCTCGCCGCCGTCACCGGCGCGATCGTCACCCTGCTCCGCGACGCCTACCAGCGCCGGGACAAGGTCGCCGTCATCACCATGCGCGGGTCCGAAGCCGAGTTGGTGCTCCCCCCCACATCCTCGGTCGACATCGCCGTCCGCCGCCTGGCCACCCTCCGCACCGGCGGCAAAACCCCTGTCGCCCAGGGCCTCCTGAAGGCCCGCGAGATCATCACCAGAGAGCGCGCCCGCGACCCCCACCGCCGCCCCCTCCTGGTCCTCCTGACCGACGGCCGTGCCACCGGCGGCCCCGACCCGGTCCCGCGCGCCCGCACCGCCGCCCGCTTGTTGGCCCACGAGAAGGTGACGGCCGTCGTCATCGACTGCGAACGCGGCATGATCCGCCTCGGCTTGGCCCTCGACCTGGCCCACGACCTTCGTGCCACATACCTCCAATTGGCCGGCCTCACCGGCGATTCGGTCGCCGACGTCGTGCGCACGAGAGCGTCGGGGAGCAGGGCGGCGTGACCTCGACCCGGCGCTGGCGCGCCGGGCCGAGGTACAGAGGTGAATTGGCGCTGGCCAGGCACTGAGGTGGGTTGGCGCTGGTGAGGTATGGGGGTGGGGTTAGGGAGGGGGAGGCGTATGGCAACGTGGGCGGGAGCGGAAGGAGATGTGATGCCTCAGGGTGTTCCGGTGGTGGTGCCCGATGATGGGTTGACGACTCGGCAGCGGCGGAATCTGCCGGTGTTGGCGGTGCATACGGGGGCGGGGAAGGGGAAGTCGACGGCGGCGTTCGGGATGGCGTTGCGGGCGTGGAATCAGGGGTTCGATGTCGCCGTGTTCCAGTTCGTGAAGAGCGCGAAGTGGAAGGTGGGGGAGGAGGCGGCGTTTCGGACGCTGGGGCGGTTGCACGAGGAGAGCGGGGTCGGCGGGGCCGTCGAATGGCACAAGATGGGGGAGGGGTGGTCGTGGGCGCGCAAGCAGGGGAGCGAGGCAGATCACGCGGCCGACGCGCTCGCGGGGTGGCGGGAGATCGCGCGGCGCATCGGGGAGGAGCGGCACCGGTTCTACGTGCTAGACGAGTTCACCTATCCGATGAAATGGGGCTGGGTCGATGTGGACGAGGTGGTCGAGACGCTGCGGAACCGGCCCGGTAACCAGCACGTCGTCATCACCGGCCGCGACGCCCCCCAGGCCCTCCTCGACGCCGCCGACCTGGTCACCGAGATGAGCAAGGTGAAGCATCCGATGGACGCGGGCCGCAAGGGCCAACGGGGCATCGAATGGTGAACCCGCCGCCCGCGGTGGTGATCGCCGCGCCCGCCTCGGGCAGCGGAAAGACCACGCTCGCAACGGGTTTGATCGGCGCGCTGCGCGCGGCGGGGCATCGGGTGGCGCCGTTCAAGGTGGGCCCGGACTACATCGACCCCGGCTATCACGGCCTCGCCGCCGGACGGCCCGGCCGCAATCTGGACCCGGTCCTGGTCGGCGCCGAACGGGTGGTGCCGCTGTACCGGCACGGCGCCCGCGACTGCGATATCGCCGTGGTCGAGGGCGTGATGGGCCTGTTCGACGGCCGCATCGACGACCACCACACCGGCCCCGTCGCCGAGGGCTCCACGGCCCAGGTCGCCGCCCTGCTCGGCGCCCCGGTCGTCCTCGTCGTCGACGCCCGCGGCCACAGCCAGAGCCTGGCCGCGCTGCTGCACGGTTTCGCCACCTTCGACAGCGGAATCCGGCTGGGCGGGGTGATCCTGAATCGCGTCGGCAGCGAACGTCACGAACAGGTGCTGCGGGCGGCCTGCGATCGGGTGGGCCTTCCGGTGCTGGGCGCCCTGCCCCGCATGGCCGAATTGGCCGTTCCCTCACGGCATCTGGGCCTGATCCCCGCCGTCGAGCACGGCACCGCCGCGCGGAACGCCGTCGCCGCGATGACCGAACTCGTGGCCAAGCATGTGGATCTTCCGGCCGTGGTGCGGCTGGCGGACGCGCGGATGACGGGGCCGAGTTGGGACCCCCTCGCGGCGGTCGAGTCGTCGGACCACGCGAAACCCGCGATCGCCGAGCGCGACGTCGTGGTGGCGATGGCGGGTGGTCCGGCCTTCACCTTCGGTTACGCCGAACATCGCGAACTGCTCGCGGCGGCGGGCGCGCGGATTCGGGTCTTCGACCCGTTGCGCGACGAACTTCCCAGCGGCACAGCGGGTTTGGTGTTGCCGGGCGGTTTCCCGGAGGAACACGCCGCCGACCTCGCCGCCAACAGCCGCCTACTGGACGCGGTCGCCGCCGCCGCGAACCAGGGCCTGCCCATCCACGCCGAATGCGCGGGCCTGCTCTACCTGACCCGCTCCCTCGACGGCCACCGCATGGCCGGAGTCCTCGACGCCACAGCGGAATTCGGCCCACGCCTCACCCTCGGCTACCGAGACGCCGTGGCCCTGACCGATTCCGCGCTCTGGTCGGCCGGACAACGCGTGCGCGGCCACGAATTCCACCGCACCCGCCTCACCGAATCCCGCTCGGAACACCCCGCGTGGGCCTGGCGCGGCCCCACCGGCGAGACCGTGCGCGAGGGCGCGGCGGTCCACCGCGTGCACGCCTCCTACCTGCACACCCACCCGGCCGGGAATCCCGATATGATCGCCCGATTCGTCAGCGCCGCAGGCAAATTCGCCGCCCGAGCCGATGACTGACCCCACGATCGAACTCGCCGTGGGCGTGGGTTTCCGCCCCGGCACCCCCGCCGAAACGCTCGTCACCGCGATCCGCACGGCCCTCGGCACGGCCCGAATCCACTGCCTCGCGACCATCGACCGCCGCGCCGCCGACCCCCAATTCCTCGCCGCAGCACACGAACTCGGGGTCGCGACCGTCGCCTTCGCCGCCGCGGAACTGAACCAGATACCGGTTCCGACGCCCGCCGCGCGCACGGTCGCGGCGGTCGGCACGCCCAGCGTCGCCGAGGCGGCGGCGCTCGCGGCCGCCGGATCCGCCGAACTCCTGTTCGCCAAGCGCGTGATTCGCGGCGTCACCATCGCGGCGGCCCCCGTGCGGCCCGCCTGACTCAACACCCGCAGGTCTCCCCGATCGCCAGCCGCACCCCCATCGGCGCCGGAGCCTCCGCCTCGCCCGCCGCGAGCACCCGCGACAACGCCACCCGCGCGATCTCGTCGATCGGCTGCTGCACGGCCGTGAGGATCTGCGGCGCATAGGGATTCGCCGTATCGGCGTCGTATCCGACCACCGCGATATCGTCCGGAATCCGCAGCCCGGCGTCCGTGATCGCCCGCATCGTTCCCGCGGCCTGCCCGTAGGTTCCGATGACGACGCCGTCGAACGGATCCCCGGCGGACAGCTGCTCGCGCACCGCGCGATACGCCCCCGCGGGCGTGAGATCGGTGCGGATGTGCCGGACCGACCCCACGACCGCCGCGTACCCCTCGTACCGCTGCGCGACGGTCTCCCGATCCCCGTGCTCGACGTCCCCCGCCGCGAAACCGCCCACGAACGCGACGTTCTCGCGTCGATGCGTCGCCACCAGATGCCGGGCCGCCAGCGTCCCCGCCCGCACATGGTCGGCCCCCACCACCTGCGACCGGACGGGATCGCGATTGTTGTGCACCCAGACGATCGGGATGCGCGCCCCCCGGCACAGCTCCGCCGTCGCCGCGCCATTGGCGCCGCCGACCACGATCAGCCCCTCGATCCCGGAATCCACGAAGGCCGAGGCGAATTCGATCTCCCGCTCGGGGTCGTATCCGGTGTTGCCGATCAGCGTCAGATGATCGCGGGCGCGCGCCTCGACCTCGATGTGCCCCACCAGGGTCCCGAACAACGGCAACCGCACATCCGGAACCAGCAGGCCCACATGCCGCCAGCGCCGCGGCCGCCGCAACGCGCGCGCCGCGCGATCGGGCCGATAGTTCAACTCGTCCAGCGCCGCCACGACCCGCGCGCGCAACCGATCCGACACCGGCCGCGGGCCACCGTTGAGCACATAGCTGACCACGGCCGTGGACGTGCCAGCCCGCCGGGCCACATCGGCGAGGGTCGCGCGTTCGACAGTCACATTCGCCCCACTCTGCTCGCCCGCGCACCGAACGGCCAGGCTTGAAATCGTACTGATTATTACAGCCTTCACCGGCAAGATGTGCGACGCAAATCGATTAGATTCGTAACACCCGCGATCAGGGTGCGTAACAACGAACTGATGGAGTAGTCGCATGGCCTTCGTAAGACTCACCGGCGTCACCAATTTCGACCCGGACTCGGCCCACGACAGCTACGTCCTGTTCACCGGCGCGGACTCCGTCACCCGGCTCATCGACCTGACCGGCGAGGTCCGCCACGAGTGGCCCTTCGCGGGCGTCCCGCCCCGCGTCATCGATCCGGCGCTCACCGGCGGCCGCCTCGGCGACGTCGGCGTGCAACTGTCGCTGAGCGGCGACCCGCGCGGCGGCATCTACGCCAATGGCACTGTGGGACAACTCACCTGGGCCGGGGAACGGGTGTGGGAGTGGGGCGAGCAGGCGCCGGGCGGCGCCGCGCGGCAGAACCACGACTGGGAACTGCTGCCGAACGGCAATCGGCTGCTGCTGGTCACCGTCCCGCGCGCGGTTCCCGCACTGGGCCCGCACGTCGTCGGCGATCAGGGTCTGTACGAGGTGACTCCGGACGGCGAGATCGTCTGGGAGTGGCGCGCCGGGGATCACCTCGACGAGTTCGGCTTCTCCGAGGCGGGCTGGAAGGCGTTGCGCGACACCGTCGCCCGCGATCCGGACGACCCGTGGGGCTATCTCGAACTCAACAGCGCCAAGACGCTGGGCCCCAACCGCTGGCATCGCGCGGACCCGGAGGGGGTGTTCCAGCCCGACAACATCCTGATCAGTTCCCGCAAGGCCAATATCATCGCGTTGATCGACAAGGCCACCGGATCCGTCGTGTGGCGGCTGGGCCCGTACTTCGCGGACGCGGCGGGGTCCCAGCATCAGCGGATCAACGCGCACAAGGTGCCGCGCCCGCTCGATCAGATCTCCGGACAGCACAATCCGCATCTCATCGCCGACGGCCTGCCCGGCGCGGGCAACATTCTCGTCTTCGACAATCAGGGCGGGGCCGGGTATCCGCCCGCGCCGCTGGGCATCTACGCGGGTTCGCGGGTGCTCGAGATCGATCCGGTGACCGAGCAGATCGTCTGGCAGTACACCGCCGAGGATTCGGGTCTGCCGTCGTGGACGTTCTTCAGCTCGTTCGTCAGCAACGCGCAGCGGCTGCCCAACGGCAACACCCTGGTCACCGAGGGGATGCAGGGGCGAATCTTCCAGGTCACCCCCGACGGCCGGGTGGTGTGGGAGTACGTGTCGCCCTACCTCGGTCGCGGGGTCGCCGGGGAACCGGAGGTGCACGAACCCCGCGTGCCCGGCGTGGACCGGCTCACCACGACCCCGCTGGTGTATCGGGCGCAGGCGGTGCCGTTCGAGTGGGTTCCCCTCGACGTGCCGCGCTCCCCGCGCACCGCGGTGGATCTGCGCGCCTCCGCTCGGGAAGGCCGGACGTTATGACCTCCACGGTGCGAACGAGCCTCGGCCGCAACGATTCCGCCGCCGCGGACGCCGCCGCGCCGACCCGCGGGTGGTGGTCGTCGCCCGCGCGCGGGGCGCGGCGCTGGCGGGTGATCGGCGGCACCGCGGCCGGTCTGGCCCTGGCCGCGGTCGTCTGGTCGCTCGTGGCGTCGACGAATGTCTTTCCGCGCCAGCTGTTTCCGACCGTGCCGCAGATCGTCCGCGCCGGGCACACGCTCTGGTCGGACGGGTTGCTGCTGCCCGATGTCGGGGCGAGTCTGCAACGGGCGCTGCTCGGTTGGGTGGTCGGCGGGCTCGCGGGGATCGCCGCCGCCATCGTCACCTCGAACACCCGCACGGGCCGGAGCCTGCTGCAACCGGTGCTGCGGCTGCTGGCGCCGGTGCCGACCATCGGCTTGGTGCCGCTGGCCATCCTGTGGTTCGGGTTGGGGGAGAACAGCAAGATCCTCGTCGTCGCGCTCGGCGTCTTCGTGCCGGTGTGGATGAACAGCCACTCCGGCTTCGCGGGCACCCCCGCCGACTATCTCCAGGCCGCGCGCTGCCTGGGTGCGAGCCGATGGCAGACGCTGACCCGGATCGTCGTCCCCGAGGCCGTGCCGGATGTGGTCGCGGGCCTGCGGGTCGGGGCGGCGATGGCGTTCGTGCTGATCGTCGTGGCCGAGATGACCGGCACCACAGCGGGTATCGGGTATCGGATCTATCAGGCCCAGCTGTTCTCGCAGGCGGATCGAATGATCTTCTGCCTGATCGTGCTCGGCGTGCTGGGCGCGGTGTGCGATCTGTTGATCGCCGCGCTCACGACGCCGTTCGTGCGCTGGGCACGGGAGGTGCGCTGAATGGCCATCGCGACGCGCGACCTGGTGGTCCGCTATCCGAACAATCCGCATCCGACGCTGCGCGGCGTGGACCTGACCGTCCCCGACGGATCCTTCACTGTCCTCGTGGGGGCCTCGGGCAGCGGGAAATCGACGCTGCTGCACTGCCTGGCCGGCCTGGTGCCGCCGACCTCGGGCGGGGTCACCGACAATGGCGAGCGGGTGCTCGGTCCCGATCCGCGCCGCGGGGTGGCGTTCCAGCGCGATGTCCTCTTCCCGTGGATGAGCGTGGCCGCCAATATCGAATTCGCCCTGCGCGCAAGCCGTTACGACGCCCGGCGGCGTCGGGAGCGGATCGCGGAACTGCTCGATCTGGTCGGCCTGCCCGCCGACGTCGGGCGCAAACGACCCAATCAGCTGTCCGGCGGAATGCGGCAGCGCGTCGGCCTCGCCCGGATGCTCGCGGGGGAGCCCGAGATCATGCTCATGGACGAGCCGTTCGCCGCGCTCGACGCCCTCACCCGCCTGCGGATGCAGGATCTGCTCATCGACCTGTGGAACCGGTTGCGGCGCACCGTCGTCTTCGTCACCCACGACGTCGACGAGGCGATCCGGCTGTCGGACACGATCGGCGTGCTGACCGGCGGCCGCGTCACCAACCGGATCACCAACCCGCTGGACCGTCCCCGGCCCGCCGACACGCTCGCCGACCAGCCCGGTTACAGCGAACTCCGCCGAACCCTCCATCACGAACTCGGAATCGAACACTCATGATCCAGCACCTCCGTCGTCCCGTCGCGGCCGTGGCCGCCTTCCTCGCCCTGCTGCTGCCGTTGACGGCCTGCACCGCCGACACCTCCGAACCCGGCACGCTCACAGTGGGATTCGTCGTCGACCCGTCCTGGGCGCAGATCCCGGTCGCCCAGCAGGGCGGCTACTTCGACAAGCACGGCCTGAAGGTGAAGGTCGTCAACTTCTCCACCGGGGTCGAGGCGTTGCAGGCCCTGGCCGCGCACCAGGTCGACGTCACCACCGCCGCCGACGTGCCGACCTCGGCGGCGCTGACCCGCTCGCCCGGCCTGCGGGTCGTCGGGGACGGATCGCGGTGGCAGGGTTCGCGGGTCGTGGCGCGGCGCAGCGCGGGCATCGGGCGGGTGGAGGATCTGGCGGGGCGCACGATCGGGACGCCGCTGGGCACCAGCGCGGCGTACTTCGCGTCGAATACGTTGTCGCACAGCGCTGTCACCGCCAAGCTGGTCCAGGTCGCGCCGTCGGCGACGGTCACCGCGGCGACGCAGCGCAATGTGGACGCGATCGCGATCTTCCAGCCGTATCAGGCCCAGGTGATCGCGGCCCTCGGCGACGACGCGATCGCACTCGGCGGCGACGCCTACAACCAGCACAGCCTGTATCTGGCCAGCGATACCGCGGTCGCCGGGAAGAAGTCCGAGCTGTCGTCGTTCTTCGCCGCGCTGAACGAGGCGGGCGGGCAGCTGACCGCGCGCTCGGAGGCGGCGGTCGCCGCCGTGGCCGCGGCGACGCAACTGCCCGCGGATCTCGTCGGGAAGATCCTGGGGGAGTTCGACTTCACCCTCCAGTTGCGCCCGGATCTCGCGCAAACCCTTGCCGCGCAGGGTGATTGGGCCAAGGGGCAGGGGTCGATCGACGGCTCGGTGCGGCTGCCCGATTACGGCACGTTCCTCGACGCCGACTTCCTCACCCCCGCGAGTTAGCCGCGCCAGCTCTCGAGCACCTGGTCGACCCGGGCCCGGATGCGAGTCCGGGCCTCCGCGCGCGGCACGCCGGTCATCAGCAATTCGTCGTAGTCGGTGTCCCGGTGTCGGATCGACGCGATGACCGCGAGGGTGAGGGCCTCGGCGGAGAGGACCTTGGCGGCGGCGGTGCGGCCCACCCGGCCGCTGCCCCGGACCGAGGCGTGCTCGGCGATCTCGGCGGCGCGGTCCGCGGGACAGGCGGGGAAGAGGGTGCGGATCTCCTTCGCCATGCGGGCGGTGAATTCGACGTCCTGGGTTTCGCGGCGGAGGCGGTCGCGGTCGCGGCGGCGGGCCCGGGCGTCCTCGTCGGCGAGGCATTGCTGTTCGGCGCGGACGAGGGCGGCCTCCTCGACGAGGATGCCGGTGCGTTCGTAGCGTTTGCGGCGGCGGTTGAGGCGGACCACGATCGCGGCGAGCGTGCTCTCCTTCTTCGCGCGGCGGCTCAGGGCGGCGTCGCCCGCGGGGAGGAATTCGAGGTGGTCGAGGTCGGCGCAGGTCAGGCAGAGCGGGCCCGCGGCCGAGGTGATCGAATACGGCCCGGTCTCCTGGCATTCCACGCAGGTCCACGGCTCGGCCGTCTCGACGACGGTCAGGTCGGGGGCCTTGTTCTGCCGTCGCACGAGCTGATCGCGCCGCGCCGGGCTGAGATCGGCGGGCAGCCAGTGCACGCGGAAGATCTCGTCCGCGCCGTCGTCGGTGAACCGCAGCGCCTCCCGATCCCGCCCGCCCGACAGATACGTCGCGGTACTCGCCCCGAGCCCCCGCTCCCGCGCCCACGCGCCGAGCAGTTCCGCCGCGTCCCGCATCCGCCGCCCGTCCACCGCGAGCACCCGCTCCAGCGACCCCACCCGCCCCTGCCGCCACGCCTCCACCTGACTGCCCCGCCCCCACCCCAACCGAACGAACACATCCACCGCCGCCACATACTTCCGTTGCGCCAGCACCGCTTCCGCCGCCTCGACCACCCTTCGCCCCAGCTTGGCCACCGTCCGAACCTAGCGCACCGGGTAGAACGGCGCCGCTGGGGCCACGACGCGGCATTCAGCGCACCCGGGTAGAACGGCACCCGCTGGGGCCATGACGGCAAACCCCTACGGCGCCACCGAGGTCCAGTCGGTGAAGCCGGTGGGGTCGTGGCGGCCCATGGTGGCGTGTTCGAAGAGGCCCCAGCCTTCGGCGTCGCCGCAGCGGGCGTGGGCGACGTGGTCGATGACGCCCCAGGGGATGCGGGGGGCGATTTCGGGGGCGGTGAGGTCGTAGCGGACGCTGGAGGTCCAGCCGCGGCCCATCCAGCGGCCGTGCTGCCAGTCGGGGTCGCCGCCGTAGCCGCAGCCGATGTGCAGGGGGACGAATGTCTTCGGGTGGATCTCGACCTCGAGGGGTTTGCCGTCGGGGGTGGTGAGGTCCAATCTCGCGGCGACGGGGTGCCTTGTGCCGGAACGGTATTCGATGTGGACGCGGGGCCAGCCGAGTTGTTCGACGCGGCCGTCGGACCAGATCCGCACGGCGTCGTTGAGGGTGCGGTACCCGTCCGGATTCTCCTGCACGATGACGATGATCGAGAACTCGTCGAACCGCAGCGGCACGTACAGCCACCAGAAGCCGCCCGAACCCTCGTCGGCGGCGCGGCCGGGCGGATCCGCCTCGCCGACGGGCCGGATGCCCCAGGACCGGTCGCGGCTGCCCAGCCACACCGCCGGGTCGACCGCGATATCCGTGCCGTCGACATGCAGCGTCCCTGACCAGCTGCCCAGTTGCGCGAAACGCTGGGCGTCGATGATGGGCCGGTTGCCCGTCAGGATCTGATGCGGCTGTTCCAACACCGCGGGGAACGAGCCGTTCCACGTCAGATCGAAACTGAGGTCGTCGTGCTCGCACACGATGCGCACGCGCTGCAGCGGTTCCTGGATCTCCACGCGGTAGCCACCGACCCGCATCTCGAGGTCGCGGGTCTCGAGCGCGTCGGAGAACCGCACGGCCCGTTGGATATCCCCGCGCCGCACCAGCGCGTAGGCGTCGACCACCCCGAGGTTCGGATACAGACCCATCCCGGTGATCAGGAAGGTGCCGCCGTCGCGATCGTGGGCGTTGAAATAGCTACGGTCGTAGAAGTTCCGGTCGCTGGTGGCGACGCGCGCCAGCGACAACGGGGTCTGATGGATCGGATACTCGTCCAGGGGGACGGGTGCGTGGCTGTCGGACACGGGCTCTCCTCGTGAAGCGCTGTGGCTCAATCCCATTGGTACGTTCCCGCGAGCAGGGCCTCCAAGCTCGCACGGTGCATGACGTAGTTGTCGCGGTCGTCGGTGTCGGTGTCCTCGCCGAAGTGGATCATCCGGCGCTTGATGCGGGCCATGACGATGCCGTGCCGCAGCGCGCTGTACACCAGGTACCAGTCCAGATCGCGCGGGGCGTGGCCGGTGACGCTCTCGTAGTGCGACACCACATCCGAGCGTCGCAGGAAATCGGGCAGGCCGGGCTGATCGAACTGGGTCGCGATGTCCTGGAAGAAGCGGTGGATGAAGATCAACCACCCCAGATCCAGCTCCCGCGGACCCAGCGCCGCCATCTCCCAGTCCAGCACGGCCGCGGGCTCGAACCCCCGGTAGATGATGTTGCCCGGCCGGGCGTCGCCCCAACTGAGCACGTCGGGCCCCGGATCGGCGGGGAAGTTGTCGTCCAGCCAGTCGAAGGCCCGCTCCAGCAACGGGATTCGATAGCCGTCGCGGGCCAGCGCCCAGTCGTACCACTCCCGCTGCACCCGGAAATGGTGCCGCAGTGAGGACTCCTCGCCCGTGACGAGCAGGGGGAACTTCGCGGCGGGCTCGGGAATGGCGTGTAGCTTCGCGATCACCTCGACCGTCGCGCGGGTCAACCGCAGCCGGTCCTCGGGCGAGGCGTCGAACAACCAGCCGACGAACACGTACGGCGGGTTGTCCTCCGGAATCCGCCCGTCCACCCGGCCCATCACGAAAAACGGTGCGCCGAGCACGGATTCGTCGTTCTCCAGCCAGTACAGCGGCGGCACCGGCACGTCGGTGTGCTCGGCCACCCCCGCCATCACCCCGTACTGCATCGGCAGGTCGTAGGTCGGGAAGACCGGCAGCGCGCCCGTCTCCGGCGGCATCCGCACCACGTACGAGGCGGATTCGGTGCGGCCGTCCCGTTCCCACGCCGCGTCGAACAGCACCGACCCGCTCGACAGACCGCCCGCCTGCGGCCGGGTGAGGTTGCTGATCGTCGGCGCGCCGTCGGCCCGGACCTTCCCGGCCAGCCACCGCGTCAGGCGCTCGGAGAGATCGTCGAGATCGAGCGCGCTGGTGGTCAGCTGATACCGATGCCCGGGGTCGCGGTCGGGATCGACCGTCATTGGTCTGCCCTCCTGAACAAGGAAAATGGTGGGTGGAATGTAACGCGTTCCAGTGAGTGTGCGGAGCGGATTCGGCGGGCCGGTACGACCAGTACCGGTGACCGGGACGGGCGCTGGGGTGGGGCGGGCACGTAGGCCGTGGGGAGGATCGGGAAACCAGGGGATTCCCAGGGATTTCCTGGAGGCGGACGAGGGGTCGGCATTCCTATCGTGGGCTGGTCGGATCACCATCGAGCAGGGGAGTGGGCGTGGGAACTGTGGTCGCCGTGGCGGAACCCGAAGCGCGACAGGAGGATTCGGAGCAGCCTGCCTGGTCCCCGGCGACGCGGATCGCCTTCCGGTTCTGCTTCCTGTATTTCGGGCTGTTCTGCCTGACCTATCCGCAGCCGGTGACGGTCTTCCTGGGCTGGGCGATACGGTGGCTGCCCGAGGACGCGGTCATGTGGCAGGCGCATGTGCTGGAACCGCTGTTGCGTCGGGTGGGGCGCGGCGTCTTCGGCGCCGACGCGGCGGTGCGCGACACCGGCAGCGGGGATCAGGCCGTGTTCTGGGTGCTGTTGTTCTGTCTGCTGGTGGTGTCGGTGGTCGGCACGCTGGTGTGGTCGGTGGTGGATCGGAACGCGCGGGACCATCGCCGTCTGGCCGGGTGGTTCCTGCTGTTCATCCGCATGTGTGTGGGCGGGCAGATGCTTTTCTACGGATTCGCCAAGATGATTCCGACGCAGATGCCCGAACCCGGCCTGGCGACCCTGCTCGAACCGTTCGGCAATCTCGCCCCGATGGGGGTGCTGTGGAATCAGGTGGGTGTGTCCCAGCCGTACGAGATCCTGCTGGGGACCGCGGAAGTGCTTGCGGGACTGCTGCTTTTCGTGCCGCGGACCGCGCTGCTGGGCGCGATGCTCGCCGTGATCAGCATGGCCCAGGTGTTCGTGCTGAACATGACCTTCGATGTGCCGGTGAAGATCCTGTCCGGGCATCTGCTGCTGATGGGCCTGGTGCTGCTGGCGCCCGAGGCGCGGCGGCTGTTCGAGGTGCTGGTGGCGAATCGGACCGCCCCGCCCTCGCACGCGCCGTACCCGTTCCGCACCCGGCGCGGGCGACGCTGGGCGACGGTCGGGCAGGCCGCGCTGGCGGTGTGGCTGCTGGCGGCGCTGATTCCGCTGTCGTGGCAGGCGTGGGAGGAACTGGGACCGCATCGGGAACGGCCGCCGCTGTACGGGATCTGGACGGTCGCCGAGTTCACCCGCGACGGGCAGCCGGTGCCGCCGCTGCTCACCGATGAAACACGCTGGCGGCGCATCGTTTTCGATCAGCCGGAGATCATGGAGTACCAGCGCATCGATGGCGAACTCGTGCCGTTGCGGGCGCGCGTGGACACCGACGCGCGCCGACTGGACCTCGCACCCGCCGACAGCGCCGGGGACTATCGCCCCGGCTCGTCCCGGCACGGGGATATGTCGGGCAGCCTCAGCTACCAGCGGCCGACGTCGGATCGTCTCGTGCTCGACGGGCAGCTCGACGGCCGTCCGGTCACCGTCACCCTCGACCGGCTCGATCCGAACAGTTTCCCGGTGCGCGGGCGCGGCTTCCACTGGGTGCAGGAGGGCGCGACCTTCTGACCGCTCAGCGCGCACCGATCTGGTTGGACCACTCGGGATTCGGGCGATAGAACTCGCCGGTGCCCGGCTCGAACGCCCGGCGCGCGTCGTCGGCGCCCCACAGCCGGGCCGCGAGCCACGCGGTGGGGTAGCCGAGGTAGCCGTGGACGCCGCTGGTGCAGGGGATCGAGGCGCGGGCGCAGTCGGGCTGGCCCTGAATGTCGTTGTGATTGGCCCGATTCAGCGTTCCCCACGTCTTCGGCACCCCGGGCGGGACGGCGTCATAGTAGGCGTGGTTCGATTGCAGGCCGGTGAGTCCCGGCAGGTTCTCCGACGGGGAGACGAACGCGTCGTCGGCGCCGTTGACGAAGAACACCGAACCGGCGGACACACGATGGGTGTCGACGCACCGCCGCGGGGTCGAACAGAACATCTGGGCCGGAATCTCCACCGCCACAGCGGTTTCGATCAGACCGTCCGACTCGATGAGCGCGTTGACCGCCCCGGTCGCGCCCTGGGAGTGGCCGATCGCCCCGACGGCCGCGGTGTTCAGCTTGTCGTGGAAGACGTTCGTGGGGTCGGCGGCCTGGTCGATGAGATACCTTGCGGCGGAAATGATTTCGTCACCGGAACCGGTGTTCTGATTCTCGGTGGCGACCACGACGAAACCCCACGAGGCGAGATGCCGGAGGAAGTAGTCGTATTGGCGCGGCACCGCCGACGTCCCGTCGCCCCAGGTGAGGATCGGATGCCGGACGCCGCGCGCGCCGAGATCGGTCGGATACCAGACGTCGTAGGCCGCACCGGTCGGATCGCAGCAGCCGAAGTGCTCGAGCGCGCTCACCGCCCACGGACCGGGGGCCGTGTACGCGCTCTCCACCGCGTCCGCCGAGCCGAGGGGTTCGTCGGCCGCCGCGACCGGGGCGCAGGCCACCAGCAGGACCGTCAATGCCAGGATCCGGAACGCGGCTCGTCGCATGGTCGCAGCATAGGGAATTTCCCCGCCGCCGGGCCGGTTCGCTTCGGACGTGACGGTCGAATTCTCCGCAGACTTGAAGAACTACCTCGACGACGGCAAACCCTTCGCCACCGTGGCGACCCTCGCCCGCGACGGCCAGGCCCACCTCACCGTGGTCTGGATCGAACGCGACGGCGACGAACTGCTGTTCTCCACCACGGTCTCCCGCCAGCAGTACAAGAACCTCGCCCGCGACCCCCGCGTCACCGTACTGATCAGCCCGCCCGACAACCCGTACCTCTACGCCGAGATCCGCGGCACCGCGACGATCACGCCCGACCCGGACCGCGAATGGCCGAACAAGCTGTCGCTGAAGTACACCGGCAAGCCCTACGCCGAGTTCAATCCGGCGTCGGTGAACGACGCCGACCGGGTGCTGGTGCGGGTGACGCCGACCAAGGTGCTCGGGCGGTTCTGAGCGGTCCGTCCCAGTTCCCGTAGGCTCGACCCTTGTGCCGAACCACCCAGATGACCAGCATGCCGGTGACCCGAACTACTTGGTCGGGCTCGATCTCGCGGGCCGACGTGTCGTCGTCATCGGCGGCGGCACCGTCGCGCAGCGGCGGCTCGGCCTGCTGATCGCGTCCGGGGCGCGGGTGCATCTCGTGAGCCGGGCGGTCACCCCGGCCGTGGAGGCGATGGCGACCGCCGGGCAACTCACCCTCGACCTGCGCGACTACGCCGACGGCGACCTCGACGGCGCCTGGTATGCGATGGCCTGCACGGACGAGCCGGAGACCAACGCGGCCGTCGTCGCGGAGGCGACGCGGCGGCGGATCTTCTGCGTGCGCGCCGACAACGCGCGGCTCGGCACGGCCGTGACACCCGCGACCGCCCGCTACGAGGGCCTGACGCTCGGCGTGCTGGCGAGCGGACGGCATCGGCGCTCGGCCGCGGTCCGCACGGCCCTGCTCGAGGCGTTGCAGTCGGGTGTGGTGGCCGAGGACGCGGATCCGATGGCCCCGGGTGTGGCGCTGGTCGGCGGCGGGCCCGGCGATCCCGATCTGATCACCGTGCGCGGCCGCCGCCTGCTGGCCCGCGCCAATCTCGTTGTCGCCGACCGGCTCGCGCCGCCGGAACTGCTGGCCGAACTCTCGCCCGAGGTCGAGGTCGTCGACGCGGCCAAGATCCCGTACGGGCGGGCCATGGCCCAGGAGGCGATCAACACCGCGCTCATCGAGGGAGCCAAGGCAGGGAAGTTCGTGGTGCGGCTCAAGGGGGGCGACCCCTATGTGTTCGGGCGCGGCTTCGAGGAGGTCGAGGCGTGCGCGGCCGCGGGGGTGCCGGTGACGGTGGTGCCCGGGGTGACGAGCGCGATCTCGGTGCCCGCGCTGGCCGGGATTCCGGTCACCCATCGCGGGGTCACCCACGAATTCGTGGTGGTCAGCGGGCATGTGGCGCCCGATCATCCGGATTCGCTGGTGGATTGGCCCGCCCTGGCCCGGCTGCGCGGAACGATCGTGCTGTTGATGGCCGTCGAGCGGATCGAGCAGTTCGCGACCGCGCTCATCGACGGCGGCCGACCGGCCGACACCCCCGTGACCGTGATCCAGGAGGGCAGCCTGCGCACCCAGCGGGTCCTGCGCGCCGAACTGGGCAGCGTCGCGGAACGCGTTCGCGCCGAAGGCATTCGGCCCCCGGCGATCATCGTCATCGGCCCGACCGCCGCGTTCAGCGCGGACGCGCTCGCCGATCACGCGTCGGCGGGCGCGTGAGGGGCCCCGGACGGGGTACCGATATCCGATACAGTGAGTCACTGTGCTCGATAATCCCGCCGCGACGATGCGTTATCCGGTGACCACGCGGGCCTTCGGGCTGCCGATCCTGGTGCTCAGCGGGTTGCAGCTGATGGTGATCCTGGACGGGACCATCGTCATCCTGGCGCTGCCGCGGTTGCAGGAGCAGATGGGGCTGTCCAATTCGGGCAGCGCCTGGACCGTCACCGCGTACGGCCTCACCTTCGCCGGGCTCATGCTGCTCGGCGGGCGGCTCGGGGACCTGTTCGGGCGCAAACGCATGCTGATCATCGGGGTTTCGCTGTTCACGCTGGCGTCGCTGGCGTGCGGTCTGGCGCAGAACGAGGCGATGCTGATCGTCGCGCGCGCGATCCAGGGCAGCGGCGCGGCCGTCGCGGCGCCCTCGGCCATGGCGTTGGTGGTGAGCACGTACGCCCCTGGGCCGGTGCGCAATCGGGCCATCGCGATCTTCGGTTCGATGGCCGGGGTGGGTTCGGTGGGCGGGCTCGTGCTGGGCGGCGCGCTGACGCAACTGGATTGGCGGCTGATCTTCTGGATCAATGTGCCGATCGGGGTGTTGATCCTGCTCGGGGCGATCTACAAGTTGCGCGACACCACCCATCATCGGCTCGCGCTCGATGTGCGCGGTTCGGTGCTGGGGACGCTGGCCTGCGCGGCGATCGTGTTCGGCGCGACCGAGGGGCCCGAAATGGGTTGGGACAGTTGGTACATCATCGGCTCGCTGGTCGCGGGTGTGCTGTTGTTGGTGGCCTTCGTGTTCGCCGAACGCTACGCCGACAATCCGGTGGTGCCGCTGACGCTGTTCCGGGACCGCGATCGCGTGGTGACGTTCGTGGCCCTGCTGCTGGGTTCGGGCGTGCTCGGCGCGATGACCTATTTCGTCGCGCAGTTCCTCCAGAACGTCATCGGCTACAGCCCCCTCGTCGCGGGTCTGGCCTCCATCCCGTTCACCCTCGGCGCGGGCGTCGGCACCGCCGTGGCCTCCAAGGGCGCCCTCCACATCCGCCCCCGTTGGCTGCTGCTCGTGGCCGCGGTCTTCCTCTCCGTCGCGGGCCTGTACGGTTCCACCCTCGACGGCGGCGTGGGCTACTTCCCCACCCTCCTGCTGCTGCTCACCGGCGCGGGCCTGGGCGTCGGCATCGTCATCGTCATCGCCCCGCTGTGCCTGCTGGTCGGCGTCCCCGTCAACGACGTGGGACCGCTCTCGGCCATCGGCCAGATGATCTTCAACCTCGGCACCCCCTTGGCCGTCGGGGTCCTGTCCCCGGTGGCCGCCTCCCGCACCCTGGCCCTCGGTGGTCGCACCGGCCGCGCCGCCGATATGACCCCCAGCGAAATCGCCGCGCTCGGAAGCGGTTACACCCTGGTCCTGTTCGTGTGCGGAATCGGCGCGATCGTCGTGGGCCTGATCGCCCTCGCCTTGCGCTACACCCCACAGCAACTCGTGCAGGCCCAGCACGCCCAGGAGGAATCCCAGCGAGGGTGAGCCTCAGCCCGGCAGGTGGGTGACCGCTATCGCGGGTTCGGTGAGGCTGCCGAGATAGAGGGTGCCGTTCTGTTCGGCGACGCCGGTGACCATCGAGTAGACGTCGGGTTCGCGTTGGAGGTCGTGGATCAGGGTGCCGTCGAAGTCGTAGGCCTGGACCCAGGCGGTCTTGACGGGTTTGGGGCGGAGGGCCTCGGGGATGGACCAGGTGAGGCGGCGCAGGAGGCCGGGCAGCGGAAGCAGCTTGTCCAGCAATGGGTTTCGGGGGGTGACGAGGGTGACCCAGGCCAGGCCGTCGCTGCCGAGGCCCATATTGTCGGGGAAGCCGGGGAGGTTCTCGACGAGGGGGTCGGTGGCGCCGGTGCGGGGGCCGGTGAGGTGATAGCGGGTGATGCGGTAGCCCGCGGTCTCGGCGACGAGCAGGCAGGAGCGGTCGGGGGCGAGGATGAGGCCGTTGGCGAATTTGAGGCCGTCCAGCAGGGTTTCGACGGCGCCGTCGGGGGTGCGGCGGAACAGGCGGCCGGTGCGGGAACCCTCGAGGACGTCGCCCATGTACTCGTCGAGGGAGTAGCGGGTGGTGGAGGCGGTGAAGTAGATGGTGCCGTCGGCGTCGGCGACGACATTGCTCGCGAAGTTCAGTGGCCGCCCGTCGATTTCGCCGACGAGGACCTCCACCTCGGCGTCCGGTTCGGCCAGCCGCAGCAGCCCGCGCACCGAATCGGAGATCAGGACGGAGCCGTCGGGATTCGCGTGCAGGCCGAGGGGGCGGCCGCCGGTGTGACCGATCCGCTCGACCGTGCCGTCGGTGGGGTCGACCGCCAGCAGCGACCCGTCGTCGACGCCGCACAGCACTCTGCCGTCCGGCGCGACCACCACGTCCTCGGGTCCGGCGGCGGGCAGGGGCAGCAGGCGCGGGGTCGGCATGGGTGGGGTGCTGTGGGTTTCGCGGGCACGCGGCGTCGCCGACGGCGGTGACCAGCGGATCGGCTGGAACGACATGGGCTCACGGTAGCGTGTGCCGATCGGCGAGGCGCAAGGCTTCGTCGAGAATCGCCAGCCCCTCCTTGGCCTCGGCCTCGGTGATCGTGCAGGGCGGCACCGCGTGCAACCGGTTGAAGTTCACGAACGGCAGCAGCCCGGCGTCCCGGCAGGCGGCCACCACCTCGATCATGGCCTCACTCGTTCCGCCGTAGGGCGCCAACGGTTCTCGCGTCGCCGGATCCCGGACCAGTTCCAGGGCCCAGAACACGCCCAATCCCCGTACCTCGCCCACACTCGGATGCCGCGCCGCCAGCTCCCGCAGCCCCGGCCCGAGCACCCGCTCCCCGATAACGGCGGCGTTCTCCACGATTCGTTCCTCGGCCATCGCCGTGATGGTCGCGACCGCCGCGGCCGCCGCCAGCGGATGGCCCGAATACGTCAGCCCGCCCGGGTAGGCGCGGTCGTCGAAGATCGCGGCGATGCGCGGCGCGATGGCCACCCCGCCGAGCGGGACGTAACCCGAGTTCACGCCCTTGGCGAAGGTCAGCAGATCCGGCACCACGTCGAAATGGTCGATCGCGAACCACCGTCCGGTGCGCCCGAATCCGGACATCACCTCGTCGGCGATGAGCACGATGCCGTGTCGATCGCACAACTCGCGCACCCCGGCGAGATATCCGGGCGGCGGCACCATGATCCCCGCCGTCCCTGGCACCGACTCCAGCAGGATCGCCGCGATCGTCTCCGGCCCCTCGAAGGCCACCACCTGTTCGAGATGCTCCAGCGCCCGCCGCGACTCCTCCGCCTCGTCGCGCGCGTGGAACTGCGAGCGGTACAGGAACGGCCCGAAGAAGTGCACCACCCCCGCCGCGCCGCGATCATTGGGCCAGCGCCGCGGATCGCCGGTGAGATTGACCGCGGTCTCCGTCCCGCCGTGATAGGACCGATAGCGCGACAACACCTTCGGCCGCCCCGTGTACAGCCGCGCCATCCGCACCGCGTGCTCCACCGCGTCCGCGCCGCCGTTGGTGAAGAAGATCCGGTCCAGCTCACCCGGCGTCCGCTCGGCGATCAGCCGCGCCGCCTCCGACCGCGCCGGATTCACGTGCTGCGGCGCGATCGTGCACAGCGTCGCCGCCTGATCCCGCACGGCCGCAACGACTTTCGGATGCTGATGCCCGATGTTGGTGTTGACCATCTGCGAGGAGAAGTCCAGCAGCCGCCGCCCGTCCCCGTCCCACACATAACTGCCCTGGGCCGCGGTGATCGTCATCGGCTGGATCCGCCGCTGCGCCGACCACGAGTGGAAGACGTGCCGCCGATCCAGTTCGTAGGCGCGCGCGGCCTGTTCCCGCGCCGCCTCGACACTCAGCCCGTTGGGCAGGGTCATCGCATCGTTCCTGTCGTCAATTGTTTTGGGGGAAACCGAGATTCAGCCCGCCGTGGCTCGGATCGAGCCAGCGGGCGGTGATCGCCTTGGTGCGGGTGAAGAAGTGCAGTCCCTCGGTGCCGTGCGCGTGCGAATCGCCGAACAGCGAGGACTTCCACCCGCCGAAACTGTAGTAGGCCATGGGTACCGGGATCGGCACATTGATGCCGACCATGCCGACCTCCACTTCGGTGTGGAAGCGCCGCGCCGCGCCGCCGTCATTGGTGAAGATCGCCGTACCGTTCCCGTAGGGATTGGCGTTGATCAGCGCCAACGCGTCGTCGTAGCCGTCCACCCGCACCACCGACAGCACCGGGCCGAAGATCTCGTCGGTGTAGACGCTCATCTCCGGGCGCACGTGGTCCAGCAGGGTGGGGCCCAGCCAGAAGCCGTCCGCCGCGCCGTCGGGTTCGACGCCGCGTCCGTCGAGAACGACCGCGGCGCCCTCGGCTTCGCCCGCGGCGACGTAGTCGGCGACGCGATCGCGGTGCTGCCGGGTGACCAGCGGGCCCATATCGCTGCCGCGGGTACCGTCGCCGGTGCGAATCGTCTTCGCGCGCTCGGCGATTCGCGTCACCAGGTCGTCGGCGATCTCGCCGACCGCCACGACCACGCTGATGGCCATGCAGCGTTCGCCCGCCGAGCCGAATCCGGCGTTCACCGCGGCGTCGGCGGCCAGGTCCAGATCCGCGTCGGGCAGGACGACCATGTGGTTCTTCGCGCCGCCGAGCGCCTGCACGCGTTTCCCGGCGGCGGTGCCGCGCTGGTAGACGTAGCGCGCGATCGGGGTCGAGCCGACGAACGAGACCGCCTTCACGTTCGGGTTGTCGAGCAGTTCGTCCACGGCCACCTTGTCGCCCTGCACCACATTGAACACCCCGTCCGGGAGCCCGGCCTCGGCCCACAGCCGCGCCAGCCACAGCGAGGCCGAGGGGTCCTTCTCGCTCGGCTTGAGCACGACGGTATTACCCGCCGCGATCGCCACCGGGAAGAACCACATCGGGACCATGGCCGGGAAGTTGAACGGCGAGATGATCGCGACCGGGCCCAGCGGCTGGTGGATCGAGAAGATGTCCACCTTGGTGGAGGCGTTCTCGGTGAATCCGCCCTTGAGCAGATGCGGTATGCCGCAGGCGAATTCGACGACCTCCAGCCCGCGCGTCACCTCGCCCGCCGCGTCGGAGAGCACCTTGCCGTGTTCGGCGGTGATGATCGCGGCGAGTTCGTCCTTGCGCTCGTTGAGCAGTTCGCGGAACCGGAACAGGATCTGGGTGCGCCGTGTCAGCGAGGTGTCGCGCCAGCCCGGGAACGCCGCGGCCGCCGCGTCCACCGCCGCCCGCGCGTCGGCCGCCGTCGCCAGCGCCACCTGTCCGGTGGTCACGCCCGTGGCCGGGTTGGTGACCGGCAGGGTCGCCTCGCCGGTCCCGTCGAACGGCTTGCCGTCCACCCAGTGCGCAATGGTCCCCATGGTCTCCCTCGTCTCCGGTGTCGGTGCTGCCACTATCCCCCATCCCGTGCCGCCCATCGGCCGACGAAGTGTCGGTTCCGGTGGGATTCGTATTACGATTCGTCGATGTTGCCGACCGTCGCCGATGTGCTCGCCATGCCCGTGGTGCGGGCCGGGGAGCCCGAGGTGCGGGGCGGCGCGGCGGGGTTGGCGCGGCCGGTGCGGTGGGTGCACGTCGGGGAGGTGGCCGATGTGGCGGCGCTGCTGGCCGGGCGGGAGTTGATCCTCACGACCGGGCAGCCGCTCGCCCGGGGGACGCCCGCCGCGCTGGCCTACCTGGAATCGCTTGCGACGGCGAATGTTTCGGCGCTGGTGGTGGAGCTGGGCAGTTATGTGGCCGATATCGGGCCGCACATCGCCGCCGCGGCGGATCGGCTCGGGCTGCCGGTGGTGTCGTTGCGGCGCGTCACCCGGTTCGTGGCGGTCACCGAGGCGGTGCACCGGGTGATCGTGGCCGATCAGTACGCCGAACTCGCGTTCGCGCATTCGGTGCACGAGACGTTCACTGCGCTGAGCGTGCGCCGCGCGTCCCTCGACGAGATCGTGAAAACCGCCGCGACACTACTGAATTCGTCGGTGATCCTGGAGGACCTGGGCCATCGCGTGCTGGCCGTGACCGCCCGGCACGACTCGGCCGCGGAGCTGCTGGCGGACTGGGAGACCACCTCCCGCCTGCTCGCCGACGACGCGACCGTCGTCCCGGTCGGCCCGCACACCGAGCGGTGGGGACGGCTGATCCTGCGCGGCGCGGCGACGACCCGCACCCGCATGGTGCTCGAGCGGGCCGCGCAGACCCTGACCCTGCACCGGATGATCGAGCGGGACCGGTTCGGACTGCACCGGCAGGCGCAGACCGGGCTCATCGACGACATGGTGAGCGGCCGCCTCGGCGACGAACCGGAGGCCATGGCCCGCGCCGCGGCGCTCGGCCTGGCGCGGCGGGCCCGCTACGTGCCGTTGGCCGTACACCTCGACGCGCCCGTCGAAACCGATCCGGTCGCGCGGCAACGCCGGGCGGCCGCGCTGCTCGACGCCGTCGGACACGGCGTGGCCCTGGCCAAGGCGACCGCGCTGAGCGCCGCCGAACAGCATCGGATCACGGTGGTGCTGGCCGTCTCTCGCGGCGGCGACCTCGACGAACGCCTGAACCGGGTGTGCGCGCAGATCGCCGCCGAGGTGCGGCGGGTCGAGGGAGTGCGGCGGGTGGTGATCGGCGCGGGCGCGGAATCGGACTCGCTGCTCGACACCGCGCGCGAACTCGTCCACGCCGGACACGTCGCGGAGGTGGCGCTGTCACTGTCCACCACCCACCCGCGCCCGTTCTACCGCAGCGGCGACATACGCCTGCGCGGCCTGCTCTCCCTGATCCGCGATCAACCCGGCGTCCAACGCTTCGCCGAAACCGAACTGAGCGCCCTGCTCCGCCACGACATCCGCCACGGCGGCGACCTCGTCGGCACCCTGCGCCGCTTCCTCGACGCCGCGGGCAACAAAACCGAACTGGCCCGCCGCATGAACATCAGCCGCCCCGCCCTCTACGACCGCCTGGCCCGCATCGAACGCGTCCTCGGCGTAGACCTCACCGACGGCGAGACCCGCACCTCCCTCCACACCGCCCTGCTCATCCGCGACCTCGCGCCCCGGGCTGAGGGTGGGTGAAGTGGATGGCAGCATGATCGGTATGGATGCTCTGCTGGCGGTGGCTTATGGGCAGGCGCGGGTCGGGCTCGAGGAGGGTGGGATTCCGATCGGGGCGGCTCTGTTCGACGGTGCGGGGAATGTGTTGGGGCGCGGGCGGAATCGGCGGGTGCAGAAGGGGGATCCGAGTCTGCATGCGGAGGTCGACGCCTTTCGGGACGCCGGGCGGCGGCGCGATTACCGGGACACGATCATGGTGACGACCTTGTCGCCGTGCTGGTATTGCAGCGGGCTGGTGCGGCAGTTCGGCATCGGGGCGGTGCTCGTCGGGGACGCCGAGACCTTTCACGGCGGACACGACTGGCTGGCCGAGAACGGGGTCTCGGTGACGGTCCTGAACGACCCGCGCTGCGTGGCCATGATGCGGGAGTTCATCGCCGCCCGGCCCGAGCTGTGGTTCGAGGACATCGGCGTCGCGGACGAATAAAAGTGGCGCGGATGCTTCCGTTCGGGAAGGGTGGGACTTCGTGCGAGACTTCAGATTCGGTGTGAGCATGCGGGCCTCGGACTCGCGGGCGGAATGGGAACGGTCGACGCGGCTGGTCGAGGAACTCGGCTACGACATGGTGCTCGTCCCGGACCATCTCGGGATGGTGGCGCCGTTCCCGGCGCTCGTGGCGGCGGCCGGGGTGACCTCGCGGGTGGGGCTGGGGACGTTCGTGCTCAACGCCGGATTGACCCGGCCCGCATTGCTGGCCCGGGACGCGGCGGCGGTCGATCAGCTCAGCGACGGGCGGTTCGAGCTCGGCCTCGGGGCCGGATACGCCCCAGGCGATTTCGAGGCGATCGGCATCCCGTTTCCCGATGCGGCGCAACGGATTTCGCATCTGGAGCGGACCGTCGTCGAGGTGCGCGAACTGCTCGCCGATCCGGAGCATCGCCCGCGCCCGGCGCGGTCACGCGTTCCCATCGTGATCGCGGGCCAGGGTGATCGACTGCTGCGGGTGGCGGCCCGGCACGCCGACACCGTGGGCCTGTCAGGTGTGGTCGCGGGCGACGATCCGACGCGGCGGGGGACGCTCGCCGAACGGATCGCACTGCTGCGGTCCGCGGCGGGGGAGCGGTTCGCGGCCCTGGAGATCAACCTGATGATCCTGGGCGTGCACATCGCGGGTTCCGGGACGCCCGATCTGAGCTTCCCGCGCATCTTCTATCCGGACTACTCCGACGACGAACTGCTCGCCGTACCGACCGTGCTGCACGGCACCGAGGAGGACATCGCCGACGCGGTGCGCCGCTTCCGCGACGAGTACGGCGTCACCTACTTCACCGTCACCAGCCACGACATGACGGCCTTCGCGAAGGTGCTCGCCCGGCTGCGCTGACTCAGCCCGTGCCGAGCAGCAGTTCGGTCTTCTCGAACATGACCGCGGCCTCCCGGGCCGAGGGCGTGCCCGCGTCCGGATCCGCGCCCGCCGCGAGCAGGACCCGCACGATCTCGGGGTCGCCCTTGAAGATCGCCCCGGCCAGCGGTGTCTGCCCGCGATCGTTGGCTCGGTCCGGGTCCGCGCCCCGGTCCAGGAGCGTGCGGAGCGCCGCGAGCCGGCCGTGGTAGGCGGCCAGCATCACCAGCGTGTCGCCGCGCTCATTGGTCAGATTGACCGGGACCCCCGCGTCCAGGTAGGCCCCCACGGTCGCCGCGTCACCCGCCCGCGCGGCCTCGAACATCCTCGACGCGAGCTCGACCGCCTCGGGATCTCTCTCCGCGTTGCTCATCAATTCAGCGTAGCCATGGGTCCTACGGTCGGCGATGGATCAGTTGTAGGACTTGGCCACGCCGTCGAGCAGATGTTCCAGCGTGTCGTAGGCCGGGGTGTCCACCACGTCGATCACATCCTTCCGCACCGGAACGTGATTCGCGTCCGTGACCTTCGCGAAGCGGGCCGGGTCGTCGGTGCGGAAACCGTGCGCGGCGGCGAGGTCCTGGAGTTCGGGGTCGGTGGTGAGCAACCGGCCCACGCGGTCGCCCTCGGGGGTGAGGGGGACCAGGGTGTGCCGCGAGAGGACGGTGGGCGAGGGATACATGAGGACCATGTCGGGGGTGACGCGTCCCGCGGCGGCGGCCTCGACGTACTGGGCCTCGTAGCAGAGGACCAGCGGGGTGGGACCCATACCCGCCGACAGGTACTGGGCGAACGGACCCTCACTGGAATTGTCGGAATATCCTTGCCCGACGAACAGTTTCGAGATTTTCCCGAGGACGAATTCCTCGGCGGTGGCGCCGCGCACGACGGTGTTGTCGTTGGCGACGTAACTGGCGATGGCCAGATACATGGCCGCGGAATTCGAGGTGCGCGGGTCGGTGGTGGAGACCAGGATGTTCTTGCGCACCGGATAGACGGTGTTGTCGGGCAGCTGATCCCATTGCTTACCGCCCGCGATGAGATCCAGATATCGGTTCATGTCGAAGGTCGGCGTCGGTCCCGGGCGCACCACGCCCGCCCGGGTGAGCAGGTCGGCGATCGGCGCGAACGTCGCGATGGCCATGGGCGAGGAGAACGGGGTGTATTTCGCGGTCACATTGCGCTGCCGCAGGATTCGCTCGGCGGCCGGGGCGCTGGACGGGAAGGCGAAATCGTACTTGCCGAGATCGACCGAGGTGGCGATCTGCCGGGAACCCGCGGGCTCCGCCTCCACTCGAATACCGTTGCGCGCCAGGGCGTTCACCACCTTCGGATCGGCGAAGAAGGCGCTCTTCTCCGATCCGACCACGCCGCGGATCACGGTCGGCGCCGCGGCGGCCGGGGCCGGGGACGTGGAGGTTCCCGAGGTGCCGACGACGATCGCGACGATCGCCACCACGACGAGCGCGCCCACCGGGAGGGCCAGCTTGCGGGCCGTCCAGGGCGGGGAGACCAGCGCGCGCCACCGTACGGTACTCGCGGGCTCGTCCGAAACAGACTCCGCCGCAACGAAATCCGTCGACTCCGGCGTGCCGGACAGTTGCCGCCGCACGATCCGTTCCACCAGGATCGGCACGAAGTCGCGCACCGAATGCCCCTCGAACCGGCCCACGGCCGCGGCGATGACGTCCTCGACCTGCCGCGCGGAATGGGTGTCCGCGTAGTCGGCGACGAGGCGATCGGTCATCTCGCGCAGCGCCTTTTGTTCCCGGGCCTGCTTATCTTCTCGGGTGACGGTTTCGCCCACGCCAAGCTCCTCGGAAAATGCAACGGATTGACCACGCTGTCGACGCGCCGCGCCCACATTACGACACCGCTCGCCATATCCCAAGCGGGGCAATCGGTTCCATTCTCGGGGTCGCCGAAATGCCTGGACGAGAAAGATTCTCGTAACCGGGTGTGCCCTTTTCATTCATGTCCGGGTGCACCTGGAGTTCAACTCAGGTGAGGACCAGCAATTCCGTCGACGACGCGATTTCCACGCGGAGCCCGGCCTTTTCGGCCACCCGCGCCAGATCGCGCACGGTGGCCGGTTCGGAGCGGGTCAGCACCAGCGCGCGGGCGAGCAGGCCCTTGTGGTGTTTGTTGAAGTGACTGACCACCGTGCGGGTGCCGTCGGGTCGTTCGGTGAGCACGGTCGCGGTGATCGCGCCCGGCACGCGGCCCAGCTGTTGATAGGTCCCCGAGCGCAGATCGACCACCAGACCTCCGGCGGTCTCCTCGCGCAGCGCGGGCGCCAGCGCGGGTTTCCAGAGCGAGGCCAGCGTCGGCAGGCCGGGCAGCTTCGAACCGCCCGAGAGCCGGTACGCCGGAATCGGATCCGCGGCGCGCAGCACACCGAACAGGGCCGAGCCGATCGCCAACCGCGCGAACGCCTTCTGCCGCTGAATTTTCGTGAACGAGGCCACGCCCAGCGCGTCGTAGAGCACCCCGGTGTACCGCTCGAGCGCGGGCCGCGTCGCGGAGGTGCGCAGCGTCGCGTTGCGCGCGATCTCCGCGTCGGCGCCCTTGCCCAGACCCAGCGCCGCGCGGGCCGCTTCCGGGTCGTCGGCCAGGGTGATCAGTGCGGTGACCAGTTTGTCGCGCACGGCGGTGAGCTGCGGCAACGACAGCGCGTCCAGATCGAGCGGGCCGAACTCACCGCCGTCGGACTTGGTTTCGGAGGGAGGGAGGATCACCAGCACGAGCGGATACGGTAATGCCCTGCGAACCCCGCGTGAGCACGGGCTACGCTGTGCACCCGTGATCACCCGTCTCTCGCACCTCTTCCTGCGTACCCTGCGTGACGATCCCGCCGACGCCGAGGTGCCCAGCCACAAGCTCCTGGTCCGCGCGGGCTACGTGCGGCGCATCGCGCCGGGCGTGTACTCGTGGCTGCCGCTGGGACTGCGGGTGCTGCGCAAGGTGGAGAACGTGGTGCGCGAGGAGATGAACGCGATCGGGGCGCAGGAGATCTCGCTGCCCGCGCTGCTGCCGCGCGAACCCTACGAGACGACCAAGCGCTGGACCGAATACGGCGACGGGCTGTTCCGGTTGCAGGACCGCAAGAAGGCGGACTATCTGCTCGGGCCCACGCACGAGGAGCTGTTCGCGCTCACGGTCAAGGGGGAGTACAACTCCTACAAGGATCTTCCGGTCACGCTGTACCAGATCCAGACCAAGTACCGCGACGAGGAGCGGCCGCGGGCGGGGATTCTGCGCGGGCGCGAATTCATCATGAAGGACTCGTACTCGTTCGATCTGGACGAGGCCGGGCTGAAGGCGAGTTACGGCGCGCACCGCGAGGCATATCAGCGGATCTTCGATCGGCTCGGGGTGTCGTATGTGATCGTGGCGGCCACGTCCGGGGCGATGGGCGGCAGCGCCTCGGAGGAGTTCCTGGCCGACAGTCCGGTGGGGGAGGACACCTACGTGGTGTGCCGCGAATCCGGGTACGCGGCGAACGTCGAGGCGGTGGTGACGCCCGCGCCGCCGGAGCTCCCGATCGAGGGGCAGCCGCCCGCGGAGGTGTTCGACACTCCCGATACGCCGACCATCGCCACGCTGGTCGACTGGGCGAACACGGCCGTCGCCGAGCGGTACGGGCGGGCGGTCACGGCGGCGGACACGCTCAAGAACGTCATGGTCAAGCTGCGCCATCCGGACGGGAAGACCGAGATCGTCGGCATCGGCGTGCCGGGTGACCGCGAGGTCGACGACAAGCGGCTCGGCGCGGCGCTGGAACCGGCCGAGGTGGAACTGCTCACCGAGGAGGACTTCCGCGCGAACCCGTTCCTGGTCAAGGGCTACATCGGCCCGAAGGGACTGCTGGACAACGGGATCCGGTATCTGGTGGATCCGCGCGTGGTGAGCGGCACGTCGTGGATCACCGGGGCCGACGCGCCCGGGCGGCACGTCGTGGGGCTGGTCGCGGGGCGCGACTTCACCCCCGACGGGACCATCGAGGCCGCCGAGGTGCGCGACGGGGATCCCTCGCCGGACGGGCAGGGGGTGCTGCACGCGGCGCGGGGGATCGAGATCGGGCACATCTTCCAGCTCGGGTACAAGTACACCGACGCGTTCGAGGTCGACGTGCTCGGCGAGAACGGCAAGCCGGTGCGGCTGATCATGGGTTCGTACGGCATCGGCGTGTCCCGGATGGTGGCGGTGCTGGCCGAGCAGCTGCACGACGAGAAGGGGCTGCGCTGGCCGCGCGAGGTCGCGCCGTTCGACGTGCACGTGGTCATCGCCAACAAGGACGAGGGCGCCCGGCAGGGCGCGGAACAGGTTGCGGCGGAACTGGATTCGGCCGGGCTTGAGGTGCTGCTCGACGACCGGACCGCCTCGCCCGGGGTGAAGTTCAAGGACGCGGAGCTGCTGGGTATGCCGCTGGTGCTCGTGGTCGGGCGCGGCTGGGCGGACGGCAAGGTCGAGGTGCGCGACCGCTTCGCGGGCACCAACGAGGAGATCGCGGCCGATCAGGCGGTGGCCGCGGTGCTGGCGAAGGCGCGCGGCTGAGCGTTTCGATTTGCGGGCCGACCGCCGAACTGGTTGGTTCGCAGTGTGATCAAGCCCATTCTGGGTCTGGTGGTCGCCCTCACCGCGCTGACCGGTTGTGCGACCTCCGCGAGCGAACCCTCGCAGACCGCGGCCATCCCGTCGCACCCGAGCACGGTCACCGTCACCGACGGTGACCGCGCCTTCCTCACCGCCCTCGCCGCGCAGGGCGGCGGCCTGACCCGCCTGGCGGTGAATTCCCCCTACGGCGCGATCTGCACGGGCCGCAACCTCGCCGAGGAGTTCGACCGCCTCGTCCGCACGGGAAGCCTTCCGGCCCAAGTCTTCCCGTCGATGGCCGAGAACTTCTTCCTAGGCGACGGCTCCGACCAGACCTCCTTCACCCGCGACGAGGTAGCCGACATGATCCGCCTCGCCGTCTCGGTATACCAACCCCAGTACGCCACCGATATCCGCTGAATCCCTTGCGCGAGTTGGTCATTGGACCGAATCCGACTTGTCGGACCCCCGGCGTACCGTTCACTCCTGTCCGACGAAGCCACGCGCCTGTTGGAGGAACTGATGACCAGGACCTATGAGTACAAGAGCGACTTCGCGCGGCGGTATATCGCCCAGGGGCGGAGCGAAGGCCGGGCGGAGGGGGAGGCGCAGGCACTGCTGGTCATCTTGGACGCCCGGGGGATTGTGCTTTCCGACGATTCCCGGCGGCGTATCGCGGATTGCCGAGATATGGACCAGCTCAACGCGTGGCTGCGTCGGTCCGCGACCGCGACCTCGGCGGATGAGTTGTTCGACTGAGCTGTCGGTCAATCCTTGCCCGGCAACACCGCTGTCGCCGGGTTCGTGCCCAGAATCGTTTGCCAGGTGGCCAATCGGACGGCCGATTCGGTCAGGGCCTCTATGGCCGTGTGGCGGAGTTCGGAGGTCGTCGTGCGTTCGACGACCGAGCGCCAGGCCGCGGCCGTGTCGGACTCGACCGTGACCGCGAGCTTCGCGGCGGGGATGGGGTCGTCGACGGGGAAGGGTGGGGTGTAGGCGGCCGCCGGTGCGGGGATCGAGGCGCCCAGGGATTTCAGCTGGTCGATCGTGGCGTCGCGGCGGGCGCGGTGGGCGGCGGTGTACTCCGCGACGATCTTGGTGCGTTCGCGGGAGGCGTAGGCGGCGATGAGGCCGTAGGCGTAGACGGCGGCGTATTCGGCCTCGAGGGCCTCGGTGAGGGCTTGCTGGTCGGAGACGGTCATGCGAGCAGGACTCCCGCGTGGGTGGCGCAGCAGGCGCTGATCGAGGCGAGCAGGCCCGCGCGGTAGCCGGACAGGGTCTGGGACAGGTCGGCGGCCGACCGTTGGGAACGGCCCAACTGATCGCGCAGCGCGGCGACGGTCGGGGGCGAGGCGGGCGCGGGCGGGGGAGCGACCGGGGGCGTCTTCGACTCGGGCTTGGTGCCGTCGCCGTAAACGCCTGTGGCACGGTCGATTTCGGCGCGCACCGCGTCGGCGTGCTGGGTGCGCTGCTCGGCGATCACCGTCAGCGCGGCCGTGCGGTCGGGCGCACCGGCGATCGCGGCCCGCGCCCACACCGCGTCGGTGCGGGCCGACTGTTCCTGTGCGAGAAGGACATCCGGCTGTGCGGGCGGGTCCTCGGCGCAACCGGCCGCGCCCAGCACACCGAGCGTCGCGACGCAACCGCCCGCCAGCCGCAACAGGGTTCGGCGGTTCACGGACGGGGCACGGCTCGACGACGGCGGCGGGATCACGATGTGAGTGCTCGGCACGCCTATATCGTGCCAGTGATTGTGGCGAGACAAACCGCCGAGCCCACTCGACACGCTGTGAACTGCCCCTTCGGATGTCTGACCGCCGCGAGCACCCAGGGGAAACCGAACCAGGTTGGCTGGTCCTTTACACTCTTCGGGCGCGTTACGCTAGACCTCCGGCGGAGTATTCCGTCGAGACCCCGTGCCGACCGTGCTCGACCAGGACCGATATCGCCAACGCCACCGCGCCACAACTGAACCAGGAGCCGCCCACATGCCGATGCCGACCGAGGAAAGGGTGAGCCAGCTTGTTGCTGAGCTCGTCGAGCGCCGAGGATTCGACCTCGAGGGCGTGGCGATCACGGCTGCCGGTGGGTCGCAGGCGCGCGTGAAGATCGTGGTGGACAGCGATTCCGGGGTCGATCTCGACGAGATCGCCCACGTCAGTTCGGAACTGTCGGAGGCCCTCGACGCGGCCGGGGACTTCGGCGAGCTGTCCTACCTGCTCGAGGTCACCACCCCCGGCACCGACCGACCCCTCACCGCCCCTCGGCACTGGCGCCGCGCCCGCGGCCGCAAGGTGCGGATCACGCTGCGCCCGGGCGCCCCCACCCCGGAGAACAGCGACCGCTTCGAGGCCCGCGTGGGCGCGTCCGACGACCGCGAGGTCGCCCTCGTCCTCGGCGGGAAACGAAAACCCCACCGCGTCACCGTGCCGCTGGCCGATATCGAAAAGGCCGTCGTCCAAGTGGAATTCTCCCCACCCGGCGAGGCCGAGATGCGATTAGCCGGGGGAGTGGCCCCCGGCCGCCCGGAACCGGGAGCCGGTTCCGCGGACACACCAGATGGAGAACAACCGGAATCAGTAGCCGCGCCGACCGAAGGGATCGTGGAATGAACATCGAGATCGAAGCCCTGCGCGCGATCGTCGCCGACAAGGGGATCGCGATGGAGACCGTGATCTCCGCGATCGAGTCCGCGCTGCTGACCGCCTACCGGCACACCGAGGGGCACGAGCCCAACGCGCGCATCGACATCAACCAGAAGACCGGCGTGGTCCGCGTGATGGCCCGCGAGGTCGACGCCGAGGGCAATGTCATCTCCGAATGGGACGACACCCCAGAGGGTTTCGGCCGCATCGCCGCCACCACCGCCCGGCAGGTCGTGCTGCAACGGTTGCGCGACGCGGAGAACGAGAAGTCCTTCGGCGAATTCTCCACGCACGAGGGCGATATCGTCGGCGGCGTCGTGCAGCGCGACGCGCGGATGAACGCCCGCGGCACGGTCGTCGTGCGCATCGGCAGCGAGGCCACCGGCGCGGAGGGTGTCATCCCGCCCGCCGAACAGGTGCCCGGCGAGACCTACGAGCACGGCGACCGGATCAAGTGCTACGTCGTCGGCGTCTCGCGCGGGGCGCGCGGCCCGCAGATCACCCTCTCGCGCACCCACCCGAATCTGGTCCGCCGCCTGTTCGCGCTCGAGGTGCCCGAGATCGCCGACGAGTCGGTCGAGATCGTGGCCGTGGCCCGGGAGGCCGGGCACCGGTCCAAGATCGCCGTGCGGACCAATGTGCCGGGCGTGAACGCCAAGGGCGCGTGCATCGGCCCGATGGGTCAGCGCGTGCGCAACGTGATGAGCGAACTCGCGGGGGAGAAGATCGACATCATCGATTACGCCGACGATCCGGCGACCTTCGTCGGGAATGCGTTGAGCCCCTCCAAGGTTGTATCGGTCACGATCGTGGACCCCGAGGCGCGCGCGGCGCGTGTGGTGGTCCCGGACTTCCAGCTCTCCCTCGCCATCGGCAAGGAAGGTCAGAACGCGCGGCTCGCCGCGCGCCTGACGGGCTGGCGCATCGACATCCGCTCCGACGCGGCGCCCGATGCGAACGGGTCCGTGCGCACCGAGGCGCAACACGGCTGAGCCCGCCGGACGGGCCTCGGATGACATGTTGATAACCAACCAGAGGGCTGGATGCGGAGATCGGGACGTGGCAGCGGTAGAGTGGTCTCAGGCTCAGCGCGAGTCCCCGACCTCTCTGCGCTCCGGACCCGTCCGGACCTGCGTGGGATGTCGGGAACGCGAGCTGGCCGCCGATCTGTTGCGGGTCGTGGCGCTGTCGTCGCAAGACGGTGTTGCGGTCGTTCCCGATCCGCGGCGCAGACTGCCCGGAAGGGGTGCCTGGTTGCACCCCTCTTCGGTCTGTCTGAGCAATGCAGTTCGGCGCCGAGCGTTCGGCAGAGCGCTAAGAGTGTCCGGAAAACTGGATATCTCAGCCCTGGAGCACTACGTGGAGAACAGGCACGAGCACTCATGAGCACACCGTGATGAAGTACCAACGATGATCGGCCATCGAAGATAATCGGAGGTCGTGCGGGCCATCCGTCCCCAGGGGGCGGGCGCCACGCTCGACCTCTCAGTGAGGAGAGCAGTGGCAGGCAAGGCCCGCGTGCACGAGTTGGCGAAAGAACTCGGTGTCACGAGCAAGGAACTACTCGCAACGCTCAAGGAGCAGGGCGAGTTCGTGAAGTCGGCGTCCTCGACGGTGGAGGCCCCCGTCGCCCGTCGCCTTCGCGAATCGTTCGCGTCGAAGTCGTCGTCGAACGGCAACAAGTCGGCCCGATCCGGCCAGAATCAGGGTCGTTCGGGCGGTAAGCCCGCGTCCGGAGCCACCCCCGGCCCGCGGCCCGGCCCCCGTCATCCGTCGCCGAGCCCGGCGCAGTCCAAGCCCGCGGACCGGACTCCCGCGGAGCAGGCCCCCGCGGCCCGGTCCGAGGCCCCGGCCGCCAAGCCCGAGACCTCCGGCGCGAAGCCCGGTCCCGCGGCCCGTCCGGGTCCGTCGCCCAAGCCCGGCGCCCCGCGTCCGGCCGCCCCGGCTCCCGCCGCCGCGCAGTCCGCGCCGCAGCAGGAACAACAGCAGGAGCGTCAGGACCAGCGCCCGTCCCCCGGCGGCCCGCGCCCCGGCCAGCAGCAGCAGCGTCCCGGCGGTCAGGGCCAGAGTGGTCCCCGTCCGGGCGGCGGCCCGCGTCCGGGTCCGAAGACCCCGCGCGTCGGCAACAACCCCTACTCCTCGGCTCCCGAGCGCGAGCGTCCCGCGCCGCGTCCGGCCCCCGGCCAGGGCGGCCCGCGGCCGACCCCCGGTCCCGGTGGTCCGCGTCCGGGTCCGGCCCAGGGCGGTCCGCGCCCGACGCCGGGTCCGCGTCCCGGCCCGGGTCAGGGCGGTCAGCGTCCGGCGGCCGCGCAGGGCGGCGGCCCCCGTCCGGGCGGTCCGCGCCCGAGCCCGGGTTCGATGCCGCCCCGGCCCAATCCGGGTGCGATGCCCCAGCGCGCGGCCCGTCCGGGTCCCGCCGGTGGCGGTCGTCCGGGTCGTCCCGGCGGTGCGCCGGGCGGCGCGGGTCGTCCCGGTGGCGGCGGCGGTAACTACCGCGGCGGCGGTGGCGGCGCGCCCGGCGGCGGCGCCGGTGCGGGTGCTCCCGCGGCCGGTGGCTTCCGGGGTCGTCCCGGTGGCGGCGGCGGTCGTCCCGGTGGTCCGGGCGGTCGCGGCGGCGCCGCGGGTGCCTTCGGCCGTCCCGGCGGCGCGCCCCGCAAGGGCCGTAAGTCGAAGCGGCAGAAGCGGCAAGAGTACGACTCGATGCAGGCCCCCTCGGTCGGCGGCGTGCGGCTGCCCCGCGGCAACGGCGAGATCATCCGGCTCGCCCGCGGCGCCTCGCTGTCGGACTTCGCCGAGAAGATCAACGCCAACCCGGCCTCGCTGGTGCAGGTGCTGTTCAACCTCGGTGAGATGGTCACCGCGACCCAGTCGGTCAACGACGAGATCTTCGAGCTGCTCGGCGGCGAGATGAACTACGTCGTGCACGTGGTCTCGCCCGAGGACGAGGACCGCGAGCTGCTCGAGAGCTTCGACCTCACCTACGGCGAGGACGACGGCGACGAGGACGACCTGCAGGTCCGCCCGCCGGTGGTCACCGTCATGGGCCACGTCGACCACGGTAAGACCCGACTGCTGGACACGATCCGCAAGACCAACGTCCGCGAGGGCGAGGCCGGCGGCATCACCCAGCACATCGGCGCCTACCAGGTGCTGACCCACGTCAACGACGAGGAACGGCTCATCACCTTCATCGACACCCCGGGTCACGAGGCGTTCACCGCCATGCGTGCCCGCGGTGCGAAGGCCACCGACATCGCGATCCTCGTGGTCGCCGCCGACGACGGCGTCATGCCGCAGACGGTGGAGGCCATCAACCACGCGCAGGCCGCGGACGTGCCGATCGTGGTGGCGGTCAACAAGATCGACAAGGAGGGCGCGAACCCGGAGAAGGTCCGCCAGCAGCTGACCGAGTACAACCTGGTGGCCGAGGAGTACGGCGGCGACACCATGTTCGTCAACATCTCCGCGCGCCAGGGCACCAATATCGAGCAACTGCTCGAGGCCGTGGTCCTGACCGCGGACGCGACGCTGGACCTGCGGGCCAACCCGGACATGGACGCTCAGGGTGTCGCCATCGAGGCGCACCTCGACCGCGGCCGTGGCCCGGTGGCGACCGTGCTGGTGCAGCGCGGCACGCTGCGGGTCGGCGACTCGATCGTCGCGGGCGACGCCTACGGTCGCGTCCGGCGCATGGTCGACGAGCACGGCGAGGACGTCGACGCGGCCCTGCCGTCGCGTCCGGTGCAGGTCATCGGCTTCACGTCGGTGCCCGGTGCCGGTGACAACCTGCTGGTCGTCGAGGAGGACCGCATCGCCCGGCAGATCGCCGACCGGCGCAACGCGCGCAAGCGCAACGCGCTGGCCGCGCGCAGCCGCAAGCGGATCAGCCTGGAGGATCTGGACGCCGCTCTGAAGGAGACCTCGGAGCTCAACCTGATTCTCAAGGGCGACAACTCCGGTACGGTCGAGGCCCTCGAGGAGGCCCTGCTGGGCATCGAGGTCGGCGACGAGGTCCGGCTGCGGGTCATCGACCGCGGTGTCGGTGGTGTCACCGAGACCAACGTCAACCTGGCGTCCGCGTCGAACGCGATCATCATCGGGTTCAACGTCCGGGCCGAGGGCAAGGCGACCGAGCTGGCCAACCGCGAAGGCGTGGACATCCGGTACTACTCGGTGATCTACCAGGCCATCGACGAGATCGAGAAGGCCCTCAAGGGCATGCTCAAGCCGATCTACGAGGAGGTCGAGCTCGGCCGTGCGGAGATCCGCGCGATCTTCCGCTCCTCCAAGTTCGGCAACATCGCCGGTTGCATGGTCACCTCCGGAACGGTCAAGCGCAACGCCAAGGCCCGCCTGCTCCGCGACAACGTGGTGATCGCCGAGACGACGATCCAGTCGCTGCGCCGCGAGAAGGACGACGCCATGGAGGTCCGCGAGGGCTTCGAATGCGGTATGACCTTCGGCTACAACGACATCAAGGAAGGCGACGTCATCGAGGCCTACGAGCTCCGCGAGAAGCCGCGGGACTAGTCCCGGCGAAGGGCGTGCCGGGATCTGGGAACACCCTCGGTGTCGAGACCTGGGCACGCCCCCCGGTGCCGAGGACCTGGGAAGGTCCTCGTCGTCCCGGGACCAGGAGGTCGTCGGTGCCGGGACAGGCAAGGTCCTCGGAACCAGGAAGTCGTCCGTGCCGGGGCCAGGAGAAACCCCCTGGCCCCGGCACGCCGAAAACCCATGGCCCTGGCCCGCTTTCGGCCAGGGGAAGTCAGCAAGAGGTGAGCCGTTGTTCGTCGGGGCGCTGGAGTTCGACATCCTGCTCGGCGATGTGCATTCGTTGAAGGAGAAGCGGTCGGTGATCCGGCCGGTGCTGGCGGAATTGCAGCGCTTCGGGGTGTGTGCGGCCGAGGGCGGGGAACACGATCGGTACCGTCGGGCGCTGCTGGGCGTGGCCATAGTGAGCTCCGGGATGGGACATCTCACAGAGGTGCTGGACAAGTGTGAACGGCACGTCGCGGCCCGTCCGGAGTTACAGTTGCTGGCAGTGCGCCGCCGCGTCTTCGGCCCCGAAGACTGAATCGGATACCAGCGGCGACGGGAGGTCGGGCCCCCGGCCCGCTCTCGCCGCCGCAGAGCAAGAGTGAGGAGGGTCGGCCATGGTGGACCAGGCCAGAGCACGCCGACTCGCGAAGCGGATCGTTTCCATCGTGGGCAACGCGATCGAATACGAGATCAAGGATCCGCGGCTGCGTTTCGTGACGATCACCGACGCCAAGGTGACCGGCGACCTACGGGAAGCGACCGTGTACTACACGGTGATGGGCGAAAGTCTCGCCGTGGAACCGGATTTCGCCGGTGCCGCGGCCGGACTGGAGAAGGCCAAGGGCGTGCTGCGCTCGAAGGTCGGCGCCGGAACCGGCATCAAATTCACCCCCACCCTCGCCTTCGTCCTGGACACCGTCCCGGACGCGGCGCGGCAGATGGAGGAACTGCTGGCCAAGGCCCGCGCGGTCGACGAACGGGTGGCCCAGACCGCGGCCAACGCCACCCACGCCGGTGAGGCGGATCCCTACAAGACCGACCGCGACGAGGACGACTGACCGCCCACCCGGGCGGTCGCCTGAGATGGGCGCAGCGATGACAGCAGTTACGCCTGCGGCGGAGATCGCCGCGGCCGTCGAGGTCCTGGACTCCGCGCGATCGGTGACGGTGTTGTGTCACGTCCAGCCCGACGCCGACACCATCGGCAGCGGGCTGGCCCTGGCCCAGGTGCTGGCCCGGCGCGGCGTCCCGGTCCGGGTGTCCTTCGCCGAACCCACCGAACTGCCCGGCTCGATGCGCTCGCTGCCGGGCACCGAATATCTCGTCGCGCCCGACGAGGTACCGCACGAGGTCGATCTGCTGGTCGCGGTCGACTGCGGCAGCCGCGGCCGCCTCGGCGCGCTGGCCGACCGGATCGAGGGCGCGACGACCACGCTCGTGCTCGATCATCACCGGTCCAACACCCGGTTCGGCACCGTCAACCTCGTCGACGACGCCGCCGAATCCACCACGAGCCTGCTCGCCCGCGTCTTCGACAGCTGGGGTGAGCCGATCGATACCGCGGTGGCGCACTGCCTGTTCGCGGGATTGGTCACCGACACCGGCTGTTTCCGTTGGGCGGGCCCCGACACCCATCGGCTTGCCGAACGTTTGCTCGCCACCGGGATCGACGGCGCGGGCATCACCCGCACACTCATGGACACCCATCCCTTCGGCTGGCTGCCGATGCTGTCGCGGGTACTGGGCACCGCGCGGCTCGCGCCCGAGGCCGCGGGCGGGACGGGTCTGGTCTACGCGTTCGTCCGCCGTTCCGATATCGATGCCATGCGCTCGGAGGAGATCGAGAGCGTCATCGACGTCGTCCGCACCACCGCCGAGGCGGGAATCGCGGCCGTGTTCAAGGAGTCTCGCGCGACGCCGGGCCTGTGGTCGGTCTCGCTGCGCTCCCGCGACAGCGGCGTCGGCGCGGACGACGGCGTTGACGTGGCGCACGTGGCGACCCGGCTCGGCGGCGGCGGTCACCGCTACGCCGCCGGATACACGACCCGGGGTACCGCCGAGGAACTGGTGGCCGCGTTGCTGGCCGAACTGGGTACGTGACCCGACCGGCCGGATCTTGTCGGTGCCCTGTGCGAAGGTGGGGGCGATGAGGCGATGACCGACGGGAGGGGTGCATGAGCGCGGCGGTGGAGTCGATCGATCCCGAACGGGTGGGGCCGCGGCGCATTCTCGGCATCGCCGTTCCGACGCTGGGTGTGCTTGTCGCCGAACCGATTTACCTGCTCTTCGATATGGCGGTGGTGGGACGGCTGGGCGCGCTGGCATTGGCGGGCCTGGCCGTGGGCGGTCTGATCCTGGGACAGGTCAGTACGCAACTGACGTTCCTCAGCTACGGCACGACCGCCCGTTCGGCCCGGCGGCACGGCGCCGGGGACGAGCGCGGCGCGGTGGGGGAGGGCGTCCAGGCCAGCTGGATCGCGATCGGGATCGGCCTGCTGATCGTCGTGCTGCTCCAGGTCTTCGCGGGCCCGGTGACCCGTGTGCTCGCGGGCGGCGGCGAGATCGCGGACGAGGCGCTGGGCTGGCTGCGCATCGCGCTGTTCGGGGTGCCGTTGATCCTGGTGACGATGGCGGGCAACGGGTGGTTGCGCGGTGTGCAGCAGACTCGGCGGCCGTTGGTGTATGTCGTTGCGGGACTGGCGCTTTCGGCAGTGCTGTGCCCGGTCCTGGTACACGGGCTGCTGGGTGCGCCGCGGCTGGGGTTGGCCGGTTCGGCGGTGGCGAATGTGGCCGGGCAGGTGGTCTCGGCCGCGCTGTTCCTCAATGCCCTGGTGCGACAACGGGTTTCGCTGTCACCCCAGCCTGAGGTGATGCGCGCCCAGCTCGTGCTCGGCCGCGATCTGATCGTGCGGAGCCTGGCGTTCCAGGCGTGCTTCGTCTCGGCGGGCGCGGTGGCGTCGCGGTTCGGCGCGGCGTCGGTGGCGGCGCATCAGCTGGTGTTGCAGTTGTGGAATTTCCTTGCGCTGACGCTGGATTCGCTGGCCATCGCCGCCCAGACCCTGACCGGCGCGGCCCTCGGCTCGGGCGACGAACGCGGCGCGCGACGGCTGGCCGCCCGGGTGACGCTGTGGTCGACCATCTTCTCGATCGTGCTCGCGGTGATCTTCGCCGCCGGATACCGGGCGATCCCCGAACTGTTCACCGGCGACGCCGCTGTGCTCGATCGGGCGCATGTCATCTGGTGGTTCTTCGTCGCGGTGCTGCCGGCCGCCGGGGTGGTCTTCGCGCTCGACGGGGTCCTGCTCGGCGCGGGCGACGCCGCCTATCTGCGCAATACGACGATGGGCGCGGGCCTGATCGGGTTCCTGCCGCTGATCTGGCTGGCGTTGATCCTGGATTGGGGCGTGGCCGGAATCTGGTCGGGTCTGAGCGCGTTCATGCTGCTGAGACTGGTGGCCGTCGGCGCGCGGGCGCTGTCCGGACACTGGGCTCGGGTGGGCGCGGAGGTGCCTCGATCGTCCGGGTGATCGTCGGGCGTGGGAGTCTGGACCGAGACGACGAGCAGAGAGGGTTGTGCCGCGTGGTACCGAAGTTGATGGCGGTGAGCGATATCCACGTCGGTCACCAGGGCAACAAGCCGGTGGTCGAGGGCATTCGACCGGATTCGCCCGAGGACTGGCTCATCGTGGCCGGGGACGTGGGGGAGCGCTCCGACGACATCCGCTGGGCGCTGAAGATCCTGCGCGAGCGCTTCGCCCGGGTCATCTGGGTGCCGGGGAACCACGAGCTGTGGACCACGTCGAAGGATCCGGTGCAGATGCACGGGGCCGCGCGCTACGACTATCTGGTGTCCATGTGCCGGGATCTGGACGTGCTCACCCCCGAGGACCCGTACCCGGTGTGGGAGGGCGCGGGCGCTGAGCAGTACGGCGGCCGCGTGACCCTGGTCCCGATGTTCGTGCTCTACGACTACTCGTGGCGGCCCGAGGGCACCATCACCAAGGCCCAAGCCCTGAGCGTGGCCCGCGACCGCAATGTGGTCGCCACCGACGAGTTCCTGCTGTCCTCGGAGCCCTACGTCACCCGCGACGCCTGGTGTCACGCCCGCGTCCAGTACACCGAGCGCCGCCTCAACGCCCTCGAACCGGACACCCCGCTGGTCCTGATCAACCACTTCCCGCTGGTCCGCGAGGCCACCCGGATGCTGTTCTACCCCGAGTTCGCCCTGTGGTGCGGCACCGACCTGACCGCCGACTGGCACACCACCTACAACGTGGTCTGCTCCGTCTACGGCCACCTCCACATCCCCCGCACCACCTTCTACGACGGCGTCCGCTTCGAAGAGGTCTCCCTCGGCTACCCCCGCGAATGGCAACGCCGCGGCCTCCCCGACAAACTCCTCCGCCAAATCCTCCCCGTCCCCGAATACGGCCCCGGCGACCTCAACGAATGGGGCGGCCACTTCAAAATCACCCCCGAAATGCGCACCGCCGCAGCCGAAATGCGCCGCCGCGCCGACAAACGCCGCGGGGTGCACTGACCCCGGGCCGCGCGTTTCCACCCTCGCGGCATATTGCCGATGCATTTGCGTGGCGTCACCTGTCTACGACCGACGTCGCCCCACCGGTCGCCGCGATACGATCGATATCCTGCGCAAGATCGAAATCGAGTTCGGTCAATCTTCTTCCGACGTCATGGGTGGTTATTCGGATGGAATCACTTCGGTTCGAACAGCTTTCACCCGGTTGCGGCGATTTCGGCGCCTCGCTTCGCGATCGCCGTTCCGACCTCGCTGGTGGTGTTCGTTCCACCGAGATCAGGAGTACGGACGCTTCCCTCGGCCAGTACCTCGCAGACCGCGCGGTCCACCGCGGCGGCGGCTTCGTGCTCACCCAGGTGATCCAATAGCATTGCCCCGGTGAGGATTTGGGCAATTGGGTTCGCGATTCCCTGACCGGCGATATCGGGGGCGCTGCCGTGCACCGCCTCGAACATCGACGGCGCCTCACGGGAAGGGTTGATATTGCCCGAGGGTGCCAGGCCGAGGCCGCCCGTCACGGCGGCGGCCAAGTCGGAGAGGATGTCGCCGAACAAGTTCGAGGCGACGATCACGTCGAGCCGATCGGGATGCAGCACGATTTCGGCGGCCAGCGCATCAACATGCATCTGACGAGTCTCGACGTCCGGATACTCGGTGGCGATCCGCTCGAAAACACTGTCCCAGTACGGCATCGAGTGAATCAGCCCATTCGACTTGGTTGCCGAGCACAGCTTCCCGCCACGCTCCCGGGCCCGCTCGAACCCGTACCGGATGATCCGCTCGCAACCCACCCGCGTGAACACCGACTCCTGAAGCACGAATTCCTCGGCCCGCCCGGGATTGTGGATGCCGCCGATCTCCGAGTACTCGCCCTCGGAGTTCTCGCGCACGATGAGGATGTCCAGGTCCTCGGCGGTACGGTCGGCGAGGGCGGATCGGGTGCCGGGTAGTAGACGGACCGGGCGCAAGTTCACGTATTGAGAGAAAGCGCGCCGCAACGGAATCAGCAAGCCCCACAACGAGATATGGTCGGGCACGCCCGGAAAGCCCACCGCACCAAGCAGAATCGCATCGAACCCGGCGAGTTGCGATGGACCATCCGACGGCATCATCGCCCCCGTGCGCAGGTATTGCTCACAGGACCAATCGAATTCGATCCACGAGATGCCGGGCAGAACAGCGTCCAGGACCTTGACGGCCTCGGCGGTGACATCCACGCCGATGCCGTCGCCGGGGATCGTGGCGATCGAATAGGTCACAGCTGCACTCCGATGTATTTGAGTTCGAGGAATTCATCGATGCCGACCAGGCCGCCCTCGCGGCCCAAACCGGATTCCTTCACCCCGCCGAAGGGGGCGGCAGGATTGGAGACCACGCCCTGGTTCAGGCCGACCATGCCGGTTTCCAACGCCTCGCAGACGCGCAGGCCGCGGCGGAGGTTCTCGGTGTAGACGTAGGCGACCAGGCCGTAGGGAGTGTCGTTGGCGCGCTGGACGGCCTCGTCTTCGGTGTCGAAGGGGGCGAGCGCGGCGACGGGGCCGAAGATCTCGGTGCCGCACATCGCGGCGTCGTCGGGGACATCCACCAAAACGGTTGCGGGATAGAAGTTTCCGGGGCCTTCGACGGGCTCGCCGCCGACCAAAACCCGGGCACCACGAGCGCGGGCATCGGCCACGAGATCGCGCACCTTGCCCACCGCGTCCGCATCGATCAGCGGCCCGACCACCACCCCCGGCTCGGTCCCCCGCCCCATCGGCAACTCCCCCATCCGCGCGGCCAGCCGCCCGGCGAACTCCTCGAAAACCTCCCGCTGCACGAGGATTCGGTTGGCCGCCGTGCACGCCTGCCCGATATTGCGCATCTTCGCCGCCATCACCCCGTCGATCGCGGCATCGAGATCGGCGTCCGCGAACACGATGAATGGCGCGTTCCCGCCCAACTCCATAGACGTGCGCATGACCGTGCGAGCGCACTGCTCCAACAACACCTTTCCCACCGCCGTCGACCCGGTGAACGACAGCTTCCGCGAGCGTTCGTCGAGGATCAGCGGCGTCATCAGCGCCCCGGGATCGGCGGTGGTGACGACGTTCACGACTCCCGCAGGCACTCCGCACTCGCGCAGTATCTCGGCCAGGGCCAAGGTGCACAGCGGCGTCTGCTCGGCGGGCTTCACCACACACGTGCAGCCGGCTGCCAACGCCGGGCCGATCTTGCGCGTGCCCATCGCCATCGGGAAGTTCCACGGGGTGATCAGCAGACTCGGTCCGACCGCCTGCCGTGTGACCAGGAATCGTGATCCTCCCGTGGGCGCGGGCATGTAGCCTCCGTCGAGCCGTACCGCCTCCTCGGCGAACCAGCGGAAGAACTCGGCGGCGTAAGCGATCTCGCCGCGCGCCTCGGCCAGCGGCTTGCCCATCTCCAAGGTCGCGATCAATGCCAGCCGATCGACATCCTCGAGCAGACGGCGATGCGCGCGCATCAGGATCTCGCTGCGTTCCCGTGGCGAAGTGCGCGCCCAATCCCGTTGCGCGGCGGCCGCGGCGGCCAGGGCGGCGAGACCGTCCTCGGGTCCGGCGTCGGCCACCCGGCACAGCACCTGCCCGGTCGAGGGGTCGTCGACCGGCATGGTCGCCGTCGTGTCCCGCCACTGCCCACCGATGAACAATCCGGTGGGCACGCTGTCGATCGCGGCCCGCTCGGTCCGGTCGAGACTGTCGGTCTGCGTCATCGCGCGCTCCTCACCCATTGCCGCTGTCCCGCTCGCCATGTTATGCATATTGTCGACAATCAGACAATAGACAATCTCCTCGTCTCCGGGAGGCGGATCACCATGACGGCCCTATCCCCCGTTCTGAAGCAGGCCACTCCGATCACCGTCGACCACGGCGAGGGCTGCTACCTCTACGCCACCGACGGCAGGCGCTATCTCGACTTCACGGCCGGCATCGGGGTGACCAGCACCGGGCACTGCCATCCGAAGGTCGTGGAGGCGGCGCGGGCGCAGGTCGGCAGCCTCGTTCACGGGCAGTACACGACCGTCATGCACAAGCCGATGCTCGCGCTGGTCGAGCGGTTGGGGACGGTGCTGCCCGAGGGGCTGGACTCGATCTTCTTCGCCAACTCCGGCAGCGAGGCGGTGGAGGCGGCGCTGCGGCTGTCGCGGCAGGCGACCGGGCGTCCGAATGTCGTTGTGTTCCATGGTGGTTTCCACGGGCGGACGGTCGCGGCGGCGACCATGACGACCTCCGGGACGCGGTTCTCGGCCGGGTTCAGCCCGCTCATGTCGGGGGTGCACGTCGCGCCGTTCCCGACCGCCTATCGGTACGGGTGGAGTGAGGAGCAGGCTACGGATTTCGCCCTGCGCGAGCTGGACTATCTGCTGACCACGCTCACCTCCCCGGCGGAGACGGCGGCGTTCGTCGTCGAGCCGGTGCTCGGCGAGGGCGGCTACATCCCGGGCAACACCCGCTTCTTCCAAGGACTGCGCGAGCGGGCCGATCGGCACGGCATCCTGCTGGTGTTCGACGAGATCCAGACCGGGTTCGGGCGCACCGGAAAGTTCTTCGGGCATCAGCACTTCGACGTCCGGCCCGACATCATCACCATCGCCAAGGGACTGGCGAGCGGGTTCCCGATCTCCGGTATCGCCGCGTCGCGCGAGTTGATGGCCAAGGCGTGGCCGGGTTCGCAGGGCGGGACCTACGGCGGCAACGCGGTCGCGTGCGCGGCGGCGCTGGCCACCATCGACGTCATCGAGTCCGAGGGGCTGGTGGAGAACGCCGCCGAGCGGGGGCGGCAGCTGCTGACGGGCGTGCGCGACCGGGCCACCAAGGCGATCGGCGACGTGCGCGGGCTGGGGCTCATGGTGGGGGCCGAATTCGTCACCGCCACAGGCGAACCCGATACCGAGACCGCGTCGGCCGCGCAGCGTCTCGCGGTCGAGAAGGGCATGCTGTTGTTGACCTGCGGGGCGCACATGAACGTCGTGCGCATGATTCCGCCGCTGGTCGTGACGGCCGAACAGGTCGACGACGCGCTCGCCGTCTGGTCCGCCGTCCTCGACGAATTGTGAACCGGGACAGGAGATTACGAATGCCTCGCTACATCACGATCACCCTCACCAAGGCGGGCGTGACCTGCCGCGCCCGCCTGCTCGACGAGGACGCCCCGCACACCTGCGAGGCAGTCTGGAACGCGCTGCCACAGGAGGGCGACGCCTTCCACGCCAAATACGCCCGCAACGAGGTCTACACCCTCGTCCCCCGCATCACCGCGGCCCCGCGCCGCGAAAACCCCACGGTCACACCGATTCCCGGCGATGTGTGCCTGTTCGATTTCGAGCCGTGGGAGATCGGCAACCCCGCCTACGGCTACGAACCCGGCTCCGCCGCCCACGACGCCCAGGGCGCCACCGACCTGGCCCTGTTCTACGGACGCAACAACCTGCTGATCAACGGCGATCTGGGCTGGGTGCCCGGCAGCGTCTTCGCCACGATCGAGGAGGGCCTGCCGGACCTGGCGACGGCCTGCAACAACCTGTGGCTGCGCGGCGTCGAGGGCGAGACCCTCGCCTTCGCCCGCGCCGACTAGCGAACGATCGGGCGGTGCACGATCGTCGTGCACCGCCCGGAAATCATTCCGCCAGAACCAATTCCGCGAACCGCGCCAGGGCCAGCACCAGATCGTCCGAATGCCGCGGCCCCACGATCTGCATGCCCACCGGCAGCCCGGCCGACGTCGTCCCGACCGGGATGCTGATGGCGGGCTGCTGGGTCAGGTTGAACGGGTAGGTGAACGGGGTCCACTCGGGCCAGCTGCGCAGGCCGCTGCCCGGGGGCACGTCGTGGCCCGCCTCGAACGCGGGGATCGGGACCGTCGGGGTGATGAGCACGTCGTGTGCGGTGTGGAAGGCGCCCATGACGATGCCGACCTCGGCGGCGACGGCGCGGGCGTCGAGGTAGTCCACCGCGGAGAGTTCGCGGCCGCGGTCCCAGATCTCGCCCAGGCCCGGATCGACCCGGTCCCGCGATCCTTCCGGGAATTTCGACAGCATGGTCGCGGCGCCGGCCGCCCACATCTGCTCGAACGCCTCGAGCGGATCGCGAAAACCGGGGTCCGCGTTGAGAACTCGCAGGCCCGCCTCGCCCAGCCGGGTGACGGCGGCCTCGACCACGGACGCCACCTCCGGGTCCACCTCGACGTAGCCGAGGGAGGCCGAGTACGCGACGGTCAGCCCGCGCACGTCGCGCTGCAACTGGCCCCGGAAGGTGGTCAGCGGCGGGGCGAGCGCGGTGGGGTCGCGCGGGTCGGGCAGGGCGAGGATGTCCATGAGCAGGGCCGCGTCCTCGACCGTGCGGGTCATCGGACCGGCGTGGGCGAGCGGGCCGAACGGGCTCGCGGGATACAGCGGGATGCGCCCGTGGGTCGGCTTGAAACCCACGATGCCGCAGAACGACGCCGGAATGCGCACGCTCCCACCGCCGTCCGTGCCCACCGACACCGGACCCATCCCGGCCGCGACCGCCGCCGCGCTGCCGCCCGACGAACCGCCGGAGGTCTTCGAGGGGTCGGCCGGATTGCGGGTGACGCCGGTGAGCGGGCTGTCGGTGACCGCCTTCCACGCCAGCTCGGGCGTGGTCGTCTTGCCGAGGAACACCATGCCGTCCTCGCGCAGCCGCGCGGTGACCGGACTGTCCAGCGGCCACGGCACATCCGCCTCGATGGAGGTGGAGCCGCGGCGGGTCGGCCAGCCCTCGGTCAGGAAGATGTCCTTGATCGAGATCGGCACCCCGTCCAGCAGGCCCTGCACGTGACCGGAATGCCAGCGCGCCTCGGATTCCTTGGCCTGCACCAGGGCTCGTTCCGGATCGACCAGACAGTACGCGTTGAGCGCGCCGTCGCGTTCGGTGATGGCGTCGAGCACCGATCTCGTCGCCTCCACCGGCGACAGGGTGCCGGAGGAATAGGCGGTGACCAGCTCGACCGCGGTCATCGCCGCGGGATCGGTGGGCAGTTCCTTGTCGGGGTGGGCCATAGCTGACTCCCTTTCAGCCGGGTACGTAACCCAGCCGCTTGTCGACCACGTTGTCGAGTGGCCGGCCGTCGATCCACTTCCGGAAGTTGTCCGCGAACACGGAGACGATCTCGTCGCGCCAGCCGAAGAAGTCGCCGGAATTGTGGGGGGTGACATGGACATCGGGCAGATCCCACAGCGCGTGCCCTGGCGGCAACGGCTCGGGATCGACGACATCGAGCGCCGCGCCCGCCAACGCACGGGCGCGCAGAGCGGCGACGAGATCGTCTGTCACTACTAGTTCCCCACGACCGACGTTGATGAAACGGGCATGTGGCTTCATCGCGGCGAACGCGCGCGCGTCGAACATGTGCCGGGTCGCCGCGGTGAGCGGGGCGACCGCCACCACGTAGTCGGCCTGCGGCAACTCCGCGAACAGATCGATGCCGACGGTGCCGAAATCGGGGTCGCCGGTGCGAGCGGTGCGGCCCAGACCGCGCACCCGCATACCGACGGCACGCAGCAGCCGCGCGATGGCGCGGCCGATCGGGCCGGTGCCCACCACGAGAACCGATGCGCCCGCGATCCTTTCGGATTCGCGATGCCGCCAGACGTGCTGTCGTTGCAGCCGTTGCGATTCGGGCAGGTCCTTGGCGAAGTTGAGGATCTGGGCGAGCACGTATTCGGCGATGGGACGGTCGAAGATGCCGCGGGTGTTGGTGACGACGACCTCGCTCGCGACGAGTTCGTCGAACATCACCGCGTCGACACCGGTCGCGCCCACATGCACCCAACGCAGCCGGTCGGCGGCGGGCCAGGCGGCCGGGACCGCGGTGCTCAGAAAGTCGTACACGAACAGGACGTCGGCGCCGGGCAGCGCCGCGGCGAGTTCGTCGGAGGTGGCGTGACGGATCGTGGCTCGGTCGGCCACCGGGCCCATGAGCGTCGCGTCGGGCCGGGCGCCGTCGTGCAGTACGGTGACTGTCGGGCCCTCAACCATATTGACACATTATGAACGCATCGTATGATTGTCAACAATCCGATCGTGTGCGGAGGACTACCGGCTGGACGCGAGAGGGGCCCACCTCGTGGAACTGAATTTTCCCGACATCGACGGTCCGGTCGCGCAGCGGGGGATCGGCATCATCGCCCCCTTCGACCTGGCCCTGGAACGGGAACTGTGGCGCTGGGCGCCGCTGGAGGTGAGCCTGCATCTGGCGCGCACCCCCTACGAGCCGGTGCCGGTGTCACTGGAGATGGCCGAATTGGTCTCGGACGCAACGCATCTCACGGCGGCGACGCGCAATGTGCTGCATGTCGAACCGGAGGTGATCGCGTATCTGTGCACCTCGGGCAGTTTCATCAAGGGGCTGGCGTATGAGAAGTCGTTGTGCGACACCATTCGTCGCGCGGGGGCGCGGGACGCGGTGACCACCTCGGGGGCATTGGTGGAGGCGATCCAGGCGCTGGATCTGACGCGGTTGTCGGTGATCACGCCCTACGACGAGATCCTCACCAACAAACTGCACGAGTTCCTCGGCGAGGCCGGATGCGAGGTGATCCGGTCGAACCATCTGGGGCTGGGCGGCGGCATCTGGAAGGTCAGCTACCGCACCATCGCCGAGCGCATCCTCAACGCCGACGATCCGCGTTCGCAGGCCATCTTCGTCAGCTGCACCAATCTGCCGACCTACGACGTGGTCGAACCGCTCGAGCAGGCGCTCGGCAAACCGGTGCTCACCGCGAACCAGCTCACCATGTGGGCCTGCCTGGGCCGGATGAAACTACCCATGATGGGGCCCGGGCGCTGGCTCCAGGACGTCTTCTGAAGGGAGTGCGGATGTCAACCGCGACAATCGGATTCATCTACCCCGACCACGCCGCCGAGGACGACTACCCGCGGGCGGCGGGGCTGCTGGGGGTGGAGCTGCCGGTGGCGCACATCTACGGGACCGATCTGCACGCGGTGCCGGAGCTGCTGGATCTGGGGAGTCCGGACAAGTTGCGGAAGGGGGCGGAGCTGCTCGCGCCGCGGCGACCGGACGCGGTGGTGTGGGCGTGTACGTCGGGGAGTTTCGTCTACGGGGTGGACGGGGCGCGGGAGCAGGTGCGCGGGTTGGCCGAGGCGGCCGGGGTTCCGGCGTCGAGCACGAGTTTCGCGTTCGTGAACGCCGCTCGGGCGCTGGGGATCTCGTCGGTGGCGGTGTGCGCGAGCTATCCGGGCGATGTCGCTCGGCTGTTCGTGGAATTCCTTGCGCGGGAGGGTGTTTCGGTGCTGTCGATGTCGAGCGCGGGGATCGACACCGCGGCGGAGGTGGGGACGTTGACCGCGCCGCAGGTGCTGGAACTGGCCGTGGCCAACGATCATCCCGACGCCGAGGCGCTGCTCATACCCGACACCGCCATGCACACCCTCGAGGTGCTGCCGGAATTGGAAGCGGCGCTGGGGAAGACGGTGCTGACGGCGAATCAGGTCACCATCTGGGAGGGGTTGCGGTTGGCCGGGGCCGTCCCCGACGCGGCGCCCGGTCTGGGGAGATTGTTCGCGGAAAGGCTGATCCATGCCGGTGATTGAGTTCGAGCCGGTCAACCGGCAGTCCACGGCGGAGATGATCGCGGACCGGCTGCGCACGGCGATCTCGCGGGGCGCGCTGGCGCCCGGCGCGCAGCTGGTGGAGGCGGATCTCGCGGCGCAGTTCGACGTGTCCCGGGGGCCGGTGCGGGAGGCCATGCAGCGGCTGGTGTCGGAGGGGTTGCTGCACAGCGTGCGGCATCGCGGGATCTTCGTCATCGAGTTGTCGCTCGAGGATGTGGTGGACGTGTATCGGGCGCGGACGGCCCTCGAGGGCGGGGCGCTGGAGCTGATTCTCGACGGGCGACGCGAGATCGCTTACGCCGCTCTGGAATCCAGCGTCACGGCCATGCTCGCATACGCGGCGGCCGGGGATGCCGCCGGGGTCTCGGACGCGGATCAGAGCTTTCACGAGGCGCTGGTCGAGAGCGCGGGCAGCCCCCGGCTGACGCGGGCCGCGCGCACGCTGTTCATCGAGACCCGCATGTGCCTGGGGGCTTTGGAGACCACCTACGCCGATGTACGGGTGCAGGCCCAGGAGCATGTGGATCTGCGGGAGGCGATCGGGAGTGGGGATCCGGGGCGGGCTCGGAAGTTGCTGGTGGACCATATGCACGATGCGGTGGAGAGGTTGCGGGGTCGGCCTTGAGGGTCCCCGCCGCGCATCGCGCTGCGCTGCGCGGCGGGGAACAGGGTGGGGGCGCGGCGGGGAGGAGGAAAGGCCGCAGCGGGATACGGTGGGCGACAGCGGGGATACGGTGGGGCCGGGAGTAGATATGGCAAGGGGGACGGAACCCCGGCGGTCAGTCGATCAAACCGCGGGGGCGGACTACGAAGATCGGGGAGGAGCGTTTGCCCTTTTCTTCCAGGAGGGCGATTACCTTGCCGTCGGGGGTGCGGGCGGCGTGGATGGGGGTGAGGCCGATGGGGGATAGCCAGCGGCCGTCGCGGAGGGAGTCGGCTTCCTGGGGGGAGATTTCGCGGTGGGGGAAGGAGAGGGTGGCGGCGGCGTCGAGGTCCAGGTTGAGGGTGGGGTTTTCGCCCAGTTGGTCGAGGGTGCGGGCGTGGGCGAGGGTGAAGGGGCCGACGCGGGTGCGGCGGAGAGCGGTGAGGTGGCCGCCGACGCCGAGGGCGGCGCCGAGGTCGCGGGCGAGGGCGCGGATATAGGTGCCGGAGGAGCATTCGACCTCGACGTCGAGGTCGACGAAAGTCGTTGCGTCCGTGGGGATGTCGCGGCGTTGCAGGAGGTCGAAGCGGGAGACGGTGACGGGGCGGGCGGCGAGCTGGACGTCCTCGCCGGAGCGGGCGCGGGCGTAGGCGCGTTCGCCGTTGATCTTGATGGCGCTGACGGTCGCGGGGACCTGCTGGATGTCGCCGGTCAGAGCCGTTATGCCGGAGGCGATTTCGGCATCGGTGAGGTGGGCGGCGTCGGTGGTGGCGACGGGCTCGCCCTCGGCGTCGTCGGTGACGGTCGATCGGCCGAGGCGGATCGTGGCCGTGTACGCCTTGGTGGTGAGGGTGAGCAGGCCGAGCATCTTGGTGGCGCGTTCGACACCGAGGACCAGGACGCCGGTGGCCATCGGGTCCAGGGTCCCGGCGTGACCGATCTTCTTGGTGCGCAATATCTTCCGGCACCGGGCGACGACGTCGTGACTGGTCCGGCCGCTGTCCTTGTCGATGACGAGGATGCCGCCCAAGGGGTCGACCAGCGGGGTGCGGGTCTCGGCCATCACCCGGCCACGATCGCGGTCAGGATCAGCCCGTCGCTGATCAGCCAGCGCCCGTCGAACGAAACCAGCGGCGCGCCACCGTCATTGGTCTGCCCGGGGACCAGGATCCGGCTGTGGAAGGAACCGCCGGAACCGGTGTCGTCGATGGTGAAGGTGATGTGCGCGTCCTCGAACCCGAGCCACCGGAGCGTCAGCGGGAACCACGCCTTGTAGGTGGCCTCCTTCGCGCAGAACAGCAGCCGGTCCAGATGCAGCCCGACCGCGGGGATCGCGCCCTTCAGCCACTCCCGTTCCGCGGGCAGGCTCACCGAATCCAGCACGCCGTCGGGCAGGGTGTCGTGCGGTTCGGCGTCGATGCCGATCGAACGCCACCGCAGCCGATGCGCGAGGGCGGCCGCGCGATAGCCGTCGCAGTGGGTGAGGCTGCCCACGACGCCGCGCGGGAACAGCGGCATGCCGCGCTCGCCCTTGCCGATCGCCACCGGCGGCTCGCCCAGCTGTTCCAGCGCCGCGCGGGCGCAGTACCGGGCGCCGATGAAGTCGCGACGCCGCTTCTCCACGGCCTGCGCGATGAGGTGCTCCTCCCCCGGATGTGCCTTCAGCTCCTCCGGATACCGCGTCAGCTCGGCCGCGGCCACGCCCGCGGGCAGAATCCTGCCGATGATCCGAGCCGCGTTCGCCCGCTCCTCGATGACCGCCTCCTCCGTCAACCTGCCTACCCCCACGAGCCTAACGCGCCGCGGCGAGAGATTTACACCGCCGCAACACCCGCTCGTTAGGCTGACCCGCACGTCGCTCATGGCTGCAACGGGCGACGGGAATCGCCGGACCCGGTGAGCGAACCAGCCGCATTTCCGAGGAGGAATGCCGCTTGGTGCGCAACCAGCCCCAGTCGTGTGTCGTCACCGATGTCACCGTCTACTCCCGTACCTCGTCCGGACCCGAATGGCGACCCGCCCGTACCGTGACCGTGGACGACGGCGTGATCACCGCGATCGACTTCGGCGGCGACGACCACCCGACCCGCGGACATCTCGTTCCGGGGTTCGTGAACACCCACACCCATCTGCAACAGTCGCTGCTGCGCGGCATCGGCGCGGGCCTGCCGCTGCTGGCCTGGTTGCATCGGGTCGGCGAGCACATGGTGTCGGCCACGCCCGAACAGACCTATCTCGCCGGGTTGGCGGGCGGTCTGGAACTGCTGCGCAGCGGCGTCACCACGGTGGTCGAGCACATGTGGCCGAATCGTTCGGAAGCCGTGCACGAGGCCATGATTCGCGCCCTGGACGAACTCGGCATCCGGGTCGTGCTGGGCCGCGGCGTCGCCGATCGGGCCGATCCGACCCGCAAGTGGGGTCTGGATCCACGGCTGATGCAGCCGTTGCCGGAGGTGCTCGCGCACGTCGACGCGCTCGACGCCCGCCTGACCGGTTCCCGTATCAGAACCGCACTCGCCGTGCCCAATCCGCGCTGTCTGACACCCGACGGCATGGCCGCGGTCGGAGACTACGCCCGGCGCACCGGGAAGACGGTGTCGATCCACGTGCTCGAGACCGACACCGACGAGGACATGTGCCGCCAGCACGCGGGCTGCTCGGCGGTGGACTACCTCGATCGCGCCGAATTCCTGTGGGACCGAACGCTCGCCGTGCACTGCGTGCGGCTCGACGAATCCGGCCGGGCGGTGTTCGCCGAGCGCGGGGTGGCGGTGTCGCACAATCCGCTGAGCAATATGCGGCTCGGCAGCGGCGTCGCGCCGATTCCCGAAATGCGTTCGGCTGGAATCGATGTCGGGCTCGGTGTGGACGGGGCGGCCAGCAATGACACCCAGGACATGCTGCTCGCCCTGCGGATGGGCTCCTATCTGCAACGGGTCGTCCATCGCCGGGCCGATCTGCTGGGGTTCGACGAGATGATGCGGATGGCCACGCGGGGCGGGCGGGCCGCGCTGGGCGAGCCCGCTGCCGAACCCGGCCTGGGCGTCGGGGATACCGCCGACTTCACCCTGGTGCGCTTCGATCGCGATCCGGCCTGCCTGCCGGTGCTCGATCCGGGCGCGACGCTGCTGACCGCCGCGTCGCCGCGGGTGATCGACACGGTGTGTATCGACGGTGAACCCGTACTCCGGTCGGGACACAGCACGCGGGTGGACGAGGCCGAACTGACGGCCCGCCTGCTCGACATGCGTTGACAGTTAATCACTTCGAAACTTCTCAGCGATTGCATGTAATCCTCCGCAGAGACACTGGTTTCACGAACACATTGCACGTCATGAGTGGTCGAGGAGCACCCGCCGAGGCGGCGGGGCGCGGCCATCCTGCGGAGCTCACGAGAGTAAGGAACAACAACGGTGACGCTCTACGACACGGTGCGCGACGCCGACGCGAGGACATTGTTGTCCGGGCTCGAGGTGTCCTTCGCCCACGCCACCAAGCGATTCGACGGATCCGGCGGCACGCTCGCCCTCGACGACATCGATCTCGACGTCCGGCACGGCGAATTCGTGGCCGTCATCGGACCGTCGGGGTGCGGTAAGTCGACGCTGCTGCGCCTGGCCGCGGGATTGGAACGGGTCAGCTCCGGATCGGTCGCGGTGCGGACGGATTCGATCGGGTTCATCTTCCAGGAAGCCACACTCCTCCCGTGGCGTTCCGTGCTCCGCAATGTCGAACTGTCCGCGGAGTTGCGCGGGGTCGATCGGAAGACGCGGCGCGCCAGGGCGATTCGCGCGCTCGCGGCGGTGGGACTGGACGAGTTCGCGCGGAGTCTGCCCGGTCAGCTCTCCGGCGGCATGCGGATGCGGGTGTCGCTGGCGCGCGCGCTGTCGCTGGAACCGGAGTTGATGCTGCTGGACGAGCCGTTCGGGGCGCTGGACGAGATGACGCGGCTGAACATGCAGGAGGAGCTGCTGCGGCTGTACGGCGACAACGGGTTCACGGCGCTGTTCATCACGCATTCGGTGTCGGAGGCGGTGTTCCTGGCCTCGCGGGTGGTGGTGATGACCGCGCGGCCGGGGCGGGTGCACGAGGTGATCGAGGTGGATCTGCCGTACCCGCGCGAGCGGGAGTTGCGGTTCGACAGCGCCTTCACCGATCTGGTCGCGCGCACATCGCATTCGCTGCGGGAGGCGTGCTGATGATCGTGCTGCGCAGGGCGGCCACCGCGCTGGTGTCGATCGGATTGGCGCTGGCGGCGTGGTACACGGTGTCGCTGGTGATCCTGGCGCCGGATCGGCGGTTCCTGCTGCCGCCGCCGCACGTGGTACTGACCGAGGCACTGTTCGATCCGGTGAAACTGCGGGTGATGCTGCGGGCCCTCGGGGTCACCGCGCAGGTGGCGCTGACCGGGCTCGCCTGTTCGGCGGTGATCGGGGTGGCCGTGGCGGTGCTGATGAGCCAGGCCAAACCGGTCGAGCGGGTGGTCTATCCGTATGCCGTTGTGTTGCAGGCCATTCCGGTGCTCGCGGTGGTGCCGCTGATCGGACTGTGGTTCGGCTACGGGACCGCGGCCCGCACCATCGTGTGCGTGCTCATCGCCGTGCATCCGATCATCGCGATGACCCTGTTCGGCATTCAGTCGGTGGACGGGAATCTGCGCGAGCTGTTCACCCTCGGTCGCGCGAGCCGATGGCGGCGGCTGGTCGCGCTGGAACTGCCCGCCGCGCTGCCGTCGATCATGACGAGCCTGCGCACGGCGGCCGGATTGTCGGTGACCGGCGCGATCATCGGCGACATCTTCTTCGCGCAGGGGCGGCCCGGGATCGGCACGCTGCTCGACACGTATCGGGCGCGTTTGCAATCCGAGGACCTGCTGGCCGCGCTGCTGCTCGCCGCGCTGTTCGGGGTGGTGGTCTTCGCCGTGTTCACCGCCGCGCAGCGGCTCACCGTCGGCCGCTGGCACGCCTCCGGCCGTTAGTTCGTTCGAAAAACCTTGGAGTATCGATGAATACATCTCTGCGCCGACTCGGCGTCGCGGCGCTCAGCGCGGCCCTGCTGGCCGTGGCGGGCTGTTCGGATTCCGCCACCGACGGCCCGGCGGTCGCCCTGGAACCCGCGCCGCCCGAACAGCGGCTCGACACGGTCTGCCCGAATACCGTTGTGGTGCAACTGCAATGGGAGCCGGAGACCGATTCCGGGCCGATCTTCGGGCTACTCGGGCCCGGGTACCGGGTGGATTCGGACCACAACAAGGTCGTCGGGCCGCTGGTGGCCGACGGCAAGGACACGGGGGTGAAGCTGGAGATCCGCGCGGGCGGCCCGGCGATCGGGTTCCAGACCGTGCCGTCGCAGATGTACGTCGACGAGAACATCACGCTGGGGCTGGCGCATTCGGAGCAGTCGCTGGCCGCGGCGGCGTCGCAGCGGATCGTCGCGGTGACGACGCTGCTGCGGGACAGCCCGCAACTGCTGATGTGGGATCCGAAGACCCATCCCGACTGGCATTCCATCGCCGATATCGGCAGATCCGGTGCGCCCGTTGTGGTTTCGCAGGGGCAGTTGTATCCGGACTGGCTGGTGGGGCGGGGACTGATCCGGGCGTCGCAGATCGACGCGTCGTACGACAACGCGCCGTCGCGGTTCGTGGCGGGGCCGTCCATCGCGCAGCAGGGGTTCGTGAATTCGGAGCCGTACGTGTACGAGCACGAGGTGCGGGCGTGGGGGAAACCGGTGAGCTATCAGTTGCTGCGTGATGTCGGGTACGAGGGGTATGCCCGGACGGTCAATGTGCGCGCGGATCGGATCGATCGGCTGCGGGCGTGCCTGGCGCGGCTGGTGCCGATGATCCAGCGGGCCACCGCGCGGTTCCGGTCGGATCCGGGGCCGGTGAACGACGTGGTGGTGGATGTGGTGTCCAAGAGCGCCAATTTCACGCCCTACAGCGCGGGACTGGCCGCCTACGGCTCGAAGGCGCTGATCGAGCGCGGGCTGATCGGGGACGACAGCGACGGGGTGCTCGGCAGTTTCGACGAGGGGCGGGTGCAGCGGGTCATCGACGAGTTCACGCCGATCCTGCGGCGGGGCGGGGCGAGCGTGCCCGACGGGTTGCGGGCGAGCGACCTGGTGACCAAGGAATTTCTGGATCCGACCGTATCGGTCGGGAAGTGAGGAGGCGCAATGAGTTACGACCTGTCCGAGGTGTCGCGGGAGAAGCGGATGGGCGGGCTCGGTGGCGAGACCGACGCCCGGGAGATCCGGATCATCGACCTGACCGACTTCGAGGAGCGACGCGGCGAGATCACCGAGCAGTTGTGGGCGGCGGCGACCGAGATCGGGTTCTTTCAGCTTGCCGGACACGGCATTCCGTTGCCGCTGATCGATGACGTCTTCGCGCGGACCGAGGCGTTCTTCGCGCTGCCGGAGGCGGTGAAGGCGCGGTATCCGCTGGTGAAGGCCGACAACGCGGGGTGGGAGAGCCTGAGTCAGGTGCGGCCGTCGATCGGGGTGCCGGATCAGAAGGAGTCGTATCAAATCACCCGGCCGCATATGGACGGGCGGTGGCCGAGCGAGGCGGAGCTGGCCGGATTCCGTTCGGCCATGCTGGATTTCGAACATCGGGCGTGGGCGGTGGCGATGCGGGTGCTGTCCTGTTTCGCCGATCGGCTGGGGTTCGAGCGGGAGCATTTCACGCGGGCGCACGATCCCGCATCGGAGCAGTACCAAAGCACGCTACGGCTGTTGCACTACTTCGCCGTGCCTCCGGAACTCCAGGGTGTGCCGGGGCGGTGGCGGGCCGGTGCGCACACCGATTTCGATTGCCTCACACTGCTTTTCCAGCGGGACGGGCAGGGCGGGTTGCAGGTGTGTCCGGGCAAGGAGATGGCCGAGCAGCAGTGGACGTCGATCACGCCGTCGTCGGCGTTGATCACCTGCAATATCGGGGACATGCTCACCCGGTGGAGCGATGACGGGTTGCCGTCGAACTTCCATCGGGTGCGCAGTCCGGGCGCGGGCGAATATCAGGGCGACCGGTACAGCATCGCCTACTTCGCGCAGGCCGATCGGGACGCGGTGATCCAGGGGCCGCGGGGGACGTATCCGCCGGTGACGGCGGCCGAATTCCTCGCCCAGCGGGTCGCGGCCAACTATCGGGCGAACGGGTAGCGTGGCGCGGAAGCGAAAGGATCGTCTCGTTGACCGAATCGGAATCCGCGCTGCTCGGGGCGTCCGTCCACCGGCAGATCCGGCAGCTGGTGTTGTCGGGCGAGTTGGGGCCCGGCACCCCGTTGAGCGTTCCGGCGCTGGCGACGCGGCTGGGGGTGAGCCGCAGCCCGGTGCGGGAGGCGGTGCAGCAGCTGATCTACGAGGGGCTCGCGGTAGCGGTGCCGCACGCCGGGGCCCGGGTGGCGGCGCTCGACGATCGGCAGATCCGCGACGTACTGTCCGTGCGGGCGGTACTCGACGGGCTGGCCGCGGCCGAGGCCGCGCCGCTACTGGCCGAACCCGACCTCGACAAACTGTCCGCGATCCTCGCCGAGCAGGAGGAAAACCTGCTCGCCGCCCCCGACCCGCCCCGCGACGCCCGTCTCGACGTCGAATTCCACGCCTTCATCCGCGACCACTCGGCCAACCGCCCCCTCTGCGAAGCGCTTTCGCGCCTGGAAGCACAAACCCACCTCTACCGCGGCGACCTGTGGCGTTCGATCCGCAACCGCCGCACCGCTTTCCGCGAACACCGCCGCATCGTCGAGGCCCTCGAGTCCGGCAACCCCGCCGACGCCCGCGCGGCAGCCGAGGCCCATGTACTCGGGTTGATCACCCGCCTGGGCCGCGCGGACGCTTGACGGGCGCGGGCCGTGTCGCCGCGGGCGGTGCCGGGGCTCGACGCGGCGAGGGCCGTGTCCCTACGAAGGGTTTGGGTCGCGTTCCAGGCGTTCGTCCAAGCCTGTACGTCGGCTTTCGGCTCTGTGATGCCAGGCGCGGTTGATTCCTGATTACCTCGCGAGGGCGGAGGACCACCTCACCCATTCACCAGCCGTTGGATAGTCGCCCCAAGCCAAGCCTCCAACTCGCCCGGGTCGCCGAGTTCCGAACGCAGGATACGGCGGCGGGTCGACACGCCCAAAACGAGCGCATCTATCGCGGCGGCCCGGTGGCGGGCCTCGGTCTCGTCGAGCCCGTTGGCGCGGAGGTAATCATACAGGGGCGCAAGCGAATTCGTATCCAGAAAGGCGGCCAGCGCTTCCGCGGCCTGCGGCCGTTCACCGGAGGCTCGTTGCAGTACCAACAGCGGATCCTGCCCAGGAAAGTCGGACCACCTCCGCACAATGCTCGCCGCCAGCCGCGCACCCAGCGTGCCGGGGTCGCCGTCGAAGGAGTTCGCGACCGGGATGCGGGCCTGGGTGGCCGCGAGGAACAGGCCGTCCTTGCCGCCGAAATAGCGCGTGATGAGGTTGGGGGATACGCGGGCCGCGTCGGCGATCGCCTTCACCGTGACAGCGCCGTAGCCCAACTCGGCGAACTTGCGTTGTGCCTGCTCCAGAATCCGCTGCTTGGTCGCCGCCGCGTCACGAGAAGACATGTGTATGAGCATACACATCGATGTGTATGCTCATACACATGCGTGAACTGAGGGACCGCCTGCTCCGGACGCGACGCGTCAGCACCCCGTGGCAGGACGACGCCACGCGCGGCGTCGGCGGCACCCGCGTCGACAACCTGCTCGATCACTGGGCGAATCGGTACGACTGGGACGTGCACGAGCGCAGAATCCGCGAATACCCTTGGATCGCAACGGGTTCGGGCGACACCGAGCTGCGGGCGATTCATCGCCGAACCGCCGATCCCGACGCCCCGGCCGTGGTCCTGCTGCACGGCTGGCCCGATTCGGTACTGCGCTTCGAGCGCGTCCTCCCCTTGCTCACGGACGTGCATGTAATCGTTCCCGCCCTGCCGGGCTTCCCGTTCGCCGCCCCGCTGACCACACCCGGCATGTCGGCCGCGCGGATCGCCGACGTGATCGCGACCGCGCTCGCCGAACTCGGTTACGAGCGATACATCCTCTCCGGCGGCGACATCGGCGGCACCGTCGCCGAACTGCTCGCGTCCGAGCACCCGAACCGCGTGGCCGCCCTGCATCTCACGAACGTCGCCCCGCAACGTGCGCTCACGGCCGACCCAGCGCGACTCGCGCCCGAGGCGGCGGCCTACCTCGGACGAACCGGGCAGTGGTTCCGCACCGAGGGCGGCTATATCGCGGAGCAGTCGACGCGGCCGAACACCCTCGCCGTCGCCCTCGGCGACTCGCCCGCGGGCCTGGCCGCCTGGCTCGTCGAGAAACTGGAGTCCTGGTCCGACGGGGCGGCCTTCACGACGGACGACCTGCTCACCTGGGTCACCGCCTACTGGGTCACCGGCACGATCGGCACCTCGTTCGCCACCTACACCGAACCGTTCGCCCTCCCGGGCCGCATCGACACGCCGACGGTGTTCTCGGTGTTCCCGCACGACATCAAGCCCGAGCCACGCGGCTATGTGGAGGAGTTCCTGAACGTCCGCCACTACCTGGAACACCCCGCGGGCGGCCATTTCGCGGCCTGGGAACAACCCGACGCCTACGTCGCGGATCTGCGCCACGCGATCGAACTCGCACACATCCCGTCGAAACCGTGAAAGACGCAGGGGCCGTGCGGTTTTCGAGACAAGCCCCCGGGACGCGGCATACGCTCCCCGGCAGCTCGGTCGCGAGGTTGTAGAGTTCGACCGGATACCCGCGGTGAAAGCCTCCCCGGCCCCTTGACGACGCGATGAGGAGTTCGCCCATGCCCTACACAGTGGATTTCAAGAACGTCTCCACCACCGGCCTCGAATCCTCTCCCGTGGCCGACGCCCTCGCCGGTCTGCGCGCCAACGAGGCCCGCTACTTCAAGAACAAGTACGACGTCGACTTCACCGTCGAACCCGCGGCCGACGCCAAGGAGATCGTCGACTGGGTGAGTCGAATCCTCGAGGAGGAGCGCGGCATCGTCATCTCCTCGCCACCCCTCGAGGCGACGGAGCTCCACGTGGACGGTATCCGCTGGGCGTACGTCTTCTACCAGAACGGCCTCTCGATCAACGTGCTGTACACGCTCGACGACGCCGGGAAGCGTGCCGTGGGCTTCAAGCTCTCCGAGGGCATGGACGTCCCGCCCGAGCTCGGCGCGTTCAAGTTCGCGCGGCAGAAGTCGAAGCTGGCCGGGACGATTCGCGGGTCCTACTTCGTCATCAAGAATCAGTACTGAACCCTGTCCCCATCGGTGGTTCGCGTTCGTCTCCATGACGAGAGAAGATCCACCGAAGGAGGCTCACATGAAGTACGCACTGCTCATCTACCCGAAGGCCGGTAGCCACGAGGCGCTCAGCCCGGAGGAGTACGGGCCGGTCAACGCGGCGTACCTGGCGTTGCGGGACGATCCGCGCTGCCTCGCCGGGGCGCATTTGCAAGGGGCGGACACGGCGACGACCGTGCGGGAGACCATGGTCACCGACGGCCCGTTCGCCGACACGCGCGAGGTGCTCGGCGGCTACTACGTCATCGAGGCGACGGACCTGGACGACGCCCTCGAGTTCGTGAAGCAGATCCCCGCCATCCGGCTGGGCGGGGCGGTCGAGGTCCGCCCGCTGGTGAACATCCCGGTCGAGGACTCGTTCTGATCGAGGACGTCTTCCGGCGCGAGTGGAGCCGAGTCCTGGCGTCCCTGGTCGGCTTCCTCGGCGATTTCGATCTCGCCGAGGAGGCCGCCCAGGAGGCGTTCGCGGTCGCGGCCGAGCGCTGGCCCCGCGACGGCGTGCCGCGGCATCCGGTGGCCTGGTTGGTGACCACCGGCCGCAACCTGGCCATCGACCGGCTGCGACGCGCGCGCACGCTCTCCGCCAAATACCAACTGCTGCACCATGATTCGGCGGCTCCGCACATGGACGACATCGACCTCGACGACAGCACGATCACCGACGAACGACTGGAGTTGATCTTCACCTGCTGCCATCCCGCGCTGGCGACCGAAGCTCAGGTCGCCTTGACCCTCCGCGCCCTGGGCGGCCTCTCGACCGCCGAGATCGCGCGTGCCTTCCTCGTCTCCGAAGACACGATGAAACGCCGCCTCACCAGGGCGAAGACGAAGATCAAAGCCACCGCCATCCCCTTCACCGTCCCCGCCGACCCCAACCTCCCCGACCGCCTCGCCGCGGTCCTCAAGGTCATCTACCTGATCTTCACCGAGGGCTACACCGACCGCCCCGACCTCGCCACCGAGGCCATCCGCCTCGCCCGCCTCCTCGTCGAGTTGATGCCCGACGAATCGGAGGCGCACGGCCTGCTCGCCCTCATGCTCCTGCACGAATCCCGCCGCGCCGCAAGGATTCTCGACGGAGAACTCATCCCCCTCGCCGAGCAGGACCGCTCACTCCACGACCACGCCAAGATCGACGCGGGCCGCGCCGCGCTCGATCGCGCGCTGGCACTCCACTCGAACACCGGACCATACGTCCTCCAAGCCGCGATCGCCTCGCTCCAGTCCGAACCCGAAATCGATTGGCGTCAAGTCGAATTGCTCTACGAACGCCTCGAACAGATCACCGCCTCACCCATCGTCACCCTGAACCGCGCGGTCGCCATCGCCGAATCGGGCGCCCCCGAACGAGCCCTCGAACTCGTCGACTCCCTCACCCTCGACGGCTACCGCTACCTCCACTCCACCCGAGCCGAACTCCTCCGCCGCCTCGGCCGTACCGAAGCCGCACACGAGGCGTACACCCGCGCCCTGAGCCTGACCGTCACCGAACCCGAGCGCCGATTGCTCGAGCGTCGACGGTCGGAACTCCCGCGATCATGAGGCCGATTCAATCCACGCGCGGCGGGCGGCTCAGTGCGTCAACCAGATCGCCTCAGCCGCCGGACTCCCCAGATCAATAGTCCTGTCCCCCAACCGAATAGCGATCGTCCCCGCGAAATCCCGCCGCTCCACCACCGTGATCGGCGTATCCAACGCGATCCCCACCGAATCGAAATACCGCAACATCGCCGGGTCGAAGTCCGCGATCCGGGCCACCCGCCCCGACTCCCCGGCCTCGAACCGGCTCAACTGCCGTGCGGCCGGGGTCGGCACCGCCCCGTCCGCCGAGGGGATCGGATCGCCGTGCGGATCCCGGTCCGGGTGGCCGAGTTTCGCGTCGATCCGCGCCATCAACGTCTCCGACACCGCGTGCTCCAGCACCTCGGCCTCGTCGTGCACCTCGTCCCACCCGTACCCGAGTTCATTGACCAGGAACGTCTCGATCAACCGATGCCGCCGGACCATCGCGATGGCCGCCAAGCGGCCCTTCTCGGTCAGCGTGATCGCCCCGTACCGCGCGTGCTCGACCAGATCCTGGTCCGCCAGTTTGCGGACCGCCTCGGACACCGTCGAAGCCGACACCCCGATCCGCTCCGCCAGCAACTTCGTCGACACCTTTTCCGTCGACCATTCCTGGGCCGTCCAGATCACCTTCAGGTAATCCTGGGCGACCGAGGACAGGGCCGGGGCGACGGTCGCTCCGCCTTCGGGCGGGGTGGGGGGTCGTTTTCCGGGCACGTCAACGAGCTTAGGCACACCTCGGTCGGTTTCCCACATCAACGCGCGCGGCCCGCAGGCCGGTGACGGCGGCGTGACGATCGGGTTGATGCGGGGCGTACCGGGCTGTGAACATCCGCACCGCGAAATGCTGTCCGTGACCTGGCTTGCGTAGGCTGCCGGGTGTGCAGAGATGGCGAAGTCTCGAGGAGATGCCCCCGGACTGGGGCCGGTGTGTGCTCACGATCGGGGTGTTCGACGGGGTGCACCGCGGACACGCCCAGCTGATCAATCGTGCCGTGAAATCCGCTGCGGCGCGCGGGGTTTCCTCGGTTCTGATGACGTTCGATCCGCACCCGATGGAGGTGGTGCGACCCGGATCGCACCCCGCGCAGCTGACCACGCTGACGCGGCGGGCGGAACTGGTGGAGGAGTTGGGCATCGACGTCTTCCTCGTCATGCCGTTCACCCACGAGTTCATGAAGCTCACCCCCGCGCGGTACGTGCACGACCTGTTGGTGGAGAAGTTGCACGTCACCGAGGTGGTGATCGGCGACAACTTCACCTTCGGCAAGAAGGCCGCGGGCACGGTGGAGACCATGCGAGAACTGGGCGCCCGCTTCGGTTTCGAGGTCGACGGGGTGCGGCTGGTGGGGGAGCACGCGGTCACGTTCTCCTCGACCTACATTCGCTCCTGCGTCGACGCGGGCGATATGGCCGCGGCCGCCGACGCGCTGGGCCGCCCGCACCGGGTCGAGGGCGTCGTGGTGCACGGCGACGGCCGCGGCCGGGAGCTGGGCTTCCCGACCGCGAACGTGGCCCCGCCCATGCACGCCGCGATCCCGGCCGACGGGGTGTACGCGTGCTGGTTCACCGTACTGAGCCCCGGCAAGACCGTCGGGACCGTGCTGCCGGGCAAGCGGGCCATGGCCGCGGTGTCGGTCGGCACCAATCCGACGTTCTCCGGCCGCACCCGCACGGTCGAGGCGTACGTGCTCGACGCCGATGTGGACCTGTACGGCCAGCACGTCGCCGTCGACTTCGTCGAACATCTGCGCGGCCAGCGGGCCTTCTCGACCATCGACGACCTGGTGCACGCCATCGGCCGCGACGTCGAGCAGACCCGCAAGGTGCTCGCCGAGGACAAGTAGCCTCACGCCTCGGTGAACTCCAGAATGTCCTGATTGACCTCCGCCGCGTGGGTCACGTACATCCCGTGCCCCGCGGTGGGCAACTCCTTCAGCGTGGCGTTCGGGAACAGCCGGACCGCGACGCGGCTGGTCGGGTCGATCGGGATCGACTGGTCGTGGTGGCCGTGCACGAGCAGTACCGGAACCGTGATCGACGGCAGCTCGGGGCGCAGGTCGTCGAAGGCGATGCACTTCTGGACCTCGAGCGCGGCCATGTGCGTGGCGCTCAGACAGCGGCGAATCTCGTTGTCCACCAAGGCGGTCGACACCTTGTTGCCGATATGGGTGGCGAAATAGCCCTGCGCGCGGTCGGCCATCCACCCCGGGCGATCGGCCCGCAGCGCGGCGATCGACGCCTCGAGCGCGGCCCGCGGCACGCCCGTCGGATGATCGTCGGACCACAGCAGCCTCGGCACCGCCGCCGCCAGCAGCACCAGCCTCGCGACCCGATCCTGCCCGTGCCGCGACAGATACCGCACCGCTTCCGCACCGCCCCCGGAGTGCGCGATCAGGGTGACATCGGTGAGGTTCAAATGCTCGAACAGCGCGGCCACGTCGTCGGCCCGGGTGTCGAGGTCGTACCCGCCCGCGGGCCGATCCGACCGCCCGTGCCCGCGCCGATCCAGCAGCACGCACCGATACCCCTGCTCGACGAAGAACGGCACCTGGTGATCCCACATCTCGGTGTTCAGCGACCACCCGGCCAGGAACACCAGAACCGGACCCGTCCCGTACTCCTCGTAGGCCAGCGTGGTTCCATCGGTGGTGGTGAAGTAGGGCATCTCGTTCTCGCTTTCCTTGCGTCGGTGAATACAACGGTCGCAGCCGGAGGTAGGGAAAGCGATTACGTGTGGGGTAAAGACGAGCCCCGCCTCTCGATCGGGTAGAGTCATCCGTCGGGTTTGCTGCGGTCCGCGGCGGCGCCCACCCGGGACTTCCGGTTTCCCTCGAACGCGGACTGAAACAACAGGAGTGATTTCGTGGCTCTGACCACCGAGCAGAAGGCGGCCATCCTCAAGGAGTACGGCCTGCACGAGAAGGACACCGGTTCGCCGGAGGCCCAGATCGCGCTGCTGTCCAAGCGGATCTCCGACCTGACCGAGCACCTGAAGGTGCACAAGCACGATCACCACACCCGCCACGGCCTGCTGGGCCTGATCGGTCGCCGTCGGCGGCTGTCGAAGTACCTGCAGGACAAGGACATCGAGCGCTACCGTTCGCTGATCGAGCGGCTCGGGCTGCGTCGCTGAGCGACGCGGGACACGAGCTGTCGCGGGCAGTTCGCAGGACAGCCGACGGGAAGGCATAGAATCTTCCCGTCGGCTTCTCGCGTGTGCGGACCCTACGGCCGCACTGCGACGGGACGACACGGCCGTACGCACCCGCCATCGTGGCGTCGGTCTTCGGTAGTGGCCTTTCGGCAGGAACATCACTGTCGCTGGGCTTCGATCGATGACCGCCTCCGCGTCGCCGGTTCCAAGGGGAACCGGTCGGGTGTGCGCGCCGCAGCCAGGAGGGCTGCCGCGCGCCCGAGCCGGGTACGGCTGACGAATGCCGGATCGCGCCGCACGGCGCTGGATCCGGCGAAGACGAGAGGTTGAGAACAGACATATGTCAGACACAGTGACCAGCTCCGCGATCGAGGTCGAGCCGGGCGTGTTCGAATCGGTCGCCCTGATCGACAACGGGACCTTCGGCACCCGCACCGTCCGGTTCGAGACCGGGCGCCTGGCCAAGCAGGCCGCCGGATCGGTCGTCGCCTACCTCGACGACGAGACCATGCTGCTGTCGGCCACCACCGCGGGCAAGCAGCCCAAGGACCAGTTCGACTTCTTCCCGCTGACGGTCGACGTCGAGGAGCGCATGTACGCCGCGGGCCGCATCCCCGGCTCGTTCTTCCGTCGCGAGGGCCGCCCCTCCACCGACGCGATCCTCACCTGCCGCCTCATCGACCGCCCGCTGCGCCCGTCGTTCGTCGACGGCCTGCGCAACGAGGTCCAGGTCGTGGTGACGGTCATGAGCCTGGACCCGAACGACCTCTACGACGTGGTCGCCATCAACGCGGCGTCGGCGTCCACCCAGATCGCGGGCCTGCCCTTCTCCGGCCCGGTCGGCGGCGTGCGCGTCGCCCTGATCGACGGCCAGTGGGTCGCGTTCCCGACCACCGAGCAGCTCGAGGGGGCCGTGTTCGACATGGTCGTCGCCGGGCGGGTCGTGGAATCCGGCGACGTCGCGATCATGATGGTCGAGGCCGAGGCCACCGAGAACGTCATCGCCCTGGTCGACGGCGGCGCGCAGGCGCCCACGGAAACCGTTGTGGCCGAAGGGCTCGAGGCCGCCAAGCCGTTCATCGCCCGGCTGTGCAAGGCGCAGGCGGATCTGGCGCAGCTGGCCGCGAAGCCGACCGAGGACTTCCCGGTCTTCCTGCCCTACGAGGACGACGTGTTCACCGCCGTCGAGGGCACCGCCAAGAACCCGCTCGGCGAGGCGCTGTCCATCGCGAACAAGCAGGAGCGCGAGGAGCGCATCGACGAGATCAAGCTCGAGGTGCTGTCCAGCCTCGCCGAGGACTTCGTCGGCCGCGAGAAGGAGATCGGCGCGGCGTTCCGCTCGGTCACCAAAAAGCTTGTGCGCCAGCGCATCCTGTCCGACGGCTTCCGCATCGACGGCCGCGGTCTGGCCGATATCCGCGCGCTGTCGGCCGAGGTGGCCGTGGTGCCGCGCGCGCACGGTTCGGCGCTGTTCGAGCGCGGTGAGACCCAGATCCTGGGCGTCACCACCCTCGACATGGTGAAGATGGCCCAGCAGGTCGACTCGCTCGGCCCGGAGACCTCCAAGCGCTACATGCACCACTACAACTTCCCGCCGTTCTCCACCGGCGAGACCGGCCGGGTCGGCTCGCCCAAGCGGCGCGAGATCGGCCACGGCGCGCTCGCCGAGCGCGCGCTGGTTCCGGTGCTGCCCTCGCAGGAGGACTTCCCCTACGCCATCCGTCAGGTGTCGGAGGCGTTGGGCTCCAACGGTTCCACCTCGATGGGTTCGGTGTGCGCCTCGACCCTGTCGCTGCTGAACGCCGGTGTGCCGCTGAAGGCCCCGGTCGCCGGTATCGCCATGGGCCTGGTGTCGGACACCGTCACCAACGACCAGGGCGTGCAGGAGGCCCGCTACGTCGCGCTGACCGACATCCTCGGCGCCGAGGACGCGTTCGGTGACATGGACTTCAAGGTCGCGGGCACCCGCGAGTTCGTGACCGCGCTCCAGCTGGACACCAAGCTCGACGGCATCCCGTCCAAAGTCCTTGCGGGAGCGCTGAATCAGGCCCGCGACGCGCGCCTGACCATCCTGGACGTGATGGCCGAGGCCATCGCCACCCCGGACGAGATGAGCCCCTACGCCCCGCGCGTCACCGCGATCAAGATCCCGGTCGACAAGATCGGCGAGGTGATCGGGCCCAAGGGCAAGGTCATCAACCAGATCACCGAGGACACCGGCGCCAACATCTCCATCGAGGACGACGGCACCGTGTTCGTCGGCGCGACCGACGGCCCGTCGGCGCAGGCCGCGATCGACGCGATCAACGCCATCGCCAACCCGCAGCTGCCCAAGGTCGGCGAGCGCTTCCTCGGCACGGTCGTCAAGACCACGGCCTTCGGCGCGTTCGTCTCGCTGCTGCCGGGTCGCGACGGTCTGGTGCACATCTCGAAGCTGGGCAACGGCAAGCGGGTCGGCAAGGTCGAGGACGTGGTCAACGTCGGCGACAAGATCCGCGTCGAGATCGCCGACATCGACAACCGCGGCAAGATCTCGCTGGTCCCCGTCGAGGAGGAGGCCGAGTCGAGCGAGAGCCCGGCTGCGGCGGAGGCCGGTGCGGAGTAGAAAGCTCGGTGTGACGAAGAAGAAGACCGCTACCCCCTTGCTCGTCGGCGGCGAGCAGGGGGGTTCGTCTCTGCGGATGTTGACCACCGACGCGCCGCTGGCCGACAGCGGGGTGCGCCGGACCGTGCTGCCCGGCGGGCTACGCGTCGTCACCGAGCATGTGCCCGGGGTGCGGTCGGCCTCGATCGGGGTATGGGTCGGCGTCGGTTCGCGCGACGAGACCCCCGGCGTGGCCGGCGCCGCGCACTTCCTCGAGCATCTGCTGTTCAAGGCGACGCCCACCCACACCGCGCTCGACATCGCCCAGGCCATGGACGCGGTCGGCGGTGAGCTGAACGCGTTCACCGCCAAGGAGCAGACCTGCTACTACGCGCACGTCCTCGACGAGGATCTGCCGCTGGCGGTGGAACTGGTCTCCGACGTGGTGCTCAACGGGCTGTGCCGGGCCGAGGACGTCGACGTCGAGCGGCAGGTGGTGCTCGAGGAGATCTCGATGCGCGACGACGACCCCGAGGACACGGTCGGTGACGCGTTCCTGACCGCGCTGTTCGGCGATCATCCCGTGGGCCGCCCGGTGATCGGGACCATCGAGTCGATCGAGTCGATGACGGCGTCGCAGCTGCGCGGCTTCCACGTGCGGCGGTATCGGCCCGAGCGGATGGTGGTCGCGGTGGCGGGCAATGTCGAGCACGAGCACACCGTCGAACTGGTCTACCGCGCCTTCGCCGCGCATCTCGACGCCGCGCGCGAACCCGCGCCGCGCCGCGAGGGCCGGTTCCGGCCGCGCACGTCGCCGCAGCTGCACTGGATGCGCCGCGACAGCGAACAGGCGCATCTGGTGTTCGGGGTGCGCGCGTTCGGGCGGCACGAGGGGGAGAAGCGCTGGCCGCTGTCGGTGCTCAACACCATTCTCGGCGGCGGCCTGAGTTCCCGTCTGTTCCAACGGATTCGGGAGGAACGGGGACTGGCGTACTCGGTGTACTCCAGCGTCGACACCTTTGCCGACACCGGGGCGTTCTCGGTGTATCTGGGCTGCCAGCCCGAAAACCTCGGGGAGGTGGCCGCTTTGGCGCGCGGCGTGCTCGAGGAGGTCGCGGCCGACGGCATCAGCGAGGCCGAATGCGCGCGGGCCAAGGGTTCGCTGCGCGGGGGACTCGTTCTGGGACTGGAGGATTCGGGTTCGCGGATGAACCGGATCGGGCGCAGCGAGTTGAGCTACGGCAATCATCGCAGCGTCTCGGAGACCCTGTCGCGGATCGACGCGGTGACCACCGAGGAGGTGTCCGCGGTCGCGCGGACGCTGTTGTCGCGGCCGATGGGGGTGTCGGTGGCCGGGCCGTTCCGGCGCTCGCGCGAGCTGCCCGCCTCGGTGCGGAAACTGGTGGATTGAGCTGGGCCCGAACGCTATTCGTGATCGTGGGCGCGATTGGCCGCACCCACGATCGCGTCCAGCAGTCCCGGGAAGACATCCTCGAGTTCGGCTCGGCGCAGCCGCGCGTAGGTCTGGCCGTCGGTGATGATGCGTTCGGTCACACCCGCCTCCCGCAACGTCTTGAGGTGATGGGTGGCCGTCGACTTGTTGATCGTGTCGTAGAGCAGCCCGCAGCGCACCGGTTCCCCCGCGTTGCTGAGCCTGCGGACCATCTCGAGCCGCACCGGATCCTGGAGCGCGCTCAGCACGGTCTGCACGGATCCGATCGGAAATGATTCGACACTGGTGTTGCTGTCCGTCATGATCAACCTCGCCGGCCGGTTTGATGGGAATCGAACCGAGGATCGGTGTGTTGAGTTCGATCATAGTCAAACCTACCTGATGGAGAGGGATCGATGACAGCGACTGTGGCCGTCGCCCCCGACGAGCGGGCGACGCAACCCTGGGCCTACGCACTGATCCTCGCCGCCAGCGGCGTGGCGCTCGGTGTGTCGGGTGTGCCCGCCCCGCTGTACGGCATCTACCAGAAGCAGTGGCATTTCTCGCCGCTGACCACGACGATCGTCTTCGCGGTGTACGCGATCGCGGCGCTGGCGGCGGTCCTGGTGTCGGGGCGGATCTCCGATGTCGTGGGCCGTAAGCCGGTGTTGCTGGGCGCGTTCGCCACGATGGTGCTCGGCCTGGTGGTGTTCCTGTTCGCCGACAATGTCGCGATGCTGTTGATCGCGCGGGCGCTGCACGGCATGGCGGTCGGTGCGACGGTGGTCGCGGGCGCCGCGGCGCTGCTGGATCTGCGGCCCACCCGCGGCGCGCGGTCCGGGCAGCTGAGCGGCGTCGCGTTCAATGTCGGCATGGCCGTGGCGATTCTGGGCTCGGCCCTGCTGGCGCAGTACGTCCCGCATCCGCTGCGCACGCCGTACGTGGTGATCACGCTGGTGTGCCTGGCGATCGCGGCCGGGGTCGTGCTGATGGAGGAGACGCACACCACGCGCGTCGCCGGACCGATCCGCATCGCCAAACCCGCTGTCCCGCAAGAGATCCGGGCCGATTTCTGGTTCTCGGCGCTGGGCGTGATGGCCGCCTGGTCGGTGCTGGGCGTGCTGCTGTCGCTCTACCCGTCGCTGGCCTCGGAGAAGACCGGCGTCCACAACCTCGTCTTCGGCGGCGCGGTCGTCGCCTCCACCGCCACCGCGGGCGCCCTCGCCCAACTCTTCGCGACCAGGATCCCCGCCCGCCGCGCCGCCGTCATCGGCGACACCGGCATGGCCCTGGCACTGCTCCTCACCATCCCCGCCCTCGCCACCCACAACTGGCTGATCGTCCTCGCCGCGGGCATCGTCCTGGGCGGCACCTTCGGCCTCGGCTTCGGCGGCTCCCTCCGCCACCTCTCCAACGTCGTCCCCCAACACAAACGCGGCGAAACCATGTCCGCCTACTACCTCCTCGCCTACACCGCCATGGCCCTCCCCACCGTCCTGGCAGGCTGGGCCGCCACCACCTGGACCATGGGCACGATCTTCCCCTGGTTCGTCACCGTCGTAGCCCTGGCCTGCCTAACCGCCGCCGCCCTCGGCCTCCGCCCCCACCACCCCGCCTAACCCCAGGCTTACGAACCCCAGGCGCACCAACCCCAGCCGCACCCTTTATTCGAATCCGCACCCCTTGCAAGGCCATACAAGGGGTGCGGATCCCAACAAAGGGTGCGGCGAGAGCTGCCACACCCCGTAGAGGTACGGCAACCCGAGCCGCACCCTTTATTCGGATCCGCACCCTTTGCAGGGCTATACAACGGGTGCGGATCCGAACAAAGGGTGCGGCTGGGTTCGTGGGCCTTTGGGGCGGTGGTGAAATGGGGTCGGGCGCAACGGGAGTGCGGGGTGGGGGTGGGGTGGATACGATGCGGCCATGGTGTCGCGGGGCCGGTTCGGCGGGTGGGTGAGCCGGAGGGCGCAGCGGTCGGGGTTGTTGGTGGCGGTTGTGGCGGCCGTCGTCGGGGGGTTGGGGATCGCGGGGGTCGCGTGGTGGATTCTGTGGGTGATGCTGGGGGCTCGGGCGGAGCCGCCGAATCAGGTGGAGCTCACCAAGATCGCGTTGTCGGTGTCGGCGGGGGTCGGTGGGGCCGTCGCGTTGGTGGTGGCCTATCGGCGGCAGCGGGATATCGAGCGGGGGAGGTTCGCGGAGCTTTTCGGCGCGGCGGCAAGGCAATTGGGGGATGCGGATGTGGCCGTGCGGATCGCGGGGGTGTACGCGATGGCGGGGGTCGCGGACGAGTTTCGGGCGGCGGGGCGGCGGCAGCAGTGCATCGATGTGCTGTGCGGATATCTGCGGTTGCCGTACGAGCCCGAGGCGGGAGCCAATCATCTGATCGGGCGGACCGAGACGGTGGAGGGCAAGCCGACCGTCGAACTGCGGTACCAGTTCCGGCAGAACGACCGAGAGGTGCGGCGTGCGATCGTGGACGTGATCGTCGCCCACCTGCGGCCGACCGCCGATGTCTCCTGGTCGCATCACGACTTCGACTTCGCGGGCGCCGTCCTCGAGGACTGCGACTTCCGATCCGCCGAATTCGCCGGACAGCGAACGTATTTCGCCCGCACCACCTTCATCGGCGAGCGAGCGACGACCTTCGAGGGCGCGAAATTTACCGGCCGTTATGTCACCTTCCGCGACGCCCGATTCTGCGGCGACTCGGCCCTGTTCCGCGCCGCCGAATTCGCCAACCACGACCCGGGCAAAGGCGATCATGCAAGGCGCGGAACGCAATTCGAAGGCGCGGAATTCCAATGCCCCGTCTCCTTCGAACAGGCCACCTTCCGCGGCCCCCAGATCTGCTTCCGCGACACCACCTTCGGCGAACTGACCCGCTTCGCCGACGCCCGCTTCAGCGCCGAATTCACCGATTTCCGATCCGCCGTCTTCTCCGGCGAGCAGACCGCCTTCACCGGCGTCCGATTCGCCAGCCCCACCACCTCCTTCCAACGCGCCACCTTCGACGGCGACCTCGTCCGCTTCGACAAGGCCGAATTCACCGGTCCCGCAATCGATTTCGAGAAGGTCCGCTTCGCCGCCGCCCTCACCGCGTTCGCCGACACCCGCTTCGGCGTCCGCCCCCGCTGGCGCCAGGGCCCGCCCGTGCGCACCGACTTCTCCGGCGCCGAATTCCGCGGCCGAATCCTGTTCGACGACGCCGTCCTCGACGGCCGCACCGTCGACTTCTCCGGCGGCGACTTCCGCGGTGAAATCTCCTTCCAGGCCGCGAAATTCGCGGCCGGAACCATCGATTTCACCGCGCCCACGAGCTGGGTCGGCACCCGCTTCTTCTGGGACCGCGACGCCATCCTCAAACCCGACAATGTCGAGCCCGCCCGCTGGCCGCCCACGCCCGTACCGCGCCCGCCGGACGAAGAGGCGTAGCGTCGCGGACATGAGAATTCGTGGTGCCGTCCTGGAACGGATCGGGGATTCGACGCCGTTCGCCGAATCCCAGCCGATCGTCGTCGACGACCTGGAGCTCGGGGAGCCCGGGCACGGGGAGATCATGGTCCGGATCGAGGCGGCCGGGCTGTGTCATTCGGATCTGTCGGTGGTCGACGGGAACCGTGTGCGGCCGGTGCCGATGCTGCTCGGCCACGAGGCCGCCGGGCGCGTCGAGCGGCTCGGCGCGGGGGTCGACGATCTCGCCGTCGGCCAGCGCGTCGTCATGACATTCCTGCCCCGGTGCGGGACGTGTACGGGTTGCGCGACCGACGGCCGCACCCCCTGCGTGCCGGGCAGCGCCGCCAACAACAACGGCGAACTGCTCGAGGGCGGCCGCCGACTGCGCCGCAACGGCGAACCGGTCCACCATCACCTCGGCGTCTCCGCGTTCGCCACCCACGCCGTGGTCGACCGACGTTCGGTGGTCCCCGTCGACGACGACGTGCCGCCCGAGGTCGCGGCCGTCCTCGGCTGCGCGGTCCTCACCGGCGGCGGCGCCCTGCTCAACTCCGCGCGTCCCGGCCCCGGCGACCGCATCATGGTCGTCGGGCTCGGCGGCGTCGGCATGGCCGCGGTCCTCGTGGCCGCCTCCCTGCGCGCCGAACTGGGCAGCGAGGTCATCGCCGTCGACACCCTCCCCGAGAAGCTCGCCCTCGCCACCGACCTCGGCGCGACCCAGGTCTACACCCCCGCCGACCTCGCCGAACGCGGCATCCAGGCGGAATCGGTGATCGAGGCCGCGGGCAATATCCGCGCCTTCGAAACCGCCGTCGCCGCGACCGCCCCCGGCGGCACCACGGTCACCGTCGGCCTCCCCAATCCCGAAGCGCGAGCGAGCATTTCGCCGCTCGCCCTGGTCGCGGGCGGCCGCTCCATCGTCGGCAGCTACCTCGGCTCGGCGGTCCCGTCGCGGGACATTCCCGAATTCGTCCGCATGTGGCGCTCGGGCCGCCTGCCCGTCGAACGCCTGGTGTCTTCGCGCATCCGGCTCGAGGACATCAACCAGGCCATGGACGAACTCGCGGCCGGGCACGGGTTGCGGCAGGTCATCGTGTTCGATTGAGCCCACCCCGGGCGGGTGTCCGCCTTCCCCCGAACCCCGAACGATAGGCTCGGCGCAGAGTGTCGGACGGCAGGTGAGGAGTTGACGGTGACCACGAATCGCATCCGGGTGGGTGTGCTCGGTGCGCGCGGCAAGGTCGGGCAGGCTGTGTGCGCGGCGGTCGAGGCGGCCGCGGATCTGGAGCTGGTCGCCGAGGTCGACAAGGACGACGCCCTGGACACGTTCGGCGCCAACGACACCCAGGTGGTCGTCGACTTCACCCACCCCGATGTCGTCATGCCGAACCTGCGCTGGCTGATCGACCACGGCATCCACGCCGTCGTCGGGACCACCGGATTCGACGAGGCGCGGCTCGACGAGGTGCGCGGCTGGCTCGCGGCGCGGCCCGAGGTCGGGGTGCTGATCGCCCCGAATTTCGCCATCGGCGCGGTGCTGTCCATGCGTTTCGCCGAACAGGCCGCCCGCTGGTTCGAGTCGGTCGAGGTCATCGAACTGCATCACCCGAACAAGGCCGACGCCCCCTCCGGCACCGCCTACCGCACGGCCGGGATCATCGCCGAGGCCCGCAAGCAGGCGGGCGTCGGCCCCAGCCCGGACGCGACCACGACCGAACTCGACGGCGCGCGCGGCGCGAGCGTCGACGGCGTGCGCGTGCACTCGGTGCGCCTCGCCGGACTCGTCGCCCACCAGGAGGTGCTGTTCGGCACCCAGGGCGAGACCCTCACCATCCGCCACGACTCGATCGACCGCACCTCCTTCACCCCCGGCGTCCTACTCGGCGTGCGGCGGATCGGCGCCCGCCCCGGCCTGACCGTCGGCCTCGATCCGCTGCTCGACCTGTGAACATGCCCGACCGCCAGGTGGCCAGGACGGTCGGCCTGCTCGCCTTCCTGGTTCTCGCGCTGGCGTTCTACTTCCTGCTGCTGGGCCGAATCGCGGTGGAGCTCTTGGGATCCGGCAAGCCCGCCGCCATCGCCATCGGCGTCGGCGTGCTGATCCTGCCGCTGCTCGGCGCGTGGGTGGTGGCCACCAGCATCCGCGCGGCGCTCGCGCATCAGCATCTGGCGCGGCGGATGCACGAGGAGGGGCGGGAGCTGGATGTCTCCGACCTTCCTCGTCGCCCCTCCGGCCGGATCGAAAAGCCCGCGGCGGACGCGCTTTTCGAGCGGGTCCGGCGGGAGTGGGAGGCCGATCCGGACGATTGGCGCACCAATTACCGGGTCGCTCGCGCGTACGACTACGCGGGCGATCGCGGGCGGGCGCGGGAAACCATGCGTCGGGCAGTGGCTTTGGAGCGTGCGGAGCGGAGCTCTCGGGACTGACGAGTGGTCGCGACACGGGCCACCGTGAACGATGCATAAGCGTTTCATCCGGGCCTCCGGGATACAGTCGAGACGTGAGCATCGAATGTTCGAGCGTCATCGCGGCACCTCGGGCGGATGTGTTCGAGTGGTTCCGCCGACCCGGCGCCTTCCGGCGGCTGGCGCCCCCGTGGCAGCCGGTCGACATCGCGGCCGAGGCGACCTCGCTGGCCGATGGGCAGGCGGTGCTGCGGCTCCCCGGCGGACTGCGGTGGGTGGCCCAGCATCAACCTGGCTACTACGATCCGCCGTGGCGGTTCGTGGACGAGGTCGCCGTCGATGGGCTGGCCTCCGCGCCGGTGGGGAAGTTGTTGCCCTGGCGGCACATTCATGAGTTCGAGGCGATCGACGACCGGAGTACGCGCGTGATCGATCAGGTCGAGACGCCGATTCCGGCGGCGGTGTTGCGACCAATGTTCGCCTACCGGTATCGGCAGCTCGCCGATGATCTGGCGGCCCACAAACGCGCCGCCGCACGGGGTTTCGGTCCGGCGACGATCGCGGTAACCGGCGCTTCGGGTCTGGTCGGCTCGGCGTTGACGGCGTTTCTCACCACGGGCGGTCACACCGTCATCCGGCTGGTTCGGCGCGCTGCGACGAAACCCGATGAGCGAGAATGGGATCCGACCGCGCCGGCCGCCGATCTGCTCGACGGGGTGGACGCGGTGGTTCATTTGGCGGGCGCGTCCATCGCAGGCCGCTTCACCCCTTCGCACAAACGTGTCGTTGCCGAGAGTCGTATCGGCCCGACGCGCGCCTTGGCCGAGGCGGCCGCGAAGGCGGGGGTCGAGACGTTCGTCAGCGCTTCGGCCGTCGGCTATTACGGGGCCGCGCGCGGTGATGAAGTTCTCGACGAAAACGCCGCTCCTGGAACGGGTTTCCTCGCCGATGTGGTCACCGCGTGGGAATCCGCGACCGAACCCGCCGCCGCGGCCGGTATTCGCGTGGTGCGGGTGCGCACCGGCATCGTGCAGTCCCCGAGCGGCGGCACCCTCCGCCTGCTCCGCCCCCTGTTCGAGCTCGGACTCGGCGGCCGCATCGGCGACGGCCGCCAGTGGCTGCCCTGGATCGGCATCGACGACCTGGTCGACGTCTACCACCGCGCGCTCTGGGACACCGAACTGTTCGGCCCCGTCAATGCCACTGCCCCGCAACCGGTCCGCAACCTCGACTACACCCGCACCCTGGCCCGAGTCCTCCACCGCCCCGCCCTCCTCCCCATCCCCAAACTGGGCCCCGCCCTCCTCCTCGGCCCCGAGGGCGCCGACGAACTCGCCGCCGCCAGCCAACGCGCCGTCCCCACCCGCCTGACCGCCGCCGACCACCCCTTCCGCGACCGCGACCTCGAGTCGAACCTACGTCACCTGCTCGGCAAAACCCCCACCTGAACCAACCCCAGCCGCACCCCTTATTCGAATCCGCACCCCCTGCAAAGAGTGCGGATCCCCACAAAGGGTGCGGCTGGCTTACCAAAGCTGGGGACGCCCAAACGTACGGCAACCCAGCCGCACCCTTTATTCGAATCCGCACCCTTTGCAGGGCTCTAGAAGGGGTGCGGATCCGAATAAGGGGTGCGGCTGGGCTGCAAGGCGTTTGGAGGCCGAGCCTTGAATCGGTGGTGCATCAGGTCAGGGCGTCGAGGGCGGCGTGGAGGCTGTCGACATGCCCGACCTCGGGAGGCAGGCGCGTCGCCTCCCAGCCGGGACCGCCGACCAGCACGCGGGCGCCCGCGTCGAGACATGCTCGCACCGTTGCGAAAAGGGCGGTCGACTCGTGGTTGGACCAGAGCACGACCGTGGGGGTTCCGGGATGCCGGGACAACGTGTCGGTGAGCGCGAACGCGGGGACGTCCGCGCCGAGCATGACGGCGGGAACCCCCCGTTCGGCCAGCGCGGCGCGCAGGACCTCGAGCGGGAGCGCGTGTTGTTCACCGCTCGTGCAGGCCAAGACGATCGCCGCCGGGTCCGACGACTGCGGCGGCGGATTGCCGCGTTGCAGCACGGAGGCGACGCACCACGAGAGCAGATGCTCCACATCGACACAGCCCACGCCCCGGTCCTGTTCGGCGACGATCTCGGCAAAAGCGGGGCGGCACAAGCCGTTCCAGGTGTCGACCACGCCGAATTCGCCGAAGTGCTTGGCCAGCAGGGTCGTTGCCGCGGTGGTGTCGAGCGCGAAGGCCGCGTCGAGCAGCGCGGCGCGATCGCCGAACTCGATGACCGGACCGCGCACCACCGCGGCGGCACCGGCCGGGCTCGCGCCCTCGCGGATCAGGGCCAGCATGCGTTCCAGCGCGGCGATATCCGCCTCGGTGTACAGCCGGTGCTTCCCGGGGCTGTGCCGGGACGGCCCGATCCGATAGCGCTGATTCCAACTGCGCAGCGTGGCCGTCGGAATGCCCAGCCGATCGGCGACCGCGCGCACGGTGTACCCCGCGGCGGCGTCGGATGCGTGACCGGAGGACATGGCGATCATTCTGCCCGGTCGCGTTGGCCGCGTTCGACACCGGCAGGGTTGCGCGCCCGGGTCATAGCCGCCGCCACGCCCGCGCGCCGATCCGCGACACGCCGCGACGCGCCATTCTCGAACCGCCGGGTCGTCCAAGCCGGGTTGTGTGCACGGAACCTCCTCGGTATGGTCGGCTGCATCGATTATGCATCGATGTTGGTAGCATGGGGACATCCACGACGGAGGAGAACCAAGTGACCGCGTTTCCCTCGGCCCGATTCCGGCGTCTCGCCGCGACCGCGGCGATCCTTGTGGGAGCGGTCGCGTTGTCGGCGCCTGCGTCGAGTGCCGTGCCTGCATCGGATGTCGGGCCCGTGTCGGGTGCTGCGTCCGTGCCGGATGCCGTGCCCGCTTCGGACAACGCGCCCGTATTGGCCGCAGCGTTTGCACTCGACACCGCGCCCGCCCCCGTGCCGCAGCTCGATCTAAACCGCTACCTCGGAACCTGGTACCAACTGGCGGCGATCCCGCAGTACTTCAACCTGGTCTGCGCCCGCGATACCCGCGCCGAATACGCGCTCGACCCGCAGGGCGACATCGCCGTCCACAACACCTGCACGACCTGGGCCGGGACCCCGAACGAGATTCGCGGCACTGCCACGGTCAACGACCCGGTGACGAAAGCGCAGCTGCACGTCTCCTTCCCGGGCGTCCCGACGCAGGACACTCGCAGCGGGCCGACGAACTACATCGTGACCGCGCTCGGCCCGGGCTACTCGTGGGCGCTGGTCACCGATCCGGGCCGGCTGTCGGGCTTCGTCCTGTCGCGGACGCCGGGCCTCGACGCGCGGGAGTGGTCGGAGGTGCGCGCCGCGATCGTCGCCGCGGGGGAGGATCCGTGTGTGTACTTGACCTCACCCACCACTGGCGACGATCGTCTCGCGCCGCTGTGCGCGGTGTGACACCGATGGTCCCGCGCGCGGGATCGACCGATGCCGGGTCGACGCCCGCGAGGGCCGCACCACCGTCGCGCTCGAGCCGCCGCGGCGGGCGGTGCGACCCTCGTGGCCGTCGAATTCGCAACTACACCACCATGTTTGGAGTCGAGCGATGACCGTTACCGTCGCGCTGTTCACCCGGGATCTGCGGGTGCACGACAATCCGGCCCTGGTCGCGGCCCATCGCGAGGGGGCGGCGGTGGTGCCGTTGTTCGTCGTGGACGAGCGGATCGTCGCCGGTCGTCGGTCCGCGCCCAATCGGGCTCGATTCCTGGCGGCGGCGCTGGCGGAGCTGGACGCCGAATTGCGTTCGCGCGACGGGCATTTGATGGTCCGGCACGGCGATGTCGTGGACGTCGTGGACGAGGTGGTGCGGACCGTGCACGCCGAGAGCGTGCATCTCGCGGAGGATGTGAGCTGGTACAGCCGTCGGCGGGAGGAGGCGTTGCGCAAGCGGCTGGCCGAGCGGGATTGTCTGGTGCATACGCATCCCGCGTCGATCACGGCGGTCGATCCGAATGAGCTCGGGCCCTCGTCGGGGCGGGATCATTTCGCCGTCTTCACTCCGTATTACCGGCGTTGGCTCGATACTCCCATGCGTCGACCGCTGGCCGCGCCGCGGGGGATGGTGGTGCCGCCGGTGCGGGGGGACGAGTTGCCGGAGTTCGAGGAGAGCCGGGCGGACAGTTCGCCGCAGTTGGCGGTCGGGGGGTGTGTGACGGGGCGTAAGTTGTTGCGGCAGTGGGCTTCTCGGCGATCCGAGGATTACGCGAGCGACGCCGATGATCTGCCGGCCGACGCGACGTCCCGTCTGTCGCCGTATCTGCATTTCGGTTGTCTGTCCCCGATCGAGGTGTTGCATCAGGTCGACGTGCAGTCCCCGGGCGGGGCGGCGTTCGCGCGGCAGCTGGCCTGGCGCGACTTCCACCATCAGGTCCTCGCGGCCCACCCCGAGGCCGGGTGGCGCGACTACCGCCCCCGCGGCATTCGCTGGCGTGAGGACCCCAAGGCGCTGCGTGCCTGGCAGGAGGGCCGCACCGGCTTCCCGATCGTCGACGCCGGGCTGCGCCAGCTGCGCGCCGAGGGCTGGATGCCCAACCGCGCCCGCCTGATCACCGCCAGCTTCCTCACCAAGACCCTGCGCATCGACTGGCGCGTCGGCGCCGAGCACTTCCGGTACTGGCTGGTGGACGCCGACGTGGCCAACAACCAACTCAACTGGCAATGGGTCGCCGGCACCGGCAACGACACCCGCCCCAACCGCGTCCTCAACCCCCTGCGCCAAGCCGAACGCTACGACCCCGACGGCGAATACACCCGCCGCTGGATCCCCGAACTCCGCGACCTCGAGGGCCCCACCATCCACCGCCCCTGGCGCGCCGCCATCCCCCCGGAGGTCTACCCGTCCCCCATAGCCGAGTTCAACGGCATGTAACCACGCCATCCGCACCCTTTGTTCGAATCCGCACCCCTTGCAAGGCCCTGCAAAGGGTGCGGATCCGAATAAAGACATCCCAGGGGCTTGGAGGTCAAGCAGCAGTGGCTTGTTCGGTGTATGTGGGCCATGCGGCCGCTTCGTCGTAGAGGGTGCGTGTTTTGAGGCAGCCGTGGAGGATGCCGACGAGGCGGTTGGCGAGTTGCCGTAGCGCGGCGTGGTGTTC
>NZ_JBSFPI010000016.1:0-145448 GCF_053588115.1 Nocardia sp. NPDC003482
TTTTGAAGGATCACGCGGTGACCACCCTCTACTCGGCTACGACACGCCACCACTTCGCTGGCGTCCGGTCGTACACCATCCTGCTGGACACAACCGATCGGCGGTTTCGGAGTACCGTCGATATGGCTCGGCATCGGTTCGGGGCGGGGGAGTATCGGTACTTCACGCACGAGTTGCCGGAGGTGGTACGGGAGTTGCGGGGGGCGTTCTATCCGGAATTGCTTGGGGTGGCGCGAGATTGGGCGGGGCGGTTGGGGCGGGCGGGGTCGTGGCCGGAGGAGTTGGCGGAGTGGGTGGCCCGGTGTCATGCGGCGGGGCAGACGAAATCGGCTCAGATACTGTTGCGGTACGGGCCGGGGGACTGGAACGCGCTGCATCGGGATCTGTTCGGGGAGATGGTGTTTCCGTTGCAGGTGGTCATCGGGCTGGACACTCCGGGGGTGGATTACACCGGCGGCGAGTTCCTCATGGTCGAGCAGCGGCCGCGGGCGCAGTCACGGGGGGCCGCGGTGACCCTGCCGCGGGGACACGGGTTGATCTTCACCACTCGCGAACGGCCCGTGCGGAATTCACGCGGCTGGTCGGCCGCGCCGATGCGCCACGGCGTGAGCGTCGTGCGTTCCGGGCGACGGCACACCCTCGGCCTCGTCTTTCACGAGGCGTGATGTACACATTGCTGGGCGCGGACGGCCGGCCCTACCGCAGTGCCGAAAACTCACGCGCACAACCCGATTCAATCGAACCGGGACCTCGCTCGCGGGCGGCGGCCGAGCGGTGTCGGGTGGGGTGCGAAGCGGCGGTGGGTGTAGCGGAGGGCGGCCAGGAGGACGAGGGCTACTGCGGCGGCGACGTAGTCGGCGGTGGCGGCGCCGAAGATGGCCAGGGCGCCGAAGATCGGGGGTTCGAGGAGGGCGCACCACCCGAGGACGCGGAGGCGGGTGGAATGGGCGTTCAGCCAGGTGAGGCCGTCGTCGATGATGTCCTCGGCGATGTCGTGCTCCACCAGGCCGTCGCTCACCTGGACGAAGCGGTGGATCGCCTCGTCGCGGGTGATTCGGCCGAGCCAGGCGGCATCGATGAGACGTTTGGCCTCGGTCGCGACTGCCGTGATGACCGCGTCCATGCTGCGGAGCCCTTTCCCGTCGGGTGCCGCAGATTCTAGGGGGCGCGGTTCGGCGGATGTGGCGGCATCCCCTCGAAATCGTTGGCGCAGGGCCGATATCAGGTGGACACGCCGTCGACACGCCGGGCGGCGAAGGCGCTCACGCCCGCGGTGGCGACCAGCTCGCCGTGCTCGACGATCAGCCAGCGGCCACAGACACAGCGCAGATAGCGCACCGAACCGTGGGTCGAGATCGCGGTGGGGGCGGGCCAGGAGCAGGAAGGGCAGGTGGCGGACATGCCTCCACCCTGCTGTAATAGGTCAATGCATTTCAACCCTTACGGTGGGTCGGCGGCGGAACTCGCCGCGCTGCTGGTGAACGCCGAGCCGGGTGCGGATCTGATCCGGGTGCTCGACGAGTTCGGGTACGCGCCGATCACGGGGCTCGACGCCGCGCAGGACGCCCACCTGCGGGAGTGGATCCGCCGTCTGGACGAGGTCTTCGCCGAGCCGACGGTCGCGCGGCTCAACGGCCTGCTGGCCGAAACCACCACGCGCCCATACATTTCCACGCACGACGGCCGCGCGCCGCACCTGCACTACGCGTGGGAGGGTGATCCGATGGACGAGCGGGTGAAGGCCTACACCGCGGCGGGGCTGGCGACCCTGTTCTGCGAGGCGCCGGGACGGATCGGCCGCTGTTCGCGCGCGGGCTGCCGGATGGTGTTCATCGATACCTCGCGCAACGGCCGCCGACGCTTCTGCTCCACGCGGTGCTCGACCCGCGTACATGTCGCAGAGCATCGGCGGCGCGCGGTGTGACGCGCTCACCGGATCGTCCCCGCCTCGGCCCGGGCACGGCGCGAACGCGAACGCCGTTGTCCGCGCACCGATCGACGCGGGCCGCCCCGCGTCGATCATGTGCTACAGCATAGTCCACGAACGCGACTGTTCGCGAGTCGGGATTCTCATCCTCCCGCGCGCACGACTTCGAAACTCGCGCAGGCGAACTCACCGTTCCGTTCCAGGGCGGTGAGCTTCAATTCGGCATGCCGGGGCAGCAGCGGCGCACCCGCGCCCAGCGTCACGGGGGCGATGCTGACCATGACCTCGTCGAGCAGGTCGTGTTCGAGGAACTGCCCGGCAAGGTCGCCGCCGCCGACCACCCAGATGTCGCGTCCGCCCGCGGCTTCGGCGAGCCGCCGGTGCAGGGCGGGGATCGCCTCGCTGGTGAAGTGGACCTCGCCGTCGGTGCGGGCGGCGAATTCGCGGTGGGTGACCACCCACGCGGGCACGGTGTACGGCCAGGGTTCGGCGGACTGGTGGTCGAGCACCCACCGATAGGTGTTGGCGCCCATGACGATCGCGCCGATCCCGGTGATGAACTTCTCGTAGCCCATCGGCCCGGCCGGGTCGTGGTCGCGGGTCAGCAGCCAGTCCAGCGAGTGGTCCGGGGTGGCGATGAACCCGTCCAGGGTGGTCGCCGTGTAGTAGATGGTGCGGGTCATGCGTTGCCTCTCCGTCGTAGCCACATGATGGGATCGCCGTATTCGTCCGCGGCGGCGGGGTTTTCGGCGCGCAGCCATTGCCACGCGAGTTGGCGGCGATGCGCCGAGTAGGTGAGGACGTGGGCCAGCACGCTGCCCAGGACGAAGCTCTCGGGCGGTTCGCACAGGGCGTCGATCAGGGTGTCGTTCCAGCCGCCGCGGCGGTCGATCGCGCGCACCGCGTCCAGCCAGCGCGGCGCCACCTCGTCGAGTCGCCGGGTGAGGGTGGCCGGATCGTCGGGGCCGTGCGGGGGCTGGTCGGCGCCCTCGATGGAGGCCAGCCACACCTCCTTGGCCCAGATCAGATGGTCCAGTACGGTCGCGAGGGAATCGTCGGGCCCGTCCCAGGCCAGCGCCGTGCCGTTTCCGCGCTTGCGCCGATAGGCCGTGTCGTCCAGACTCTTCGCCAGGTCCAGCAGCGCGCGGGTGTCGTCCAGGTCGTGATGCACCAGCAGTGTCGTCGGATCCATATCGGACCGTCCCTTCGGCTCGCTCTCCACCCACAGCGACATCGGCGGATGGAAGTGGATTCCGTTGACCGCGGGCAGCCAGCGCGTCGCCGGTCGGCGCGGGGTGGCGCTGGGCGCGTGCCCGAACGCCCTGCTGAACGCACGGCTGAAGCCCTCGACCGAGTCGTAGCCCGCCGCCCACGCCACCTCGGTGACGGCCGCTCCCGTACTCAACTGCCACGCGGCCCGTTCCAACAACACCCGCCGCCGCATGGCCACGGGCGCCTCCCCGGTCCCCTTGGACACCTGGCGGGCGAAATGGAAGGGCGAGGCGTACACGCCCGAGGCCATGTCGGTGAGTGTGGTGTTCCGCTCGTCCAGGACCGCGTCGAGCAGTTCGCGCAGCCGATCTCGTCCGTTGGTCACGCTACGAGTCTGGTCCCCGACCGCCCCGGCCCGCTTGACCGTTCTTGCGCAAGGCGTGGCGGGTCCGCGGGAGCGCCCGGGCCGACGTACCGGTTAGGTTTGGAAACCCTTGGCGTGCAATGCATTACCTAAATATGGGCAGGCTGGCATTGCTGGCGGACCGGGCGCGGAATCGATAGTTTGGGCGCATGCGGACAGAGCAGGAGACGGTGGTCGCCCCGGCGCACGGCGAGCCGCACGGCGGTGGGCTCGGGGCGCGGCTGAATTGGCTGCGGGCCGGGGTGCTGGGGGCCGACGACGGCATCGTGTCGGTGGCGGGCATCGTGGTCGGGATGGCCGCGGCGACGACGAATTCGGCGGCGATCGTGGCCGCGGGCGTGGCGGGACTGGCGGCCGGGGCGGTGTCGATGGCGTTGGGGGAGTACGTGTCGGTGAGCACGCAGCGCGACAGCGAGCGGGCCGTGCTGGCGGTCGAGCGGCGCGAGCTGGCCGAGATGCCGGAACAGGAACTGGCCGAGCTGGCGGCGATCTATCAGGGCAAGGGCCTCTCACCCGCGACCGCGTGGCGGGTGGCCGAGGAACTCACCGAGAACGACGCGTTCACCGCGCACGCCGAGGCCGAATTGGGGATCGATCCCACGGCCCTGACCAATCCGTGGCACGCCGCGCTGTCGTCGGCGCTGTCGTTCACCCTCGGGGCGCTGCTGCCGCTGCTGGCGATCCTGAGCCCGGCGGCGATCCGGGTGCCGGTGACGGTCGGCGCGGTGCTGCTGGCCCTCGGGCTGACCGGCGCGCTCGGCGCCCGCCTGGGTGGGGCGCCGGTGGGGCGCGCGACGATTCGGGTCCTGCTCGGCGGGGCGCTGGCGATGGCCACGACCTACGCGGTCGGGCATCTGGTCGGAATCACGATCTGAGACGAACACCGGCCCCGGGTCGTCGGCGACGAGCCCGGGGTCGAAATCAGTGGTTCCCGAGCCGGATTCGCTCGAGGGCGGTGCGCAGCTTGGCCTGACGTTCGGGGTCGTCGATGCGGAGCCGGATGTGCACGTTGGAGGTGGGTGCGTCCACGGTGACCGGCCCGGATTTCCGGGTGGTCGCGCGAGCCGCGTGGGGTACTGCAGTCATGCCTCCCAGTGTGCCCTTACGGCAATCTTCTGGCAATGTGTTCTGCCACTCCATGTCGGGTCGAGACCATATCGAAATGCTCGGAGGTACACGAACTTCCGATCGAGCGCTCGCCGCACCGGGGAGTACCCCCGCGACGACCAGCTAACACCGATGTGATCCGCCCCCGTCCGCGCCGGTCCGGGAAACCCCCTCGAGCACAGGCAAATGCGTCCGCGACGTGCCGAAATGCCTTGGCGAGCGGGCCGCCGCCGCGGGGCGGGCGGCCCGTCGGCGTCGAAAACGCCCGTCGCCCGCGGCATGTCGCGTTCCCGGGACCGGCGGGCCCCTGGACGGATGACCGGTGCGCCGCGAAAGCCCCTACGACCGGCCGTCCGTCCATCGAGAAGTGCGCTGGGGCAGGCGGAGTCGGCCCCGGCGCACCGGTACGCCGGTCAGCGGTCGGCGCTCACCAGGCCGCGGCGGGCGGCCTCGCGGGCCAGCGCCCGGTCGCGTTGTTCCTCGAACCGGGCGCAGTCCTCGCGCAGGCGTTCGAGGAATGCGCCGAGGCGCTCGCGGGCCTGTTCGCCGCGCGGCCCGAAGTCGTTGCGCTCGAAGATGTTCCACTTGCGCAGGACCGGCAGGACCACCTCGTCGAGGTGCTGGCGCAGATCGTAGATGCCGTGTTTGGCCATCAACACGCCGTTGCGCCGCCAGTCGGGCATTCCGGCGCCGGGCATCTGGAAGTGGCACACGATGTCGGTGATCGCCGCGACGGCCTGATCCGGCACGAGATCCAGGGCCGCGGCGCACATGTCGCGGTAGAAGATCATGTGCAGGTTCTCGTCGGCGGCGATGCGTTGCAACATGCGGTCGGCCACGGGATCGTCGCAGACGCGGCCGGTGTTGCGGTGACTGACCCGGGTCGCGAGTTCCTGGAAGGTCACGTACGCGACCGAGTGCAGGAATCCGGTGTCGGCCAGATGTACGCCGCCGCCGGCCTCGCGCACCAGCCGCATGGGGTCGTAGCCGTTGGTCATGTGGATCATGCGGGCCCGTTCGAGGGCGACCGGGTCGACGCCGCGGGTGACGACGAGATAGTCCCGCATGACGATGCCGTGCCGGTTCTCCTCGGCGGTCCAGCGGCCCACCCAGGTGCCCCACGCGCCGTCCTGGGAGAAGTTCTCGGCGATCTCCCGGTGGTAGGAGGGCAGGTTGTCCTCGGTCAGCAGATTGGTGATCATGGCCGCGCGGGCGAGTTCGCTCAATCGGGATTGCGCGGGGTCCCAGTCGATCCCGCCCAGGGCGGCGAAGTTGCGCCCCCGGTCCCAGGGGACGTAGTCGTGCGGGTGCCACTCCTTGGCCATCGACAGGTGCCGATCGACATTGCGGGCGGCGACGGGTTCCAGCTCGAGCAGCAGTTCGAGCTGCGTGAGGTTCCTGGCCACGATGATGCCTTTCCTCGATACGGATCGCGGGTGAGACGTTGCGGGAAGAAACCGGTACAGTGCATTAGCGACCGGATTGCTGTGTAACACGCGGTTTGGCCGGTCAGGTACGCCTCGATAATGTAGTCCCGCCTCGGCCGGGCACTCGAGGCAGGCGGTAAACGCCTGCCGGACAAGGTGTTCCCGTCGCCGTGGATGTCGCTTTCGCTTGGATTCGCCGCAGTATTGCCCTACCCCGCAGTGTTGCCACCGAAAGAGAGCCGAGAATGACGATTTCCAGCCGTAGGCGCTACCCCGACGTCGTCGTGACCAGCCTGGCGGCGACCACCTCGATCGCCGGGGACGTCGACTCCACCTGGAAGGGACTGCTCAACGGCGAGAGCGGTATCGACGTCCTCGAGGACGCCTTCGTCGAGCAGTTCGAACTGCCCGTGCGCATCGGCGGGCATCTGAAGGTCAAGCCCGACACCAACCTCACCCGCGAGGAGACGCGCCGGCTGTCCTACGTCGAGCAGATGGCGTTGGTGCTCGGCCGTGAGGTGTGGCGCAACGCCGGGAGTCCGGAGGTCGACGCCGAACGCCTCGGCGTCTCGATCGGCACGGGCCTGGGCGGCGCCGAGATCTACATCGACGCCACCAACAAGATGCAGAACGGCGGCTACAAGCATGTGCCGCCGCTGGCCGTGCCGATGATCATGCCCAACGGCTCGGCCGCCGTGGTCGGTCTGGAACTGGGCGCGAAAGCCGGTATCGCGACGCCGGTTTCGGCCTGCTCGTCGGGTTCGGAGGCGATCGCCAACGCGTGGAAGATGATTGTGATGGGCGACGCCGACATGGTCGTGACCGGCGGGGTGGAGGGTTCCATCCAGGCGCTGCCGATCGCCGCGTTCTCCATGATGCGCGCGATGAGCACCCGTAACGACGATCCCAAGCGCGCCTCGCGCCCGTTCGATCTCGACCGCGACGGCTTCGTGTTCGGCGAGGCCGGGGCGATGATGGTGATCGAGACCGAGGAGCACGCGCGGGCCCGGGGCGCCACCATCCACGCCCGGCTGCTGGGCGCGGGCGTGACCTCCGACGGCTTCCATCTGGTCGCCCCGGATCCCGAGGGCAAGGGCGCGGCGCGGGCGATCACGCGCGCGATCGAGACCGCGGGTATCGCCAAAACCGATGTGGCACATGTGAACGCGCACGCCACGGCCACCCCGATCGGCGACACCTCCGAGGCGCTGGCCATCGCCGGCGCGATCGGTTCGCACGCCTCGGTGTACGCGCCGAAATCCGCGCTCGGCCATTCCATCGGCGCGGTCGGCGCGCTCGAATCGGTGTTGACGGTACTCAGCATTCGCGATGCGATCGTGCCGCCGACTTTGAATTTGGACAATCAGGATCCGACCGTCGAACTGGACATCGTCAAAGGCCAAGCGCGCCCGGGCCGGATCGACTACGCCGTCAACAACTCGTTCGGATTCGGGGGCCACAATGTCTCGCTGACATTCGGGCGATATTGAGCAAACCCCGCCGAAGCGCTGCTACTGTTCGGGCTTCGGTGTCGATCCGTATCGGTGTCATGGCACGGCCGAAAGCGGCGTGCGTGAAAAAGGATAGGGAATGATCGGCGAGACTTTCGATGACTATTTGGACGAACACGGCAATCTCGACATCCGTGGTGATTCGACTCTGATCGACTTCGTCGACATGCACAGTGCGACGAACGGGGATGAGCTGGCCTACCGCTACATCGACTACTCCCGTGAACGGGACGGTGAGTATCACGAACTCACCTGGCGCGAGTTCGGTGTCCGGCTGCGCGCGGTGGCGGCCCGGCTGCAACAGGTGACCAGCCCGCGTGATCGGGTCGCGATCCTGGCGCCGCAGGGGCTGGACTACGTGGTCTCCATCTTCGCGGCGGTGTACGCGGGCAATATCGCGGTGCCGCTGTTCGATCCGGAGGAGCCCGGCCACACCGATCGCCTGCACGCGGTGCTCGGCGACTGCCAGCCCTCGGCGATCCTGACGGCCAGCGCGTCCGCGGCGGGGGTGCGGGAGTTCTTCCGGCACCTGCCCGCCTCCCAGCGGCCGCGCATCATCGCCGTGGACGCGATCCCCGACAGCGTGGGCGCGAGCTGGGTGCGGCCGGACATCAACATCGACAGCGTCGCCTATCTCCAGTACACCTCGGGGTCCACCCGCACGCCCGCCGGGGTCGAGATCACGCATCGTTCGGTGGGCACCAACCTGTTGCAGATGATCGACGCGCTCGGCCTGGTCGAGAACGCGCGCGGGGTCACCTGGCTGCCGATGTTCCACGACATGGGGTTGCTGTGCGTGATCCTGCCGACGATCGTCGGCAAGTTCATCACGATCATGTCGCCGAGCGCGTTCGTGCGCCGCCCGTACCGCTGGATCAAGGAACTCGCCGCCGCCTCCGACGGGGCCGGAACCTACGCCGCCGCACCGAATTTCGCGTTCGAGCACGCCGCGATGCGCGGACTGCCCAAACCGGGCGAGAATCTGGACCTGTCGAACGTGATCGGGTTGATCAACGGCAGCGAGCCGGTGTCGGTGAGCTCGATGAAGAAGTTCAACGAGGCGTTCGTCCCCTACGGGCTGCCCAAGACGGCCATCAAACCGTGCTACGGCATGGCCGAGGCCACGCTGTTCGTCTCGGCGACCCGGCGCGACGACGAGGCCCGGGTGGTCTACGTCGACCGCGGCCAGCTCAACGCGGGCCGCATGGTCGAGGTGGACGCCGACGCGGAAAGCGCTGTGGCCCAGGTGTCCTGCGGCTACGTCGCGCGGTCGCAGTGGGCGGTGATCGTGGATCCGGAGACCGGCGCCGAGCGCGACGACGGTTCGGTGGGCGAGATCTGGTTGCACGGCCGGAACATGGGCATCGGGTACTGGGGACGGCCGCAGGAGAGCGAGGCGACCTTCCGCAACCGGCTCACCGCGCGGCAGGCATCGGGCAGCCACGCCGAGGGCACCGACCCCGACGCGCACTGGATGGCCACCGGCGACTACGGCGCCTACCACAACGGCGAGCTCTACATCACCGGCCGCGTCAAGGATCTCGTCATCGTCGACGGGCGCAACCACTACCCGCAGGATCTGGAGATGTCGGCGCAGGAGTCCTCGGACGCGCTGCGTCCCGGCTTCGTGGCGGCGTTCTCCGTCGCGCCCGACGATCTGCCCGACGCGGCGGCGGTGGGGACCGAACAGCTGGTGATCGTCGCCGAAAGGAATACGGGCGCGGCCAAATTGGATCCCGAGCCGGTCGCCGAGACGGTGCGCGGGGCGATCGCCCGGCGGCACGGGGTGACCGTGCGGGAACTGCTGCTGGTGCCCGCGGGCTCGATCCCGCGAACCTCCAGCGGCAAGATCGCCCGGCGCGCCTGCAAGGCCGCGTATCTCAACGGCACCCTGCGCGGCGGCCAACGGCAGCAAGCGTTTCCCGACACGCCGTAGCGCGGCCTCCGCGAGCGCCGGGCACCCAGGTGTCCGGCGCTTGTCCTGCTTCGGCGAGCCGTTATCGAGCTACTCTGTGGTTACGGACATGGTCGGTGCAGACCCGTCACCAGGGAGCGTGCCATGGAGTATTCGATCACGGATTTCCTTGCCCTGAGCACACATTCGGCTCCGCCGGGCCGGTTGCCGGTGGAGCGGGCGCACCGGGTGATGCAGATGCACACCGATTGCTCGACCGACAACTGCCCGAACAAGCGCGCCGCCTACGACGCGCTCGTCCGGGCGGGTCACCTGGTCCCCGACAGCTGCCGCCGCCCGAGCTGAGGCTCAGGCGCGCCAGAGTTGTTCGCCCGCACGGGATATCACGATATTGGGCACCACCGCGCGGGCGGACAGCCGCGCGATGGCGAGGACCAGTTCGGCGATGTCGGAGGTCGGCAGCATGGCGTCCGCGTCCAATTCGCCCTGTTTCCAGGCGCTCATATCGGTGTCGACGTAGCCGGGGGAGAGGGCGGTGGCGCTCACCCCGCGGCGCGACTCCTCCAGCGACAGCGTCTCGCACAGCGAGATCAACGCCGCCTTGGTCGCGCCGTAGGCGGCCAGCCCCGGCTCGCCCGCCACGCCCGTGATGGACGCGATCGCAACGATTTTCGCGCCCCGTTCCGGCGCCGCGGCGGCGCTCTTGCGCAGCAACGGCAACGCGTGCTGGATCAGTGTGAGCGGGGCGCGGAAGTTCACCTCGAGCATGCGCTCGCGCGCCTTGGCGGTCATCTCCGCGACCGGTCCCGCGGTGCCGGTGCCCGCGCTGAGCACGAGCAGATCCAGCCCGCCGAAGCGCCACGCGTGCGCGTCGACGAGCGCGCCGAGCTGTTCGGCGTCGGTCATGTTGGCGGCGAAGGGGAACACCTCGCCGCCGGTCTCGTCCCGGAGTCGTTGCGCGGTCCGCTCGAGGGTGTCGGCGGTGCGGGCGGCGATGGTCACGGCGTAGCCGTCGCCCGCCAGGCGGCGGGCGATCTCGGCCCCGATGCCGCGCGAGCCGCCGGTGACCAGCGCGCTGCGCGCGGCGCTCACAGCCGCTCGATGACGGTGGCGTTGGCCAGCCCGCCCGCCTCGCACATGGTCTGCAACCCGTATCGGCCGCTGGTCTGCTCGAGATGGTTGACCAGCGTGGCGAGGATGCGGGTGCCGGACGCGCCGAGCGGGTGGCCCAGGGCGATCGCGCCGCCGCGCGGGTTCAGCCGCGCCGGATCCGCGCCGAGCTCGTGCTGCCACACCAGCGGCACGGGCGCGAACGCCTCGTTGACCTCGTAGGCGTCGATGTCGCCGATCGACAATCCCGCGCGCGCCAACACCTTTCGCGTGGCCGGGACGACCGCGGTCAGCATGAGCAGCGGGTCGTCGCCGACCACCGCGAAGGAGTGGAACCGCGCCCGCGGCCGCAGGCCGAGCCGATTCGCCCGCTCCTCGCTCATGATCAGCGCCGCGGACGCGCCGTCGGTGAGCGGGGAGGAGTTGCCCGGGGTGATCGACCAGTCGATCTCGGGGAAGCGGCGGGCGAACTCCTCGTTGGTGAACGCGGGCTTCAGATTGCCCAGGCCCTCGACCGTGGTGGTGGGGCGGATGGTCTCGTCGGCGGTCAGCTCGCCCGCGGCGAGGAGCTCGTTGGCGAAACCGCCCGCGGCGGCGGTCTCGGCGGCCAATCGGTGTGAGCGCGCGGCGAATTCGTCGAGGGTGGGGCGATCGAGCTTCCAGCGCGCGGTGATCACCTCGGCGGCGATGCCCTGCTGCACCAGGCCCTCGGGGTAGCGGTGCGCGAGCGGGCCCCGATTGGCGTCCGCGCCTTGGGCATTGGAGAACATCGGCACCCGCGACATCGACTCCACGCCGCAGGCGACGGCGATGTCGTAGGCCCCCGCCAGCACGCCCTGCGCGGCGAAGTGGGCGGCCTGCTGGCTGGATCCGCACTGCCGGTCGACCGTGGTGGCCGGGACCGACTCGGGGAAGCCCGCGGCGAGCACCGCGGTGCGGGCGATGTTGGACGCCTGTTCGCCGCTCTGGGTCACGCACCCGGCGATCACGTCGTCGACGAGGGCGGGGTCGAGGTCGTTGCGGGACACCAGGTCCGCGAGGACACCGGCCAGCAGGGTGGCCGGGTGCACACCGGAGAGCCCGCCGCCGGGCTTGCCCTTTCCGGACGGTGTGCGGACGACGTCGACGATGACGGCCGAGTTCATGGTGACTCCGATCGGATCGGTAACGCTGATGTCCTCAAGTTAACACGGATTCGCGTCCGGATCAGCGCGGGTCTTCGGCTTTCGTCGGGTTGAAGTTAGCCCCGAATCCATAGAGGATCGGCAGCACCGCGGCGGCGACGGGATTGTAGACACCCAGTTCCTGCGGCAGCGCGCCCAGCGAATAGGCCCAGATGACGAACGCCGCGAGGCCGAATCCGATCGGCAGCCACCGATTCGCGTACTTCGCCGCGGGATACTGCCGCATCAGCAGCGGGACCGTCCCGAGCAACAGGATCGCGAAGACGAGCAGCAGCCAGACGGTCCGCGCGGTGGTGTGCGCGTCGGTGAGGCCGGTGATCGCCGCGGAGGCGGCGAGATAGGGGCCGCTGGTCTCGATCGGGAAGTACTTGACGAGCCGTTCCTGGTAGGAGTCGCCGCCGGTGGACACCTGCTGTTCGGGACCGACCGGTCGTCGTGACACCGGGGTCACCGCGCGGCTCATGACTTGCACCATAGACCAACTCGTCCACGTCATCGACCGCGTGCCGGGAGCCGATCTGTGGCAGACTCGGCACGCACGATGCGGCCGCTCGACGACCGTGTGTGGAAGGGATGCGGGAGTTGGGATCGCGATGGAGTTGAGCGCCATCGAGCAGCAGGTGGCCGAGGACAGACGGATCGCCGCCCAGGAGCGGACGGATGAGGCCGAACTGCGGCTGGCCACCTCACTGTGCGAGCTGGCCCGGGCGTTCATGGCCACCAAACAGGACGGCTCCGAACGGGATCGGGCCCCCGCCGCGCTCGAACCCGCCCAGGAGGCCGTGCTGATCCGGCTGCGCTGGCTGACCGCCGGGCACGTCAGCGCCCATTTCGCCGGGCAGGTGCAGGAGGCGTTGCGGCTGTTCGAACAGGCCGCGCGCACCATCGGGCATCGGGAACTGGCGACCGCCACCATCCGGCAGGCGTGCGACGCGTATCACCATGTGGCCCAGCGGTATCCGATGGCGGCGGGGGTGTGCGCGGACGGTCTGTCCAAATGCGGCGTGTGGCTGTGCCGCCTGGATCCCGGGTCGGCGGTGGCGGCGAGTTCGGAGGCCGTGCGCATCCGGGCCGGGCTGTTCGCGGCCGATCCCGAGACCGCGAGCCGGTATCTGGCGAGTCTCAATATGTTGTTGCGCACGTTGATGATCGGGCGTTCGCGCAAGCAGGCGCTGGCGATGTACCGGGAGCGCTACTCGGCGTGGACCTCGGCGGCGATGACCACGCGGTTGCGCGAAACCCCGCTCGAGGAGCTGGAATTCACCAGCAAGACCTTCGCGGCGTTGCAGAAGCTGGAGTGCCCGACCCTCGATCGCGCGGCCCGGTTGACCCAGCAGCAGATCCTCTACCAGACCTCCGGTGATCTGAGCACCATCGAGGAGATCAACTGGAAGCTCGGCCTGGTGGGGCTGAAACCCCTGGCGGCCGGGGCACTTCCGGACCTGCCGTCCAAACCGGTCGAGATCGCGCATTCGTTCGGCGCGCTGAGCGTGCGCTGCACCGCCCCGGACGCGCTGGCCCAGGTGCGGGCGGCCGTGATCGCCGCGTACGCGGTCGACGACGCCCGCCCGGTCGGCAGTGGCTTCTTCCACGGCGTGCATCAGCCGCAGTGGACGCTGCCGGAGCCGGAGCTGAACCTGACCGAGCGGCTCGGCGACGACGTGGTGCTCATCGAACGCGCGGGGGGACACTGGATCTCGGTCAAGAGCCTGAACTGGGAACTGGCCCCGGTCGGGAAACATCCACTGGCGCTGCGGCTCGCGCAGGACTGGCCGGTGATCGCGGTGAGCACCACCGAGAATCTGGCCTACGAATTGTGCTGGTACGCCGAGGGTTCGGCGACCCAGTACGCCGCGCTGGGCCGCCCCGCCGGGCAGCCCGCGCTGGACAAACCGTTGGCGCCCTTGGATTTCGCGCTGCTCGCCGAGTACGGCGCCGACTACGCCTCGGAGACCCAGGTGCGCGCCGCGTTCGGCAATACGGCCATGTTCGCCAAGCTCACCAACCTGCCCGCCAGCGGCATCCGGCAGGCCGGTCAGGCCCGGCCGCTGGCCGATTACGGGGAGCAGGTGCTGTTCCTGCGCCGTCGCGGGAACGCCGACTAGGGGGTCGCGCGCGCCACGGTTTTCTCTCCGCGCGCCCGGGCATACGCACAGCATGACTGCCGACAAGTCGAAGATCACGCCGGAGGACCTACGCCAGCTGCTCGACGCCGGGAGCCCGCACACCCGCCTGGTTCTGAGCGAGGGCAGCCTGCGCATCGAGCCCGGATCCGAGGACGACCTGGACACGCTGGTCGTCATCACCCGCGGCGACCTCGCCGCCCGCATCGGCGACCAGCCCGACGAGGCCGCGTTGAGTACCCAGGCCGAGGCGCTGAATACGGAGATCCGCCTGCTGGGCGCGTAGTGGGTGGCGCTCAATACCGAGATCCGCTTGCTGGGTGGGCGGGCGCTCGATACGGAGATCCGCCTGCTGGGTGCATGAGCCCCTTGGACGCCCGGCCCGGATGGGTGCATAAAGGTGCTATGCAGCTTCACGTCGGATGTGCGCAGTGGACGCACACCGCATGGCAGGACCGCCAGCCGCACGCCAAGTCGCGGCTGCGGGATTACGCGGGCTGGTGCAACGCCGTCGAGGGCAACACCACCTTCTACGGGACTCCCACCCGGCAGACCGTCGCGGGCTGGGCCGAGCAGACGGCCCCCGATTTCCGCTTCGTGGTCAAGCTGCCGCGGACCATCACCCACGAACGCCGGATGAGTGACGCCGACGCCGAGGTGCGGGCGTTCCTCGAGGCCGTCGAACCGCTCGGTCCCCGCGCGCACGCGATCTGGGTCCAGCTGCCCGCCTCCTTCGCGCCCACCGACCTCGGGGCCCTTGCCCGGTTCCTGGGTCGGCTGCCCGCGAATCATCGCTACGCCGTGGAGGTTCGGCATCCGGCCTTCTTCGACGACGAGCGGACCGCCCGGCAACTGGAATACGTGCTGGGTCGCACCGGCACCGAATGGATTCCGTTCGACACCACCACGCTGTTCGCGACCCGGCCCGGCACCGAGGCCGAGCGCGACGCCTGGACGCGCAAGCCGCGGGTCGCGCTGCGCACGGCGGCGCTGACCGACCATCCGATCGTGCGCTACATCGGCCGCGACGATCCGGAGGTCACGGCCGCGGGCTGGACGCGCTGGGTGGACGCCTGCGTCGACTGGCTCGGCGAGGGCCGCTCGCCGACGGTGTTCGTGCACACCCCCGACAACGCCGACGCCCTCACCCTGGCCCGCCGCTTCCACGACGACGTGCGCGCCCGGCTGCCGGATCTGTCCCCGCTGCCCGAACCCACCGACAGCGCGCCGATGACGTTGTTCTGAGGAAGTCCCTGATCGTTCTCAGGAAGCCGATGACGTTGTTCTGAGGAAAACGATTTGCGGGGGCACCGGGCGGCATGCGTATAGTTGGCACAGGCAACTAGTTGTGCGTGCTAATTAACTCCGTTGTATCGAGGTGATCGCCGATGACCGCCGTGGGTCTGGACAGCAACGCCGCCGCGTTCGACGACGCGGATCTGCTCGGCGCGCAGCTGCTCCGGTTCGTGCGCGCGATCAATCGGGCCAAGGGGCAACTGGCCAAGCACGGGCCGGACGGGCTGGAGAAGCTCGCCTACTCCGTCCTGTTCTGCCTGGTGCACGACGGTCCGCAGCGAACGGGCAAACTCGCCGAGCAGCTGCATGCCGAGATGTCGACCATCAGCAGACAGACCCGAACGCTGGTGGCCCACGGTCTGGTCGAGCGCCGGGCCGATCCGATCGACGGGCGCGCCTGCGTCCTGGCGGCCACCGCCGAGGGGCAGCGCGTCTTCGAGGAGAATCGCAGGTTGCGCAATCTGTGGATGGCCGATCTGCTGGGTGACTGGCCGCCCGCCGACCGGACCACCCTGATCACCCTGCTCGACCGCCTCAACAGCAGTATCGAAGCAATCCCCCCATCGACAGCCGAACCGAAATAAGGCCACCACTATGACGAATTCGACCGCCGAGGCGCCGGCCGCGCAGCCGGCCCCGGCGTCGGGTGCGGGCACGACACTGTCGCACCGGCAGATCCTGACCGTGTTGTCGGGCCTGCTGCTGGGCATGTTCCTCGCCGCACTCGACCAGAACATCGTGAGCGTGGCGATCGTGCGCATCGCCAACAGTCTGCACGGCTTCGACCAGCAGGCGTGGGCGACGACCGCCTACCTGATCACGGCGACGATCAGCACCCCGCTCTACGGCAAGCTCGCCGACATCTACGGGCGAAAGCCGTTCTACCTCACCGCGATCGGCCTGTTCGTCATCGGCTCGGCCGCGTGTACCTTCGCCACCTCGATGTACGAGCTGGCCGGGTTCCGCGCGTTCCAGGGCCTGGGCGCGGGCGGCCTGATGTCGTTGGCGTTCACCATCATCGGCGATATCGTCCCGGCCCGCGAGCGCGTGCGCTACCAGGGCTACTTCATGATCGTGTTCGGCAGCGCGACCGTGCTCGGCCCGGTGCTGGGCGGCTGGCTGTCGGGCTTCGACCACCTGTGGGGGCTGGACGGCTGGCGCTGGGTGTTCCTGGTGAACGTGCCGATCGGTGTCGTCGCGCTGGCCGTGGTCGCCCGGGTGCTCAACACCCCGCATCAGCGGCAGAACCACCGCGTCGACTGGTTCGGCGCGATCACCCTCGCGATCTGCGTGGTGCCGCTGCTGATCGTGGCCGAACAGGGCCGCGGCTGGGGGTGGGACTCGCGCAAGGCGATCATCTGCTACGCGATCGGCGCGATCGGGTTGCTGCTGTTCCTGTTCGTCGAGTACCTGATGCGCGACGCCGCGCTGATCCCGTTGCGGCTGTTCCGCAATTCGACGTTCAGCGTGACGATCCTCGGCGGCTTCATCGTCGGTGTGGCGATGTTCGGCGGCATCTCGATGGTTCCGCTGTATTTGCAGGTGGTGCGCGAATTCTCGCCCACCAAGGCCGGTTTGATGATGCTGCCGATGGTGCTGGGCATCATGCTGGGTTCGCAGATCTCCGGGCAGATCACCCGGTTCACCGGGCGCTACAAGTTCCTGCCCGTGCTGGGCACGTTCATCGTGGCGTGCGGTACGGCGTTGTACGCGCAGGTGCACTTCGACAGCCCGCTGTGGCAGCCGCTGCTCTACAGCGGCATCATCGGCTTCGGGCTCGGCGGGTGTATGCAGACGCTGATCCTCGCGGCCCAGAACGCCGGTCCCCGTTCGGATATGGGCGTGTCCACCGCGTCGGCCACCTTCTTCCGCCAGATGGGCGGCACGCTGGGCGTGGCGGTGTTCCTGACCATCCTGTTCAACCTGCTGCCGCACCGCATCGTCGACGCCTTCGGCGGCAACCTGCCGCCCGGGTTCGACACCGGCAAGCTGAACCAGTTGCAGAGCAACACCAGCGGTCTGGGCGCGCTGCCCCCGCAGGTGAAGGATCCGATCCTGATCGGGTTCACCAACTCCCTGCACGGGGTGTTCTACGCGGCCACCGCGGTGGCGCTGCTGGCCTCGTTCGTGCTGCTGTTCATGCGCGAGATCCCGCTCAAGGATCCGGGCGCGGCCGCCGCGGCCCCGCAGGCGCCCGAGCCCGTGGACGCCGCGGCCGAGTCGGCCTCGCCCGCAACGGAATTCGCCGCGGAGACCGTGCCCGCCGAGGCGGACCGGGAGCGGGTCGAGGTGTTCGCGGCGGCGGCGCCGGTGCGCGGCGGCAGGCACGCGGCCGATCCCGAACCCGCCCGCGTGCTCGCCCATCAGGGCGCCGCGACCAACGGCAGCACCGCGCACGGCGCGGTCGCGCAGCTGACGGCGGCCGAACCGGTGTCCTACGACGACGGCGAGGGCCGGTCGCTGGACGGACACGTGCGCCGCGAGGACGGCCGGGCCGTGCCCGGTGCGGTGCTGACGCTGATCGACCAACGCGGACACCAGGTTTCGCGGACCACCGGCGGCGGCGACGGCGGCTACCGGATCTCGGCCCCGGACCCGGGCGACTACGTGCTGATCGTGTCGGCGGCCGGACATCAGCCCGCGGCGGTGAACGTGCACGTCGGCGATCGCGCGCAGGCGCTGGACATCGCCCTGCAGGGTTCGGGCGAACTGTCCGGCGTGGTGCGCAAGGCCGGGCGCGGCGAGCCGGTGGCGGGCGCGACGGTCACGCTGACCGATATGCGCGGCGAGGTGGTCGGCGCCGCGGTCACCGGCGCGGACGGCGCCTACGTCTGCCAGGGCGTGGTGTCGGGCACCTACACCCTCGTCGCGGTCGCCGAGCACATGCGGCCCGCGGCAACGGCTCTCACCGTTCCCGACAGCGGGCTGCTGCACCACGACGTCGAGCTGTCGGCGATGACGGTGCTGTCCGGCGCGGCCTCGGCCGACGGACGGGCCGTGCGCGACGCGTACGTCTCGGTGCTCGACGAGCAGGGCAGCGAGATCGCGTCCGCGCGCACCGACGACAACGGCCGGTACGTGCTGACCGATCTGCCCGAGGGCGAGTACACCGTGGTGGCCCGCGGCTACCCGCCGGTGAGCGGCCGGGTCAGCGTGGTGGGCGGCGAGACCACCCACGACGTGCGACTGGGATACGACAACACATCCGCGTGAGCGACAGGTAGTCATGAGTGGCTTGATCACCCGCATCCACACCGCCGACGGTTGGCCGGTGCCGGATGCCGTTCTGACAGTGACCGATTCGACGGGGCGGCAGCTGGCGCGGGCCGCGGCGGACGCGACCGGGGCGGCGGCGACCGAGCCGCTGCCCGCGGGAGCGCACACCGCGGTCGTCACCGCGCCCGGTTTCCGGCCGGTGGCCCGGGTGGCGCGCGTCGCCGCCGACGGTTCCGGCGATCTCGGCGACGTCGTGCTCGAACAGGAGGCGGGCGCGGTCTCCGCGCCCCCCGCCGGGCCGTGGACCATCGATCCGGTGCACTCCACGGTGCAGGTCACCGCGCGGCATCTGGGCATCGCGAGCATCAAGGCACGGTTCCCGGAGGTGGGCGGGCGGCTCGAGATCACCGAGAACTTCGAGGGCACAACCGGTTTCGCCGAGATCAAGGCCGCCAGCATCGACACCGGCATCGGGATGCGCGACGACCATCTGCGCTCGGCGGAGTTCCTCGACGTCGAGAACTATCCGCTGATCTCCTTCACCGGCAAGGGTTTCCGGCGCACCGGACCGGACACCTTCGCCATGCCGGGCGAGCTGTCCCTGCACGGCCAGGTGCGGCCGGTCGAACTGGCCGTCACCTTCGGCGGCTGGGGACCGGACCTGTGGGGCGGGGTGCGCGCCGCGTTCCACGCCGAAACCCTGTTGTACCGCAACGATTTCGCGATCGACTACAACGCGATCGTGCGGGCGGGCGTGGCGGCGGTCGGCACCACGGTCAAGATCGATCTCGACATCGAGGTCGTGCAGGGCGAGCAGCTGCCCTCGATGTGAGGGTTACACCCGACCGGCCGCCAGCAGCGGCCGGCCGGGCCCGTCCCCCCGGGACGCCTCGGTATCGCGGGCGAGGATGCGGCCGTAGAGCCGGATCAGCGCCTGCTCCAGAGTGATTCCCACCTCGGCCGCGCGGAAGGCGGCCAGCTCGAAAGCCACGTCGTTGGCTACGAGCCGCGGATCGCTGAGGAGTTCGTCCAGCACCATCCCGCTGAGCGCTTGATCGCGGGTGAGGGGGACGCCGGGCAGCCAGCTCAGGGCCCAGTGCCCGCCCCGCGCGCTCGGAAGGTACTGTGCCAGTTCGGGAGTGACATCGCTGGTGATCAGCCACGCGGTGATCCGGAGTGCCATGGGGAGCACCTCCTCGTTATCGAAGCCGTCGCCGTCGTCGACGGCAATGGCTGTTTCTAAATGCTACGAAGCGGCGACCTCGGGTGTCAATGTAAGCCTCGTGCCACATTTGGATATTTTCGATACCTGAATGCTCGAATCGAAGCAGATGCGTGATCAATCATCCTGCTGTGTCCGGATATTCGACCGGAATTGCGTGAAACAATGCCGCTTCGAACGGTTTCGGGCAGAAAAACGGCCGGATGAGTTCCCTTGTGTGTCAGTACAATCGAGGTTTCGCACCGAGTCCGCCGCCGCGAGAATCTCTCGCCGGTGCCATTGACACACGCAGGCATATGTGTGGCTAGAATTTGGCATCGTGACACTCTCTGGCCACCCTGGTGGGGAGCCGATAGGAAACCTGGTGCGCCGCCTCCGTATCGAGCGGGGCTACACCCAGGCGGCTCTGGCGAAGAAGGCGGACTGCTCGCGCAGCCTGATCCAGCAGATCGAGAACGGCACCCGCGTCCCGCCGTTACCGCTGCGGGAGCGGCTGAGTTCCGCACTGGGCGAGGAACTTCCGATGGCCACGGTCACCGACACCGCCGCCGATGCCGCGGGCGCGCACTACGACCTGCGGATGCGATTCAACATTCTGCTCGGGAAGGATCCCGAGGTGGTCGAGCGCGTGCTGTCGATCGCCCAGAGCGTGATCGACACCCAGACCTCGGCCAAGGACATCGAGCCGCTGCGGCTCATCGCCGCGCGCCAGCTCGACCGCGCCGAGGAGATCCTCGCCCAGATCCCCTCGCGCAGCGCCACGGTGTGGGAGTGGAACACCGTCGCCGACTGGCTCACGATTCTCGAACAGGCCGAGCGTTCGGTGCTGGCCATCCACACCGCCGATCTCGGCACGATCGGCGGCGACGTGGGCGACGACTATCACGCCGCGATCGTGCGGCTCGCCGACGCCGTGCACGAGCCGCGCATCCGGGTGCGCCGGATGTACGTGCTCGACAGCATCGAGGACGTCTGGCCCTACGACGAGAAACTGTGGTGGCAGGTGCGGTCCGGGGTGGAGAGCGTGCTGGTCAAGCGCGAGCACGCGCGCAACGCGCAGAGCATGCTCGTCGTCGACGACCGCTACGTGTGCATCGGGGAGTACGACTACTCGCGGCAGGCGCGGGTGGCGACCCGGTTCTCGGCGCTCAAACACGATGTGGCCTTCGCGATTCGGCGGTTCGAGAAGCTGTACGAACTGCGGCTGATGGGTTCGGCGCTGACCGTCAACGAGATCGCGGCGGCCCCGGAGCTGGCGCGATTCGACCGGCTCACGCAGGGCAACTGCCGGGAGTTGTTCCGCGAGGCGCTCGCCCGGGCCTGGGCGCGGGTGCCCGCGCCGGGGGAGACGGCGACGGAAGCCGGGCACCCGTGACCCGGTTCGTTTCCGACGTCGCCGAGTTGTCGACGCGCTCCGAGGCGCGCAAGCGTTCGGTGCGCGAGGCGCTGCCCTCCGCCGCGCGCTTCGCCGGCACCGCGGGCCGCACCTACGAGGGAATCATCGACGCCTACCACGGCGAGACCGGCTTGGGCCCGGATTCCGCGGCCGTGCGGGCGCTCGACCGGGCCTGGTCGGAGTTGCTGCACACCGATCCGCCGCCGGACTACGCCGGTTACGACAAGCGGCAGCCCGCCGTCCTGCGGGAATTGGCCGCCGACAGGCTGTTCGAGCGATTCGTTCGTCCCGCCGACGGCGTTGCGGGCGTGCGTGTGCGGCCGGAGGAGGTGCTCGTCTGCCCGTATTCGAGCACCATCCTGCTCGAGGAGGCGGTGGCGACACTGGCCCGGCCCGGCGGCGTGATCGTGTGCCCGGAAGGCTTCTACAAGAGCGCGGGTCTCCACGTCCGCAAGGCGGGACTGCGCATCGTCTGCTGCCCGGCCACGCCGGACGATCGATTCGCGATCGATCCCGAAGCGCTGGCCGACTGCCTCGCGCACTATCGAGGCACCGGCGAACTGTGCGGTGTGCTGCTCACCCTGCCCGGCAATCCGGTGGTGGCCCGCTACTCGAAGGCCGAACTGCTGGCCGTCGCGCGGGTGCTCGCCGAGGCCGAGGTGCCGGTGGTGTGCGATATGGCCTTCGATCGGCTGGTGGCCGCGCACCTGCCGCTGGCGGCGCTCGAGGTCGACACCGCGGCGGGTCCGGTGCGGATGTACGACCGGGTGCTCACCCTCACCGGTAACTCCAAGGGCTACAACGCCTTCGGGCCGTGCAAGATCGGCGCGGCCTGCACCGGCGACGCCGACTGGCTGGCCCGCATCCGGGCCCGGCTCACCATCGCGTTCCAGCGGGAGACCGCGCATCTGGCCCGCGCGGTGCTCGAGCACACCCCCGACCGCTACTTCGAGCACAACCGCAAGCTGATGCGCGAGCAGATGAGCGGGGCGCTCGATCGGATCGACGACCTCAACCGGCAGGCGGGCCGGAAGGTGTTGCGGCCGTTGGGCAGTGCCGAGGGGATGTTCCTGTCGGTGGAGTTCGACGCGGCGCTGCTGGCGGCGGCCGGGGTCGATTCCGCAGCGCGCCTCGAGGATCTACTGCTGGTGGCCGCGGGCATCGACAGTGTCGCCCTGGACCGCACCGGGTCGCCCCGGCTCGGGGTGCGACTCAATGTGCTCGCGCCGCGCAAGGCCCCGCGGCGGGAGTCGCGGGACCTGGCCGACGAGATGTTCGACCGGCTGATGCGGCTGGTGGGGGAGCTCGCGGGCGGGCTGACCTATCGCGCCGCGCTGGTGGAATACGGTCTGCCCGAACTCGATTCGATGCCGTCGTGATCGTGGGGGTGCCGCGGGAGACTGCGCCGCGCGAGCGCCGGGTCGCGCTCACCCCGCCGGGGGCGGCGCGGCTCGCCGCCATGGGGCACGAGGTTGTCGTGCAGGCCGGGGCGGGGCGCGCGGCCGGATTCGCCGACGAGCACTATCGTGCGGCGGGCGCACGGCTGGCCCCGACCGCGGCGGCGGTGTTCGCGCCCGCCGATCTGGTCGCGTGGGTGAAACCGCCCGCCTTCCCACTCGAGTCCGTACCGCACCGGCCCGGCCTGACGCTGGTCGGCTTCCAGGATCCGATCCACCGGGCCGGGCAGATCGCGGCCCTGCGCGCGGCGGGCATGGAATCGATTGCGTTCGAATGGGTTTCGCCCGGCGACGCGCCCGAGGTCGACGCCCTGACCGCCATGAGCCGGATCGCCGGGAGCGTCGCCTACCGGGCGGGCCGCCGGTTGCTGCCCGCCCACGTCCGCGGTCGACCGGTTCGCTCGCTCGTGCTGGGCTGCGGTCAGGCCGGGCGCTCGGCGGTCGCCGCCGCGCACGCCGGCGCGGACGAGCCGCCGGTGGTCGTCGGTCTGCGCCCCGAGCAGCGGGACGCGCTGATCCCCGTGGGCCCCTGCGAGTTCCGGCTCGCCGCCGCGGGCATCGTCGACATCATCGATGCCGCGAAGCCCGATCTGGTGATCTGCGCCGCGACCCGTCGGGGCGAGCCCGCCCCGGTGCTGGTGGACGCGGCCGCGCTGGCCGCCCTCGGCCCCGGCGCGGTCGTCGTGGATCTCGCCGGCAAGGCGGGCGGCAACTGCGTCGCAACGGTCTTGGACGCCACCGTGATCCGCGCGGGCGTGACCGTCACGCATCGCTCGAACTACCCCGCCCGCCGCCCCGCCGCCGCCAGCCACGCCTACAGCGCCGCCATGGTCGCCATGATCCGCCGCCTCGCCGATCACTGCGGGCGACCGCCCGTCCAGGGTTGCTCCAGCGCCGAGCGAAACAATTCGCGGCAGTCGCCGTCGTCGTGGGATGAATCGACCGGCGCGTAGGTGGTGGCGAAAGTGCCGGCGGCCGGACGTATTCGATCATCGGGCGAGCGAATGTCCGGCGGGGGTGGCCTGGTTGGGCGGCATAACCACTTGGCCCGGTGAGGAGCGGCTGTTTACGCTCGGGGGTATCAGCGCGGGGGCCGAGGGGGATGACATGACTCTGGAATTCACATCGGGGGCGATCTTCAGCGACAAGACGCCGGAGGTGGCTCGGTTCGTCGGGGCGGGCGAGGACGGGGGGTGGGTGCTGAGTTGGTTGCCGGGGCGGCGGCTCGATCGGGCGCGAGCGGCACACGGGATGGTGCTCGATGAAATCCTCAGTGACCCAAGGCTGGTCGATGACGAGGTGGCGCTGGAGATGGCGGCGGTGCGGGCCGCGGAGCTCGGGCTCACGCTCGAGGGGGCGGTGGCGCTGTTGTGTCTGCGGGTGGTGGATCGGCTGCTGCGGCCCTCGGTCGTGTCGGCCGCCTGAACTTGTCGGTGGTACCGGCTAGCGTCGACGGCGACCGGATCGCTGCGAGGGCGGGAGTTGATCATGAGCGGTATCGAGGTGTTGACCGATGGGTACGGGCGGATCCGCGAGGTGGTCCACGAGGCCGTCGACGGGCTGGACGAGGCCGCGTTGACGTATCGGGTGGATCCGGCGGCCAATTCGATCGCCTGGCTGGTCTGGCATCTGACCCGGGTCCAGGACGACCACATCGCCGAGGTGGCCGGGCTCGAGCAGATCTGGACGGCCAAGGGGTGGTACGAGCGGTTCGGGCTGCCCATCGATCCGGCCGAGACGGGGTACGGGCACGACGCGGAGCGGGTGGGGATCGTCAGGGCGTCGGCGGAGGTGCTCACGGGGTACTACGACGCGGTGCACGAACAGACGCTGCGGTACCTCGCGACGCTCACCGACGCCGATCTGCCGCGCGTCGTGGACCGTCGCTGGGATCCGCCGGTGACGCTGGGCGTGCGGCTGGTGAGCGTGATCTCCGACGACCTGCAACACGCGGGCCAGGCGGCGTTCCTGCGCGGCGTCGTCGAGCGCGGGCGCTAGGGGCCGGAACCGGAGGCGGGACCGACGTATTCGCGGGGCGGCTCGGTGAGTTCCAGATCGGTCTCGGCGGGCGTGTCGTCGCGCGACACGCGGTGGCGGCGGTTGTGCACGACGCTGCTCAGATAGGCGGCGGCGATGATGGCGACGCCGATCAGGCCGGTGGTCATCTCGTCCACGTGGCGGCCGGTCGAGTACAGCAGCACGAGCGCGAGCGCGCCTATGGCCCAGTGCGCGCCGTGCTCGAGGTACACGTACTCCGACAGCGTGCCCCGCCGGACCAGGTACACCGTGATCGACCGGACGAACATCGCGCCGATCAGGCCCAGGCCCAGCGCGATGATGATCGGGTCGGAGGTGATGGCGAACGCGCCGATCACGCCGTCGAAGGAGAACGACGCGTCCAGCACCTCCAGGTACAGGAAGCTGAAGAAGGCGGCGCGACCGGTGAGCACCGCGAGTCCGGATGGGCCCGAGGACGATTCGCCCTCCTCCGGCTCGTCGTCGAAATGCTTGCCCAGCCCGTCGACGAGGATGTAGGTGACCACGCCGAGCACGCCCGCGACCATCACCACGTCGGCCTTGTCGTTGGGCGCGAGGAAACCGGCCACGAAGACCAGCGTCACCAGCGAGACCACGGTGGTGAACATGGGGAACCGGCCGAGCCGGCCCAGCGGACGTTCCAGCCAGGACAGCCAGGTGATCTCGCGCTCGGCGCAGACGAAGTTCAGGAACAACAGCAGCAGGAACATCCCGCCGAAGGTGGCGATCTTGGGATTGGCGTCGTTGAGCAGGGTCTCGTAACTGGGCCGCCCGTCGGCGAAGTACGCCAGCCCGTCCGGCGGCGGGTTCAACGCCAGCTCGAGCGCCTTGAGCGGATCGAGATGCGCGCCGATGGCCACGACGATCAGGGGGAAGACCAGCCGCATGCCGAACACCGCGACCAGCACGCCGACGGTGAGGAACATGCGTTGCCAGAACCGGCTCATCCGCTGGAGCACAGCGGCATTGACCACGGCGTTGTCGAACGAGAGCGACACCTCGAGCACCCCGAGTATCGACGCCAGGATCAACGCCTCGGGACCGCCGTAGAGCAGCGCTCCCACCAGACCCGCTACCGCGACGATGAACGACAGGGCGAACACACGCACGAACATGGCCGATGCCTTTCGCTAGCCCGACAACCCGCGGGGGATTCGACTCCACGGGTAGCAGCAGTCAGAGTGCTCGCAACCCTCGGTTCGATTCTGACAGCTGCACGAGGGGGTTCACAATCGTTACCGCGGGGCACTACCTGTCGGGTTGCCCACGAGCGGTGGTCAATACCACCCGTGCGCCTGCCAGAATGCCCAGGCCGCGTTCGGACTGCCGTAGCGCTGGTTCATGTAATCGTAGGCCCAACGGATCTGGGTGACCGGATTGACCGGCCAGTCCCAGCCGTGGGTGGCCATCTTGAACGGCGGCAGCGCCTGCGGCAGGCCGTAGGCGCCCGAGGTCGGATTGATCGCGAAGACGTTCCAACCGCTCTCGCGGGTGATGATGTTGTCGAAGGAGTCGAACTGGTCGGGCGGCACGATGAGTCGCGCGATCGTCTGCGGGGCCAGCCGGTACAGCGACGAGCCCAGGCCCAGGCCCGCCTCGACCAGATCCGAGTCGGTCGCGATCTCGTCGTCGGCCGCCGCGGGACCGGCGCAGACCGATATCGCGCATACCGCCATGACCGTCACGGTCACCTTCGCGATCGATCCCATTCCTCGAGCAAACCACCGGTTATTGGAATTACCGGTGATTCTCGCGGCGTGTCTCGGTGAGCAGCTCGCGCAGCAGCCGGGGTGAGGGAGAGCCGTGCGCGAGCATCGCGTCGTGCCACGCGCGCGGTGATATCTCGGGCGGGCGTTCGGCGGCGATCGCCGATATCTCGGAGTAACCCACGAAATACGTGGACAGCTGGGTGGATCCGAGTAGGGCGCGCCGCCATTTCCCCGCCGCCTCGCCCTCCTCCTGGAAGCCGCGGCGCAGCATGAGGTCCATGGCCGCGGCCTCGTCGAGTTCGGCGCAGTGCACGCCGTGGTCGAGGATGGCGTTCACGGTCGTGCGCAGGTGGGACTTCAAGCGCTGCAACAGGACCGGAAGTCCGCCGAAGCCGTGGTCGGTCATGAGTTCCTCCGCGTAGACCGCCCAGCCCTCGATGAAGGCGCCGCTCGCGCAGAGCGCCCGAACGGGGGTGGAGCCGCGGAACCGGCGCGCGTGGGCGAGTTGCAGGAAGTGGCCCGGCACGGCCTCGTGCACGGCCAGGTTGCGCAGCATGTGGTGGTTGTACTCGCGGTAGAACGAGCGCACCCGGGACGCGGGCCACCCCGACGGGGTGGGCGCGATGGCGAAAAACGTTGGGATGTCGGCGGTTTCGAGGGGGCCGACGGGATCGCAGTAGGCGACGGCCACGCCGCGGGCGAATTCGGGCATCTCCTGCACGACCAGGGTGTCGGGGACGGAGGAGACGAATTCGTGTGCGGCGGCGAAGGTTTGGGCGGCGGCGAGGGCGGCGCGGGCGGCGGCCACGATGGTGTCGTCGTCGGGGTGGTCGGCCGCGACCCGGTCCAGGGCGGTGCGGACGGTGTCGTCGTCGGGGTGCGCGACGCCCAGCAGTTCGCCCGCGGCGTCGCGGATCCGCTCGTGCAGGTGATCGAGATGCCGGTGCGCGCGGTCGAGGATCTCGGCGGCGGGGAGTTCGGTGTCGAGGGTGTGCCAGAGCTTGGCCTCCCACAGCCGTCGGCCCAGCCGGGGATCGCGGTCGGAACGCTCCAGGCGCGCGGTGAGCCAGTCGCCGAAGTCGGCCAGGGCCGCGAGCGCCGCCGCGGATTCCGCGCGCACGTCGGCGCCCGGCACGCGGGCCGCCAGCGCGGGCACCTCGTCGCGGATCAGGGCCGCGACCCCGGCGAACTGACCGATCGCGGTCTCGACGTGCGGTCGCGGGCAGTCGCCCAGTGTCGCGCGGGCGGTGGCGAGGGCGTCCGGTACGGCCGCGAGCCGCGCCGACAGGGCCGCGAGCCGCTGCTCGGGTGGCGCGAAGGGCCGGGCCAGCAGGGCGTACAGCAACGGTCCGGGGTTGTGCGCCAAGGGATTCCACTCGTGCTCGCGGACCTCGTTCAGCAGGAACAGCCGCCCGTCGACCTCCCGCCGCAACAGCTCGAGATCGACCCGGTCCTCGGCGTTCAACGCGTCGTCGTCCACCTCCGCGAGCACATGCGACGCCTCCCGCAACATCGCCGCCCGCCCCCGCACCGCCTCGCCCGAGAAGTCGGGCAGCCGCTCGTCCGCCCGATGATCGCCCGCCCACGCCGCCGCGTGCGGATCGTCCGCCAGCAGCACGTCCACGATCCGTCCGGCCCGCTCCTCGAACTCCTGCGCCATGCCGCCACGCTACCGCCGGGGAGATCACCAGGAGTCGGGTGGCGCGTGGAGCTCGTCCCGGTGATGCGAAAAGACTTGCGGCCCAGTCGATCTCGCGCTCGCGGCGGGCGCCGATCCGCGCGGCTCAGCTGCCGCCCGCGCGGGGTGTGCCCTGCTCGGCGCCGAGGGCGGGGCGGAAGCCCGCGCCGACGCCGCCGCTCGCGTCGAGGTGGGCCTGGATCGCGCTGATGTTCGTGCCGACCTCGGGCCCGAGGCAGCCGACGCCGAGATAGGCGTTGACCATGCCGACGAGGGTGGTGCCCGCGACGACGGGGGCGCCGGAATCGCCGGGGAGGACGCAGATCTGGGTCCACGTCTCGGTGCCGCGGGCCAGCACGTCGCCCCAGACGACGCCGCAGTTGGTGCCGGTGGTGCGGCCCTTCTTGCAGACCGTCGCCGGAAAACTGGCGGGGGCGCCGACGGCGGTGATGCTCACCGAGCCCACGCGGTCCGAGGGTGCGACCCGATCGGGGTCGAATTCGATGACGGCGTAATCGAGTTCGTGATCGGTCGCGGCGACCCGGCCCACGATCCCGGCGTTCGGCTCGGTCTCCGAGACCACGCTCTGGCCCGGTTCGCCGCAGTGCCCGGCGGTCAGGCCGACCAGGCGGTCCGCGGCGTCGTGCCCGATGGTGGTGAGGGTGCAGCCGGTGGTGTTGGCGATGACGATGCCGGAACCGCCACCGAGGACCGGCAGTTCCGCGGCGTGCGCGGTGCCGACTCCGGCGGTCACGGAGGCGGCGAACACCGCCGACAGGGTCCAGCTCGCCGAGGCGAGGGTGCGCATGAGCTTCTCCCGAAGGTAGGTGGTGGATCAGGCGGCCTGGCGGGGACGCTGAACCTCGAGAGCCTGGTCCTTCAGGGATTGCAACGTCTTGGCGAGAATCCGGGACACGTGCATCTGCGAGACGCCCAGCTCCTCGGCGATCTGGGTCTGGGTCCTGCCCTCGAAGAAGCGCAGGATGAGCGCTCTGCGTTCGCGTTCGGGCAGCTGATCGATCAGCGGCCGCACCGCCATGGCCTGCTCGACCAGTTCGTAGCAGGGCTCCACCGTGCCGATGCTGTCGCGCAGGGGGGTCGCCGAATCCTCGCCGTCCTCCACGGTGGCCTCGATCGAATCGGTCCGGTACCCGTTGGCCGCCACCAGGGCGTTGGTGATCTCGGTGACCTCCACCTCGAGTTCGGCGGCCAGCTCGCGCGCGGTGGGCATCCGGCCGAGCCGTTGCGCCAGCTTCTCGGTGGTCGGGCCGATGAGTTGCTGAATCTCCTTGAGCCGCCGCGGAACTCGCACGGCCCAGGTGTTGTCGCGGAAGTAGCGGCGCACTTCGCCCATCACCGTGGGCACGGCGAAGGACAGGAAGTTCGCGCCGCGGGTGACGTCGTAGCGGTCCACCGCCAGCACGACGCCCACCCGGGCCACCTGCAGCAGATCCTCGAAGGCCTCGCCGCGTCCGGCGAACCGGCGCGCGATGTGTTCGGCCAGGGGTAGACAGCGACCGATCAGCTCGTCGCGCAGGTGTGCGCGATGGGGATCGGTGGGGGCGAGGGAGGCGAGCTTGTCGAACCAGGGCTCGATGTCGTCGTAGGAGTCCTTGCTCGTGCGAGAGTCGACGTTCCGGCTGCTCGAGGGTTCCGTCATCGCGCGAGGTCCCTTCGTGGTGCGACAGTGTTCGGTGTTCAGCCGGATAACCGGCTTCGCAGCGCTGAAACGTGCCCGTGGCCCCGCGCTGACGCGCCGGTCGGACACCCGGTGACATGGGTCGCAATCCGAATAGTAGCTAAATAATTGCCGAAGTGAAATGCCGGTCGTCGGTCACCGCCGCGACCGGGACGAACGTCTGGTCCACGGGCGCCCGCAGCATCCGGGCGAAGGCCCGGGTCGAGGCGGGCCACGGGTTGGTCACCCGCCCGCTCGGGTGCCGGTACCAACTGCGCACGCCGTCGGGCCAGACGGTGGCCGCCAGCGACCGCTTCAGCCACCGCCGGTAGCGTCGCATGGCGACCTCGCCGACCTCGATGGCCGCCGCGCCCGTGCGCTCGCGCCAGCGCAGGCAATCGATGATGTAGGCGATCTGGTGTTCCTTCAGCGTCGGGTTGCTGCCGGCGGGGGTGAACGAATTGGGTCCGGCGATGAGGAAGGCGTTCGGGTAGCCCGGCACCGCGAGGCCCATGTACGCCTCGGCGCCCGCGGCCCACTCCTGCCGCAGCGAACGGCCGCCGCGCCCGCGCACCTCCATCGGCACCAGGAACTCCGGCGCGCGGAATCCCGTGGCGAAGACGATGACATCGGCCGGGCGGTGCCGCCCGTCGCCGGTGGTGATGCCGTCCGGCGTGATTCGCGCGATGGGATCGGTCACCAGTTCCACGTTCGGCCGGGTGAGGGTGGGGTAGTAGGCGCTGTCGAAGAGGATGCGTTTGCCGCCGATCGGGTAGTCGGGTGTCAGCGCCGCGCGCAGCTCGGGATCGGAGATGCTGCGGCGCAGATACATTCGGGCCAGTGCGCGCGCGGGCCGCGCCGACCAGCCGCGCCGCATGATCGGCGCGAGCAGCAGATCCGCCCCGGTGTACAGCGCTCGCCGGTACATCCGGTGCGCGCCGGGCAGCCGCAGCGCCGCGCGGCTGAGCGGACCGAAGTCGGCGGCCGGTTTCGGCAGCACCCAGTGCGGGGTGCGCTGGTACACCGTCACCCGCCGGGCTCGCGCGGCGGTGTCCGGAAGCAATTGCGCCGCACTGGATCCCGTGCCGATCACGCCCACGTCCAGTCCGGTCGGATCGCAGTCGTGATCCCAGGCCGCGGAGTGGAACATCGCGCCCGCGAACGACTCTCGGCCCGGGATGTCGGGCACGTGCGGGCGGTGCAGCTGCCCGGCGGCGAAGACCACCACGTCGGCCCGGATCCGCGCGCCGTCGCGGGTGGTGATCTCCCAGCGGGCGGCGCCGTCCTGATACACCGCGGTCTCGACCCGGGAGCGGAAGCGCAGATGCGGTTCGAGCCCGTGCTCGCGCGCGACGCCGCGCAGATAGTCGAGGATCTCCGGCTGCGCGGGGTAGCGGCAGCTCGTGCTGCGGTAGGGCGCGAACGAGAACGAGTACAGGTGCGAGGGCACGTCGCAGGCGCAGCCGGGATAGGTGTTGTCCCGCCAGACCCCGCCCAGGTCGTCGGCCTCCTCGAGGATCACGAACCGGGCGACGCCCGCCTCCCGTAACGCGACGCCCATTCCGATGCCACCGAAGCCCGCGCCCACCACCGCGACCTCGACGTCCAACTCCGCAACCATGGCCCGACACCTCCCGTGACATGCGACAGTAAACTTTCAGCTAACTGTAAATATCGCATGTTCGATCGGAAAAGCTCGAGTTATCGGGCGAAAAATCCAGACGAGTCGGATCTAATACCGCAACAGCGGACTCTCAGCTATCGATCGGCATCACGGGTCACTCGGGATCGTCGCGCGGCGGCAGCACGGGATCCTGATCCTCCGGCTGGCCGTCCTCGATCTGCCGACCCCGGGCCAGTTCGGCGTCGAACTGCGCGCCGAGCAGCACCGCCACATTGGTCAGCCACAGCCACACCAGGAACACCACCGCCCCGGCGAGCGAGCCGTAGACCTTGTTGTAGGAGCCGAAATGGGTTGCGTAGAGGGTGAATCCGACCGAGGCCGCGATCCACACCAGCACGGCCAGCGTGCTGCCGGGGGTCAGCCAGCGGAAACCGGGCTGGCGGGCATTGGGCGAGGCCCAGTACAGCAGGGCGATGGCGAGACTGGCCAGCACCAGCAGCACGGGCCATTTGGCGATGTCCCACACCGTGATTCCCGCCGAACCCAGGCCCACCCAGTGCCCGATGCGGTCGGCCACCCGACCGGTCAGCACCACCCCGAGCGCGCACGCGGCCACCAGCGTCATCATGACCGCGGTCAGGGCCAGCTGGAGCGGGATCGTCTTCCACACCGGCCGCCCCTCCTCGGTCCGGTAGATGGTGTTCGCGGCGCGGATGAAGGCCCCGATGTATCCCGAGGCCGTCCACAGCGAGGTCGCCAGGCCCAGGATCGCCAGCGGTCCGGCCGCGGCGCGGCTGCCCTGCAACTGGGTGATGGCGTCCTCGAGAAGCCGCGTGCCGCTGGTGTTCCCGACCTCGTGGACGGTGTCGATCAGCGACCGGGTGGCGGTGGGGCCGAGCAGGCCGAGCAGCGAGGTGAGCACGAGCAGGGCCGGAAAGACCGACAGCACACTGTAATACGTGAGGGCGGCGGCCCAGTCGGTGATCTTGTTCTCCTGGAATCGCGCGACCGTCCGGCGGAGCACCCCCCACCACGCGCGCCAACGGAGATCGGTGGGACCGGCGGGGACCGGCTCGTCTTGTGTGGTTGTCCCGGACATTCGCGCACCCGTTCTACTGGAGATCGAGGCGGAACTACCCGGCGACGAGCCGGTCAAACGGCCGGAACCGCAGGGGCGCAGCCACTTTCGCCGGACCGAGCGGTCCGTGCCGCGGCCCGGCTCCGGCGCGGCGGTAACGGAACGCGCTATGTCCGGTTGAAGTGGGGTCGGCGGGGGTATTCCTCGATCCAGGGCGGTCCGGCCACGGACCCGGCTCCAGGAGGTAAGGCCATGTCGACCTCGATCAACTCCTGTACGTCCACGCACGATCGGGCCCGGCGCCTACTCGGAGGCGTGGAACCCGACCCCGATCCCGCGGCCCGGCCCGACGAGCCGCTCTCCCCCTACGACGAGACCATCGCCCGGCTGCGCGCGCGGGCCGTGGCCGGTCGGACCCTCGATCGAGTGGATCTGGTGTAGGTCCCCGCGCCGAGGGGAAACCCCGGGGAAACACGGTTTCGAAATTCCATCCGTTCGCCATCCGCTGAAAGGATCGGGGTGGTGCAGGTGATCGAGACGGTGCAGCCCCCACCGGGCATGGCCGATCTGTGGCTCGCGCAGTATCGCGACTGTTCGGCCGAGCCGATCGGATTGTCCCCGGAGAAGGCGCATTTCCTCCTGCGGGTGCATGCCGGGCACGGTCCCTCGTGCCGGGCGTATCTCGCCGCCGCGGCGTTCCAGGGGACCGTGGTCCCGTAGGGCGACGGCCCGTCAACGCCTGTACCCCGTGACCGTGCTCCCCTGGGAGACGTCAGGAGACGACGCCCCTCAGCTGCTCAGGGCGCGCGACGGCGCGGAATCCGGATGCGGCGGATCGAAGCTCGCGGGCGCGGGCCCGAATGCCTTGCGGGCGTTGTCGATCACGGTGCGGCCCATCATGCGGTCGCCGACGCCGCCGATCACCGCGCCGATCCCGGCGGGCAGCACCTTGCCGAACATCAGCACCGCGCGCTTGGTGATCATCTGCACGAGGAAGCGCTTCATCAGCCCGTCGTTCATGCTCCGGATGCCGGGAATCCGGTTGGCGAGCAGATCGGGCCAGTTCTTCGCCGACCGGCCGACGCCCTGCTGCACGACCGATTTCCCGCTCTCGCCCAAGGCGATTCCGAGCACCAGCGCGCGGCGGCGCTCGCGGTCCTCGAGTACCATGCCGTGCACCGCGGCGACGGCGAGGGTGAACACCGCGGTGGCCTCGAGGAAGAACACGGTCTCGGCGCTCAGCGCGAACAGCGACAGCACGGTGCCGATGCCGGGCACGGCCGCGATCGTGCCGACGAGCATGCCCGCGCTGGTCACGCTGAACAGGTAACGGCGCTCCAGCCGCTGCAGGATCTGGGCGGGGGTCTCCTCGGGATGCTTGCGCCGCATCTTGTCCACGTACCGTCGAACCGCCGGAGCCTGCATCCGGGACCCGTTGTCCAGCAGCGACCGCACCGCCTTCTCCATGCCGGACTTGAACATCACCGATACCGCCTTCCTCGTCGCTCGTATCCACCGGATATCCAGTCCCGCCCGCGCGAACCATCGACGCCCCGGCATCGAATAGTAAGTGCTGCCCGCCCCGGGCAGCGTTACCTCGCGGTGCGAAAGGATGTCGATGGTTGCTCGGCGATTATTCGGGATGCTGGTCGGCTGGGTCGCGCTCACGACGGCGGTCGTGCCGTCCGCGTCGGCGGAGCCCGTGCAGCGCGATGCGAGCTATCGGATTCTGTGGGAGGCGTTTCCGGCCTACCGCATGGTGCCCGACGCCCGGGACGCGGTGCGCGCCCCGGCGGAGGCCGACGCGGGCCGGGACCAATGGTTCCTGCGGGCGGTGGGCGGCACGGCCGAGCACCCGATCTACCAGATCCGCAACAACGCCTCACAGCTGTGCCTGGCGCCCACCCTGCGCCGGGCGGCGAGCAGCGATGTGGCGCAACGGCCGTGCGGCACGGGCACCGAGCAGACCTGGTACATCGACCCGACCGGCGACAGCTACAGCATCACCCTGGTGGCCGATCCCACCCGAAAGATGTACGCCAACAAGGCGCCCGGTGAGGTTCCCGCGGTGCTGGAGGGCGCCATCGCCGATACCGCGCAGGCGCGCTGGATCTTTCAGCGGGTCTGACCGTTTCGTCCCCGATCTCCGCTATCGTGTTATCTCCATTCGGAACGGGCTAAGCGATCGATGAGATCGTTCGTCGTCCGGGAGGGGTTTTCGATGCGGAAGGAGCGCGCGGACGCGCTGGCACGATTGGGCGCCACGTCCGTCGCGGTGGCGGGGCTGCGGGACATCGTCACGGGGGAGCAGTCCGCGGAGGCGGCGCTGGCGCGGGTGGCCGGGGCCGCCGCCGAGGCCGCGCCGCAGGCGGATCTGGTGAGCATATCCGTTCTGGCACAACGAGTTTGGCACACCGCCACGCATACGGCCGCGGCGGCCCTACCGCTGGACGCCGAACAGTTCTCCGCCGACCGGGGTCCGGCGCTGGAATCGGTGCGCGCCCGTCGGCCGGTGCGGGCGCGCACCGGGGGCGAGGCGCGGCGCTGGCCCGAATTCGACGCCGCCGCGGCGCGGGCGGGAGTGCGCGCGGCGCTGTCGGTGCCGCTGTGGCTCGAGATCGGCGACGGCGACCCGTTGCCGGGCGCGCTCACCTGCTACAGCTACACCGACGACGCCTTCGATCCCTTCGACGAGGGTCTGCTGAACCTCTACGCCCTCGTCGCCGGGCACGCGGTCGCCGACGCCCGCCGCCGTCGGCTCGCGCGGGACGCGGCGGAGCGGTTCCAGCGGGCGGTGGCCTCGCGGGCGGAGATCGAACAGGCCAAGGGCGCGCTCATGGCCCTGCACGGCTGCTCGGCCGACGAGGCGTTCGCCCGGCTGGTGGAACAGTCCCAGCGCAACAATATCCGGGTGCACGTGCTGGCCCGGCGGTTCCTCGGCTCGCTGGGCGGCTCAGGCGACCGCGGCTGAGTCGCGGCCCGCGCTGTCCGAATCCGTTGCGGTGCGGCGGAATTCGAGGTGCTCGTCGTCGACGCGGCCGTAGCGCAACCGAACCGCGTCGAGGTAGAAGTTGTTCAGCACCGTCCAGGGCGCGCGCGTGCCCTGCCGGGGGATGACCCCGTCGGCGCGGCGCACGTAGCCCGAGCGCAGGGCGGTGCCGAAGGCGGATTCGGTGTCGCGATCGGCGTCCTCGGCCCGCGCGACGACCTGGCCGTAGCCGTGCCGTCGCAGGTGGGCCAGCAGCCGGCAGAAGTATTCGGCGGCCAGGTCGGCCTTGAGCGTCCAGGAGGCGTTGGTGTACCCGAGCACGAACATGGCGTTGGGCACGCCGTCCATCAGCACGCCCTTGTAGATGACGCGGTCGCGGGTGGCGACCGGGCGGCCGTCGACCTCGAGTTCGGCCCCGCCCGCGATCTGCACGATCAGTCCGGTCGCGCTGACCACGACGTCGGCCGGGAGTTCGGCGCCCGAGGCGAGCCGAATCCCGTTGGGCGTGAAGGTCTCGATGGTGTCGGTGACCACCGACGCCTGCCCGCGCCGGAGCACCCGGAACAGATCGCCGTTCGGCACCACGCACAGCCGTTCGTCCCACGGGTCGTAGGCGGGGGAGAAGTGCGCGAGGTCGACCTTGCCGCGCAGCTGGGTGCGCACGACGCCGAGCAGCAGCCGCCGCGCCAGCTCCGGCCGGGACCGCGACAGCTGGAATACGCCGCGCTGCAACGCGATATTGCGGACCCGGCCGAGTTTGTAGATCACCGGGGCCGGAACGCGCAGGCGCTCCAGCACCGCGGCCACCGGATCCTCGGCGGGGATCGGCAGGATGTAGGTGGGCGAGCGTTGCAGCATGGTGACGTGCGCGGCGCGGTCGGCCATGGCGGGGACGAGGGTCACCGCCGTCGCGCCGCTGCCGATGACCACCACGCGCTTGCCCGCGTAGTCGAGGTCGGCGGGCCACTGCTGCGGGTGCACGATGGGTCCGGCGAAGCTCTCCTCGCCGGGGAACGCGGGCCGGTAGCCGCGGTCGTAGTCGTAGTAGCCGGTGCAGCCGATCAGGAAGCGGCTGGTGAATTCGGTTGTCGCGCCGGTGGTCTCGTCGATCGAGCGCACGGTCCACAGGCCGGTGGCGGTGCTGAATCCGGCGTGCGCGACCCGGTGGCCGAAGCGGATGCGCGGGGTGACCCCGTACTCGTCGGCGGTCTCGCGCACGTACTCGCGGATGCTCGCGCCGTCGGCGAGCACCTTGGTCCCGCGCCAGGGGCGGAAGTGGTAGCCGAAGGTGTACATGTCCGAGTCGGAGCGAATGCCGGGGTAGCGGAACAGGTCCCAGGTGCCGCCGACGCGATCGCGCCGCTCGAGCACGGCGTAGTCGAGGTCGGGCAGCTCGCGGGCGAGGTGGCAGGCCGCGCCGATGCCGGACACCCCGGCCCCGATGATCAGCACGTCGAAATGGTTGTCGCCCATCGCTCGGCCTCCCGCTGCGTCGCGTTCGCTCACCGTCATGTTACCGCGACATACTGTCACACACACTTACCTGTGACAAGTAGTATCGGACAGTGCGACACCCCGGCCGCCGGGCTGGCCGGGAACCGATCGCACGGCCGTTACGCTGTCCGGCGTGACTTCAGCCGTGCCGCAGACGATTACGCTGCCCGGGGATCGCGTCGTGGGCTACGCCGAATACGGCGATCCCGAGGGCGCGCCGGTGCTGTACTGCCACGGGATTCCCGGGTCGCGGTTGGAGGGGGTCGCGTTCGCCGCGGCCGCCGCGGTGGCGGGGCTGCGGATCGTCGCCGTCGATCGGCCGGGGCTGGGCCGGTCCGAATTCGTCCCCCGGGCGCGGGTGGCGGACTGGGCGGAAACCGTTGCGGCGCTTGCCGATCGGTTCGACTGGGAGCGGTTCGCGGTGATCGGCGTCTCGGGCGGGGGGCCCTACGCGTTGGCGTGCGCGCACGCGCTGGGGGAGCGGGTGCGGGCGGTGACGGTGGTGAGCGCGCCCGCGCCGTTCACCCCCGGCGACGAGCGGCGGAATCTGCTGGCGCTGCGGCGGTTTCCGTTCCTGGCCCGGCCCCTCGCGGCGCGGCTGGCGGCCCGGGTGCGGCGGCCCGGCGGGGTCGCGGAACTGATCGCGCGGATGCCGGTGGTCGACCGGGATCGGGTGGTGGAACATCCGCATGTGGCCCTGGAGCTGTCGGCCACTGTGGCCGAGGCGTTCCGGCAGGGCAGCCGCGGCGTGGCGGCGGATATGCGGGTGCTGGCCGGAGATTGGGGATTCGCCTTGCGCGACATCACGATTCCGGTGCTGATCTGGCACGGCGACGGGGATCGCAACGTCCCCGTCGCCGACGCCCACCGATTGGCCGCCGAACTACCGCGCGGCCGAGCGGTTGTCGTTCCCGATGCCGGGCATCTGCTGGTCATCGATCACGCCGAGCGGATTCTCGCCGCGATGCACGCCGACGAGCCCGGCCGAGCCTGAGGCGCTCGTCCGGGCGAATCAGGAATTGGCGTCGCGGTAAGCCTCGACCAGATCCTTGGGCAGGCGGCCGCGCGCCGATACCTTGCGGCCGGTCGATTGCGCCCATTCCCGAATCTTGTTCGATTCCGCCTTGCTCAGGCCCGACGCAGAACCCGTACCCGCGGTGGCCTTACGCCCGCCGCGCCGACCGCCGATGCGACGCGCGGCCTTGGTGTAGGGATCGAGCGCGGCATAGAACTTGTCGCGGTTCTTCGCGCCCAACTCGATTTCGTATTCCACACCGTCGACCGCAAAGGTGATCGTGGGGTTGGGGACGATGTCGGTGTCGATCCGCTCCCCGGTGAGATCGTCGTAGGTCTCGACAATTGTCTTCTGCGCCATTCGGCAAGACTATCATCCCGTCGGGGTTCCTTTTCCCGGTCACGGTGTGGTCTTTGTTGGACTAATTCGCGGATGCGATCGATCGCCGGGCGGCCGGGTCGGGGGAAGGGAGCGGGGCGCGTTGTCCGTTTCGCCGCCGTTGGAAAAACCAGGGGTTGCGCGGGGGCCGCGCGGAGCGATTCACGTGTCCTTTTCCGCCCTATTCCGGGACTGCCGCCCCGGGCCGGGCGCCAGGTGCCCCCGGATGGGCGAAACCGCATTTCGGCCGCGTCGGCGACCGATCATACCCGGTGTGCCGCAACGTATTCGAACCAGCTTCCCGCGTCGACGTGTCACGTCCGCCGGGACGGGTATCCGCGAAGACGAATCGCCGTGCCGCGGCCGGAACCACGATCGAAGGAGGAGCTGTGCCATGAGCCACACCTATGATTCGCGGGCGCCGGAATCCCCGCCCGTCGCCGAATTGATCGGCAACGCCACCGAGCAGGTGAGCCGCCTGGTCCGCGAGGAGATCCGGCTGGCGGCCATCGAAACCCAGAACAAGGCGCAGCGGCTCGGCCTCGGCGCGGGGCTCGCGGGCGTCGCGGCGATCGTGGCCCTGTTGGGGGCGGGGACCCTGGTCGCGGCGGCCGTGCTCGCGCTGGCCCTGGTTCTGCCCGGGTGGGCGTCGGCGCTGATCGTCGGCGGCGTGCTGCTGCTGATCGCGGCGGTGGCGGCGCTCGTCGGCCGCTCGCGCATCCAGCAGGCCACCCCGCCGGTGCCCGAACAGGCCGTCGCCGACGTCCGCCGGGACGTGGCCGTCGTCAAGGAGAGGAGCCACCGATGAGCGACATCCCCTCCGATCCGGAGCAATTGCGCCGCGATCGCGATCGGACCCGGGAGGAACTCGGGCAGACGGTCGAGGCGCTGACCGAGAAGTTCGACGTTCCGGGCCGGGCCCGGGCCAAGGCGCAGGAGCTGCGCGGGCGGGCCGAGGACGCGACCCCCGATGTGGTGGTCGACGGGAGCAGGCAGGCCGCGGGCGTGGTGCGCGCGTACCCGGTGCCCATCGTCGGGGCGGGTGTGCTGGTCGCCCTGGTGATCTGGTTCCTGGCGCGGCGGAGGTCGGCATGAGGACGCTCTACAAACCGCTGGGCATGCTGGTGAGCGTGCTCGGTGGACTGCTGGCATCGATGATCTTCAACCGGTTGTGGCGCACGCTCGCGGGGGAGGACGAGGCGCCGAGCGCGACCGCGCGCGGGTACGGGTGGGGTGAGGTGCTCACCGCGGCGGCGTTGCAGGGGGCGGTGTTCGGCGTCGTGAAGGCCGCGGTGGATCGCGCCGGGGCGACCGGATACCGGTCGATCACGGGGACCTGGCCCGCGGACTGACCGCGGGCCCGTCGGCCCGTTCCGAAATCGTTGCGGCACAGCGATTTCCGCCGGGCATGCGGTACGGACGTTTCCCCACCGGGGCACCGAAGGCGCCCCGGCTCATGCTTGTTCGCGGTGCGCGCGCACTGTGATTCCCGTCATTCCGGCGCGGACCGGCCACCAGCGTTGTTGTCAGCTCGGCCCGGTGTCTGGAATATCGAAAGTGGTTGGCCGCGCCAATGTTCCGTCTCGGCCGCCCGCATCCCTCACCGATCCGATTGTGCGATCGTCACCGGAAAGGTCGAAGCAAATGACTGACACCCTCGATGCCACTGCTGCCACTGCTGCCACTGCTGCCACCGCCGCCAATGCCCAGGCCCCGACCCAGCGGATTCCGGCCGTGTCCGCCGGGCCGCGGCGTTCCCCGCACGCGCGTCCCGCCACCCGGCCGGTGCACGCCGGGCCCGGGTCGCAGTGGTGGCACGCGAAAACCGTGCTGGTGACCCGTGTCGCGGGTCCCGACAAACTCGTCACCGTGCCGCGGCTGGTCGTCCCGATCGGCGATCGGCAGCTGGCCTTCCGCATCTCCTCGCTCTCGCCGGAGGCGGGCCAGCTCGCTCAGGACGGGCGCGTGGTGGTCCAGCCCGGTGACTGGCACGGCAGCCCCGTCGTGGGGACGCATCAGCGGCAGGGCTGGGCGCAGCTGGTCACCACCGGAACCCTCATCGGCCACGTCGACGCGGCCATGAACGCGAAATACGGCTGGCGGCTCTCGCTGGCCCGCTTCGCCCATCACATGGCTCGCGGGGCTGCCCGCTACGGCGATGTGATCGTGCTCGTGAACGTCCACGAGCCCAGCCCCATCCCGCTGCCTCCGGCCTGACCAGTGGGCGCGGCGGTCTTCGGTGCCGGGCCGCGGTGGTAGGTGGGCGCGCGGCGTCGGGCGGCCGCCTCCGGTACGGGGCCGCTGTCGTAGGGGGTGGCGTGGCGTCGGCGCGGCTGCCCTCGGCGTGGGGGCCGCGGTCGTACGGTGGGCGCGTGGCGACGAATTCGGGCGGGCGAGCGATGGTCTGGGCCTTGTCGGCGCTGGTGGCGGGGAGTTGTGCGGGGCCGCCGGGGAATTCCGGACCCGCGCCCGCGGCGGCGCCGCCGGTCGCTCCGGTGGTCGCCGCGCCCACGCCCGCGGCGGTCGGGGCGAACGAATTGGGCAGCGTTCCGATCCTGATGTATCACCAATTGAGCGCGGATCCGGTGAGCGAATACGATCAGACGCCCGCGGAGTTCCGCGCCGAACTCGATCGCCTCTATCGGGAGGACTATCGTCCCGTCACGGTGGCCGAGTACGCGGCGGGGACCATCGATATTCCGGCCGGGACGCATCCGGTCGTGCTCACCTTCGACGATTCGACCAGCAGCCAACTGGCATTCACGCCGAGCGGTGCGCCCGCGCCCGACACCGCGGTCGGGATTCTCACCGATTTCGCCGCGACCCATCCGGGCTTTCGCGCGACCGCCTCCTTCTATGTCAACAACGATTCCTTCGGTAACGCCCCGGGCGCGCTGAAATGGCTCGTCGAGCACGGGTACGAGGTCGGCTCGCACACCGCGACCCACCCGAACCTCGCCGGTCTCGACAGCGCGTCGGTGCAACGCGAATTCGCCGACAATGTCCGGGCCATCGAGTCGGCGACATCGATACGCGTCCACACCATGGCCCTGCCGCTGGGCATTCGGCCCGCCGATCCCGCGCTGGCCACCGCGGGTTCGTGGGCGGGCACCGGCTATTCCTTCGACGCGGTGCTGCTGGTCGGCGCGGAACCCGCGCCCTCGCCGTTCGGGGCGCTGGATCGGACCGCGATCCCACGCATCCGCTCGGGTCTCGGTGCGGTGCCGTTCGATTCGGGCTACTGGCTCGATCGGCTCGCGGCGGACCCGGGCGGCCGCTTCACCTCCGACGGGGACCCGGGACGGATCTCGTTCCCGGCGCGGCTCGCGGGCGATCTCGCGGCATCCTGGGCGGCGCGCGCGAATCCGTACTGACCGGTTTGCGCAAATCCATTGGCCTGGTGGGCTTCACGAGGGTTGACGCCGACGTGGGCGTATGGGAGTTTGCTCACACACTTCCGTGCGCTCGTCGGAGAGCCTGTCGAGTCGGCACGGGGTCGGCTCGAGGAGTAGCAGGTAGTGCGCCCACGTCTAGGTCAGCAAACGGGTACCGCGATTTCGAGCGTCGTGCGGCCGCGCACGATCGGCGGTCAGCTGTCCCGCATTCTCGTGTTCGCGCTGATCCTGGTGCTCACGCTGTTGACGGTGGCCGCCTTCGGCGCGTACGGGGACTACCGCGAGGCCGACGACGCCCGGAACGCGGTGTCGCTCGCGCTGCGCGTGCAGGATCTCACCGATCAGATCCAGCAGGAACTCGGGCTCAGCAACGGCCTGCTCGGCGGTGACGATCGGCTGCGGCAACCGCTGGCGCAGCAGCGGCGGGTCGTCGACACCACCCTCGACGCGGTGCGTTCGGCCGCGGATTCCGGTGTGCCCGGGGCGGATCAGGTGCGCGCGGCGCTGGGTCGGCTGAACCTGCTCGCGGGCACCAGATCCCAGATCGACGCCCGGCGCATCAGCCGTCCGGTGCTCATGCAGTTCTACAACGACGCCGCCGGTGCGCTCGATCGGTTGACCCTCGGACTCGACCAGGCCGCCGATCCCCGCATCCAGCGTGGGTTGCAGGCGTTCTACGCGCTCGGCGCGGCCAAGACGCAGTTCGACACCGAACGCAACTTCCTCAACGGCGTGTTCGTCGCGGGCCGGTTCGCCGGGGGCGAGTACGGCCAGTTCCTGGAGATCCGGGCCACCAAACAGGCCGCGCTGCAAACGTTCTCGCGGTTCGCCACCCGCGAGCGGCAGGCCGATCTGGACGAGGCGATGCTCGGCGACAACGCCGCCGCGGCCGAGCAGGCCGAGAGCGTCGCGCTGGCCTCCGGTGACGGCCCGCTGGTCCGCCCGGTCGACGCCGCGGACTGGTGGACGCGCACGAGCGCCGTCATCGACGCGCAGCGCGCGGTGCAGCGTGCCGTGGGCGCGGACGTCGCGGCGCGGGCGAACGTGCTGCGCGGCGCGGCGATGACCACGCTCGTGCTGTTCGTGGTCGGCACGGCCGTCGCGGTGCTCGCCATGATCGCGCTCGTACTCGCCTCCGTGCGCGCGCTCGTGCGGCCGCTGGCCCGGCTGGCCGCCGAGGCCGACGACGTGGCCTCGCGCCGGTTGCCCGGCGTCGTGCGGGAATGGGGGCAGGCGCCCGACGCGCCGCCCGAGGCGCCCGTGCCGGTGCGCGTGCCGCGGGGGTCGAGCACCGAGGTCGCCGCGGTCGCCAACGCGCTGGATCGGGTGCAGACCACCGCCTTCGAACTCGCCTCCCAGCAGACGCTGATGCGGCGCAACACCACCGAGTCGCTGTCGAATCTGGCTCGGCGCAACCAGAATCTGGTGCGCCGCCAGCTCGCGTTGATCAGCGAGTTCGAGCGCAAGGAACTCGATCCGCAGGGCCTGGCCAACCTGTTCGAACTGGACCACCTCGCCACCCGCATGCGCCGCAACGCCGAGAGCCTGCTGGTGCTCGTCGGGGAGAACAGCCCGCGCCGGCTGACCCGGCCCATCTCGCTCACCGACGTGATCCGCGCGGGCATGTCCGAGGTCGACGACTACCGGCGCGTGGTGTTGCGCCGGGTGGACGACGTCCTCGTGGTCGGCACGGCCGCGGGCGAACTGTCACATATGCTCGCCGAACTCATCGAGAACGGATTGGCGTTCTCCCCACCGGATCTCGAGGTCGAGATCTACGGGCGCCGCTCGGACGACGGCTATCTGCTGGCGGTGGTCGACCACGGCGTCGGCATGTCCGCGGAGCAGGTGGCCCAGTCCAACGCGCGGCTGCGCGGCGAGCAGGACTTCATCGTCGCGCCCAGCCGCTATCTGGGCCACTACGTGGTGGGCCGGTTGGCGCGGCGCCTGGGCATCACCGTCGAACTGACCTCCTCCCCGGTCAGCGGGGTCGCCGCGCGGCTGACACTGCCCGCGGATCTGCTTGCGCTGGACCAGCATCCGCATCCGGCGACGATCGAGGCCACGGCCGGGCGAACCGCGCTGGAACCGGCCTGGGGCGCCGATTCGGAGCTGCCGCCCGCGCGGGAGCCGGTGTACGCCGCGCTCCCCGCGCCCGAGCGCCCCCGGCCCGCGCCCGCCCCGGCGAATCCGGACGCCCCCACCACGCGCAACGGCCTGACCCGCCGCAACAAACGTGCGCGCGGCGCCGAATCCGCGGCGGACGCCTCGCCGCGCGCGTCCCGCGGGCCCGCGACGCCGCGTACCCCGGACCAGACCCGCACACTATTGTCGTCCTTCCGCGCCGGGCACGAGCGCGGCGCGGCGGCGAATTCGACCCCGTTGGTGACGATCTCGGAGGAGAACCGGTGAGTTTCGACTGGATGCTGGCCGAATTCGCGCGCACCACCCCGGGCGTGCGCGAGGCGATCGCGGTCTCCTCGGACGGGTTGCTCATCGCCATGTCCGACGGGCTCGAGCGCGCCGCCGCAGATCGGCTGGGCGCCATGGTGTCCGGGCTGACCAGCCTCGCCCGCAGCGCCTCGCGCAGCTACTCCTTCGACGGCCTCGAACTGATCATGATCGAGATGAACCGGGGTTTCCTGCTCGTCTCGACGATCAGCGACGGCAGTTGCCTCGGCGTGATCGCCGACAGCACCTGCGATGTCGGTCAGCTCGGCTACGAGATGTCGGTGCTGGCCGAACGCGCCGGGTCGCTGCTGAATCCGGCGCTGATCTCCGAATTGCGAGAGACCCTGCGCAGATGACCCACAGTGATTTCGCCGACGACGACGAGTTCGTGCGCCCGTTCGTCGTCACGGGCGGACGCACCACCCCCGTCATCGACGGTTTGCGCATCGAGACCCTGGTGCAGGCGCCGCCGTCGGCGCTGCCCGCGCCGTTGCAACTCGAGCAGCTCGCCGTCGTGCGGTTGTGCCAGGAACCGCATTCCATCGCCGAAGTCGCTGTGGCGCTGAAGGTTCCGGTGGGCGTCGCCAAGGTGATCGTGAGCGATCTGGCCGTCGCCGGTTTCGTCACCGTGCGGGAGGCCCCCGAATTGACCGTTGCCGCCATCGAGAGGATCAGGGATCTTGTCCGGGCACTCTGACCAGCCCAAGACCACGCCGTCGTCGGTGAAGATCGTCGTCAGCGGCGGCTTCGGCGTCGGGAAGACGACATTCATCGGCGCGATCTCGGAGATCGAGCCGCTCGCCACCGAGGCCGCCATGACCGAGGTGTCGCTCGACGTCGACGATCGCGGCCGCCGCGACGAGAAGACGGAGACCACCGTCGCCCTCGACTTCGGCCGCATCACGCTGGAGCGGTCGCTGATCCTCTACCTGTTCGGCACGCCCGGCCAGGATCGGTTCGTCTTCCTGTGGGACGACCTGATCGACGGCGCGCTCGGCGCGGTGATCGTGGTGGACACCAGCCGCATCGACGACTGCTTCCCGGTGCTGGACTACTTCGAGGAGAAGAAGACCCCGTTCGTGGTGGCGGTCAACCGCTTCGACGAGGAGCGGCGGTTCGCGCTCGCGGAGGTGCGCGAGGCGCTCGAGCTGGAGGACTGGATTCCGCTGGTGGAATGCGATGCGCGCGACCGGAATTCGGTGCGCGACGTGCTGGTGGCGCTGCTCGAGCAGGTGCTGTTCCATCGCATCGCGGTGTGAGGCGGACCGCGGTGTTCACCACGCGGCCCACCCTGCGGGGCGGTTTCGGCATGGCGTCGTCGACCCACTGGCTGGCCTCGGCCACCGCCATGGCCGTGCTCGAGCACGACGGCAACACCTTCGACGCGGCGGTGGCGGCGGCGTTCGTGCTGCACGTCGCCGAACCGCATCTCAACGGCCCGGCCGGGGAGGCGCCGATCCTGCTCGCGCCCGCCGGGCGGCCGCCGCGGGTGCTGTGCGGGCAGGGCCCGGCCCCGGCCGGGGCCACCGTCGCGCACTATCGCGGGCTGGGGCTCGAATTGGTCCCGGGCACCGGGCCGTTGGCGGCGGCGGTGCCGGGCGCGTTCGACGCGTGGCTGCTGTTGCTGCGCGATTACGGCACCAAATCCCTGGCGGAGGTGCTGTCCTACGCCATCGGGTACGCCGAGCGCGGGGTGCCCGCGGTGCCGGGGATCGGCGCGGCCGTCGCGGCCGTCGCCGACCTGTTCCGCGCCGAGTGGCCGGACTCCGCGGCGATCTACCTGCGCGACGGCCGTCCGCCCGAACCCGGTGCGCTGCTGCGGAATCCGGCGTTGGCACGCACCTGGCGGCGGGTTCTCGCCGAGGCGGAGGCGGCGGGACCCGACCGCGAGAGCCGGATCGAGGCGGCGCGGCGGGTGTGGCGCTGCGGATTCGTCGCGGAGGCGTTGACGGCCGCCGCCGCGCGCCCGACGCTCGACACCTCGGGCGAGCGGCACGCGGGGACCCTCTCGGGCGACGATCTGGCGAATCACGCCGCGGCGTACGAGGATCCGGTCACCTACGACTGGAACGGCTGGACCATCGCCAAACCGGGGCTGTGGAGTCAGGGACCGGTGTTCGCCCAGCAACTCGCCCTGCTGGCCGAGCTGCCCGACTACGGCACGGCCGAGTATCACCACCATCTCATCGAGGCGTCGAAACTGGCCATGGCCGACCGCGAGGCATGGTACGGCGACAGCGCGACGGTGTCGGTCGCCACGCTGCTCTCGCCCGAATACAACGCCGAGCGCGCGCGACTCATCGGGCCGACCGCGTCGGCGCAGCTGCGGCCCGGCCGTCCCGACGGCGCGCCGCCGCGCCTGCCCGCATTCGCCCGCACCGAAACACGCGGTGTGCCAACGGGTTTCGGTATCGGCGAACCGACCGTCGGCCCCGACGGCGGGGTGCGCGGTGACACCTGCCATCTCGACGTCGCGGACCGCTGGGGCAATATGATCGCGGCGACGCCCAGCGGCGGCTGGCTGCAATCCAATCCGGTGATCCCCGAACTCGGTTTCCCGCTCGGCACCCGGTTGCAGATGGCGTGGCTGACGCCGGATCTGCCGAATTCCCTGGCGCCGGGCCGCCGCCCGCGCACCACGCTGAGCCCGTCGCTGGCGCTGCGCGACGGGGAGCCGGTGCTGGCGTTCGGCACGCCGGGCGGGGATCAGCAGGATCAGTGGAGCCTGCACTTCTTCCTGTCCGTCGCGCTGTGCCACGGGGACGACCTCCAGGCCGCGATCGACGCGCCGAACTGGCATCAGGAGAGCTTCCCGAGTTCGTTCTATCCGCGCGCGACGAATCCCGCCGGGGTCGTGGTGGAATCACGGTTCGACGCCGGGGTGATCGCCGACCTCGAACGCCGCGGGCACCGCGTCCGGGTGAACGGCCCGTGGTCGGAGGGCCGGTTGTCGGCGGTGGCCCGCGATCCGGAGACCGGCGTGCTGTCCGCCGCGGCCAATCCGCGGGGGATGCAGGGGTACGCGGCGGGCCGATGAGTGTAATCCGAGACAGAGGGCTGACGCCGATGCGCATTCGCTGGTTCCGACCGATCGCCGCGGCCCTGGTGGTCCTCGCGGCCGCGGCCTGTTCGCAGACCACGCCGACCGTCGAAACGGCCACGCACATGGACGATTACGGCACGCCGGTCGGCGACCGGCCGGTCCGCGCGGGCGGTGAGCTGGTGATGGGCCTGTCCAACGAGCCCGACCGCCTCGATCCGACCACCTCCAGCTCGCTGTACACGCGCTATGTCATGAACACGATCTGCGAGAAGCTCTACGACAACGACGCCTCCGGCAATCTGGTGCCGCAGCTCGCGACCGATCTGCCGCACTTCTCCGACGACGGCCGGACCGTGACCGTTCCGGTGCGGGCCGGGGTCCGCTTCGCCGACGGCACCACCTTCGACGCCTACGCGGTGCGGACCAGCCTGCAACGCCACCTCACCCTCGACGGCTCGCAGCGCACGGGCGAACTGGGCCCGATCACCGATATCGGGACCGACGGGGCCGCCACGGTGGTGATCCACTTCAGCACGCCGTTCGCCCCGATCACGGCCGCGCTCGCCGACCGCGCCGGAATGATCATGTCCCCGTACACCTTGCGCGAGACCGGCAAGGACTTCGGGGATCGGCCGGTGTGCGTGGGCCCGTTCAAATTCGTCGAGCGGGGACCGCGCGGCATCGTGGTGGAGCGCGATCCGCTCTACTACGACGCCCGCGCCGTGCACCTCGATCGGATCACCTACCGGGTCATGCCCGACCCCAAGGCCCGCGCCGCCGCCCTGCGCGCCGGGGAGATCCAGGTCGCCGACACCATGTCCCCGCAGGACGTGGACGCGTTGAGCGCCGATTCCCGGCTGCGTCTGCTGGTGTCGGGTTCGTTCGGGTTCCAGGGCTTCTACCTCAACACCGGCAATGTCGACGGGGCCGGGAAACCGGCCGGGCGCATCGACACCCCGCTGGCCACCGATCCCCGGGTGCGCCTGGCGATTTCGCTGAGCATCGATCGACAGGCGTTGGTGGACAAGGTGTTCAAGGGCTGGTACGAACCGGCCTGCACCCCGATCGCGCCGCGCACCTCCTACGCCACCGCGGCCGCCACCGCGTGCCCGCCGCACGATCCGGAGCGCGCCCGGCGGCTGCTCGCCGAAGCCGGTGTGCCGCAACCGTATCCGATCACCATGCAGGTGATGAACGTGGCCGACCAGCTCGCCTACGCGCAGGAGCTGCGGACCGCCCTCGCCGAGGGCGGGTTCGATCTGCGGATCGTGCCCGCCGAGTACGCCGATATGCTCGCCGCGCAGAAGCGCGGCAACTACGAGGCGCTGCTGCTGGGCTGGTCGGGGCGGCTCGATCCGGACGGTAATATCGCCCGCTTTCTCACCAGCCGATCCTCCGGCAACTACAGCGGATTCAGCTCGCCCGAACTGGACGAGGTGCTGGGGTGGGCCGCGCACAGCCCCAGCCCCGCGCGGCGCGGGCCGCTCTACGAGCAGGCGGTGCGGATCGTGCAGCGGGAGAATCCGTACATCTACACCTATCGGGGGCGCAATCTGACCGTGCACGCCACCTCGGTCACCGGCGTCGAGGTGTACGGCGACGGCGCCGTCCGGCTCGGAAAAGCCGCATTCGTGACGGATCGGAACGGCTGAAATCGACTCGCCCGTTTGCGGTTTCGCGGCGGCGGGAGGGGGAATCGCCGGTGCGTCGGCTACGGATGGCGCTGGAGGCGAGGGCGGATGGGAACGACGGTGTTGCTGTGCGCCGGGGTGGTCCTGGCGATCGTCGGGGTGTCGCGCATCCGGCGGGAGCCGCGCCGGCTCTCGACCGGTTTCGTCCTGCTGGGCGCGGTCGGCGCGCTGGTCGCGGGCGTGGTGCTGTCGCTCGCCGCGGTGATCCCGCTCGCGGTGCCGGGGTCGGCCGTGCGCGTCGTCGTGGCGTTGGTGCCGACGGTGACCGCGCTCGCGCTGGTGGTCAACGGCGTGCAGGTGATCCGGCGGGAGGGCCTGGCCCCGATCACCTCGACGCCGCTGGTGGTCGGGGCGGGACTGCTGGTGCTGGTCGCCGCGGTCGTGGCCGCCGACGCGGGCACCCGGGCGCCCGAGTGGGCGATGCAGCTCGCGCTGGTATCCGGCGCGCTGGGCGCGTATCTCGTGGTGCATCTGATCGCGTTCGGCGGTTACGCCCTGCTCTACGAGCGACTGCCCGAGCGGACCGAGGTCGATGCCGTGGTCGTGCTGGGCTGCGGGCTGAATCGGGGCGCGGTGACGCCGCTGCTCGCCGCCCGGCTGGATCGGGGTATCCGCGTCTACCGCGCGGCGGTCGCGGCCGGGGGCAACCCGATCGTGGTCACCTGCGGCGGCCGCGGCCCGGACGAGACCACCTCCGAGGCCGACGCGATGGGCCGGTACCTCACCGCGCGCGGGATTCCGGGGTGCGTGGTCGTGCGCGAACGCCGCTCCCGCAACACCGAGGAGAACCTGCGCAACTGCCTGCGCGAACTCGAGGCCCGCGCGCTTCCGCCCGGGAAACTGCGAATGACGGTGGTGACCAGCAACTTCCACGTCCTGCGCACCGCCGCGCTGACCCGGCGGCTCGGCGTGGACGCCCAGGTCCTCGGCGCGCGCACCGCGACCTACTTCCTGCCCGCCGCGTTCCTGCGCGAATTCGTCGCGGTCCTCACCACCCACTATCGCCGTTCGCACGCCGTCGTCGCCGCGGCCACCGCCGTCGCGCTGGTCACCGCGGCCGCCGACGCCGCCCTGACCTTGCGGTGAACTCCGCGCGCGGGGGGCGGACAGGGGAGTCGGTGTTGCGGTGACCGCGGCCCGGCGTGAAGCGGACAGGTGAGTCGGCGTTGCGGTGGCCGCAGCCCGGCGCGGGGCGGCCAGGTGAATTGTCGGCCAACGTTGGGCTTCAACCCTGGCCGGAGGGGGAGGGGCGGCCGAGAATGGCGGGCAGGCAAGGGATTCGGGGGATTCGGTCCTGGTGGACAACTATCTGATCCAGATCGGGCTGCCGATCATCGCGCTCGCGGTCTCGCTGATCGCGTTCGTGTGGGAATTCGTGGTGATCCGCCGCAAACAGCTCGGGTACCGCGTGCAGATGGACACGCCCGTGACCGGCGAGATCGATTCGGTCTATCCGGGCGTCCTCACCCAATTGCACGCGGTGCAGGGCGATCCCGGGCTGCGGGATCTGTCGATCGTGCTGGTGCGCATCGAGAACAACGGCGTCACCTACATCGACCCCGGTGACTACGCCACGCCCGGCGACGAGCCGGTGGGGATGCATCTGGAGTTCCCGCGTCGCCGCGTGCTCGGCACGGCGGTGAACGAACTCAGCGACCGCAGCCTGCGCGACTACCTCGAGCCGGGGCGGGGAATCGCGGTGCGCGAGGACACCTCTCGGCAACTGGGCGTCATCGATCTGCCCAAGGTGCCGATGAATCGCGGCGACCATTACAAGATCCTGGCGATCCTCGAGCGCAGCACCGCCGACGCCGACTACCCCGAACCGACGTTGCGCGGCAAACTCAAGGGCGGCCGGATCTGCGAAACCCGCAGCCGCACCGGGGTGTCCCGCAATGTGCTGGGCTTCCTGGTGTTCCTGGTGGTCATCATCGTGGTCCAGTTCGTGGTCGCGCTGGTGGGCGACGATCCGCCCGCGGCCGACTGCGTGTCCGGTTCGCTCACCCTCGTCGGGTCCTCGGCATTCGAGCCGGTCGTGCACGACGCCGCCGACGCCTACCGCAAAACCTGTGCGGGAGCGCGGTTCACGTTCGCCTTCGACGGCAGCGAACGCGGTCTGGCCCGCGTCGACGAGGAGGGCCGCGGCAACCCCGGCCTGCTCGCCATCACCGACGGGCCCAAGGGCGTCGGCTACCCCGACCTGTTGCCCCGGCCGCTGGCCATGGCCACCTTCGCGGTGATCGTCAACGGCGACTCGGGGATTCACGATCTGCCCGCCGCCCGGATCGGCGACCTGTTCCGCGGCCGGATCGCCGACTGGAGTGAACTCGGCGGCCCGGCGCAGCCGGTGCGGCTGGTCAATCGCGCGCTCGGGTCGGGCACCCGGGAGACCTTCCAGCAACGGCTGCTCGACGGCGCGCCGGTCACGTTGCCGCAGAACAGTTGTCGCGCCATCCGGGTCACCAACCCGCCCGGCCCGGCCGCCTGCGAGGTGCCGCTCACCCGCGACATGCTCGAGACCGTGGCCGCCACCCCGGGCGCGATCGGCTACGCCGCCTACACCGAGGCCGCCCACGCGCCCGGCGTCGTCGCGGTCACCATCGACGGGCACCGCCCCGCGCGCGACGAGGTCATGGCGCACGCCTATCCCTTCTGGGGCGTCGAATACGCCTACAGCAACGGCGAACTGCCCTACGACTCGCTGGCCGCCGCCTTCCTGCGTTTCCTCACCGATCGCGCCGGGAAGGACATCATCCGCGCGCACGGTGACACCCCGTGCGCCGAGCTCGACCGGACCGCCGCCTGTAGCCCGGACCGATAGACCAGCGGAAACACGAGGGCTGTGGCGCACTCGGAAGCGCTGTGTTACAACGGGATTACGCATAGTTGTTTGCCCTAACCAATTTTGCCCACCACAGGGAAGGCTGCGATATGTGTGGTATCGCGGGCTGGGTGTCCTTCGAGCGTGATCTGACCCAGCAGCAGGCTGTTCTGGACGCGATGACCGAGACGATGGCGTGCCGGGGACCGGACGGGAGCGGCACCTTCGTGCGGCCGCACGCCGGACTCGGACATCGTCGGCTGGCCATCATCGATCTGCCCGGCGGCACCCAGCCGATGAGTTTCGGCACGCCCGCGGGAGACGTCGGACTGATCTACTCCGGCGAGACCTACAACTTTCGCGAGCTGCGCGAACAGCTCGAGGCCCAAGGACATTCGTTCACCACCGACAGCGACACCGAGGTGGTGCTGCACGCCTACCTGCACTGGGGTGAGGCGATGGTCGGCCACCTCAACGGCATGTATGCGTTCGCCATCTGGGATCAGCGCGACGAGAAGCTGCTGATGGTGCGGGATCGCATGGGGATCAAGCCGTTCTACTACCACCCCACGCCCGACGGGGTGCTGTTCGGCTCGGAACCCAAGGCGATCCTGGCGAATCCGCTGGCGGAGCGGGTCGTCGACCGCGACGGGCTGCGGGAGTTGTTCGCGTTCACCAAGGCGCACGGATGGGCGCTGTGGAAGGGGATGCGCGAGGTGCTGCCCGGCACGGTGATCACGGTGGACCGCAACGGGATTCGCGAACGCACCTACTGGCGGCTCGAGGCCGTGGAGCACACCGACGGCCGCGCGGAGACCGTGGACCGGGTGCGCGAGCTGATGACCGACATCGTGCGGCGGCAGCTGATCTCCGATGTGCCGCGGTGCGTATTGCTCTCGGGCGGACTGGATTCCAGCGCGATCACCGGGCTGGCGGCCCGGCAGCTTGCCGAGCACGGCGAGCGGCTGCGCACGTTCTCGGTGGATTTCGCCGATCAGGAGCAGAACTTGGTTCCCGACGAGATGCGCGACACGCCGGATTCGCCGTTCGTGCGGGAGGTGGCCGCGCTGGTGCGGTCGGCGCATCACGACGTGGTGCTCGATCCCGGCGATCTGTCGAGTCTCGCGGTGCGGCGCGCGGTGATCGGGGCGCGGGACATCCCGGCGGGGCTGGGGGATATGGACACCTCGCTGTATCTGCTGTTCAAGGCGATTCGCGAGCAGTCGACGGTGGCGTTGTCGGGAGAGTCGGCCGACGAGGTGTTCGGCGGGTACCGCTGGTTCCACGACCCGGAGGCGGTGCGGGCGAACACCTTTCCGTGGATGGCCTTCGGCAATGCCCTGCGCAACGAGGCGCGGTGGGAGATGCTCGAGCCGGGGCTGCGCGACCGGCTGGAGCTCACCGACTACGTCGACGCCGAGTACGCGGCCGCGTGCGCGGAGGTGGACCAACTCGACGGCGCGTCGGAGGTCGAACGGCGGATGCGCACGGTGTGTCATCTGCATCTGACGCGGTTCGTGCGGCAGCTGCTCGACCGCAAGGATCGGATGTCCATGGCGGTGGGGCTCGAGGTGCGGGTACCGTTCTGCGATCACCGGCTGGTCGAGTACGTCTACAACACGCCGTGGTCGCTGAAGACCTTCGACGGGCGGGAGAAGAGTTTGCTGCGGCACGCCACGAAACATGTGCTGCCGCAATCGGTGGTGGATCGGGTCAAGAGCCCGTACCCCTCGACGCAGGATCCCGGGTATGCGGCGAACCTCCAGCAACTCGGGAAGGAGCTCCTGGCGGACCACGATTCGGAGCTGTTCGGTATTCTCGATCGGAACTGGTTGCAGCAGGCGGTCGCGGAGGATCCGAGCCGGATGGAACCGCGGGTGCGGATGGGGCTCGACCGCGCGATCGATCTGCACACCTGGCTGGAGATGTATTCGCCGCGGCTACAGCTGGATTGAGGACCGGGGTCCCGCCGGGCGGGTGCCCGGACCACCGACCGGTTTTCTTTCGGACGCGGGTGGGTAAACGGGCGGTGTCGTGGGTTTGCCGGGAGTCGGGAGGTGGCTGGGTGATGACACCGTTGCGGCTCGGGCCGGGGGACGGGGAGCCGGGGGTCGAGTTCGATCTGGACGCGGTGGCGGAGTGGCGGATTCGGGAGATCGTGCGAGGGATGCTGGCACCGCGGACGGGGGTGATCGTCGAGGACGCGGTGCAGGTCGTGGACGAATTGGTGAGCAATGCGTGGGAGCACGGGCGGCCGCCGCGGCGATGCCGATTGTCGATGCCCACGGGGCCGCCGCGGTTGCGGGTCGAGGTGGACGACAGCGGGGCGGGGGAGCCGCGAATCCGGACGCCGGATTCGAGTGGGGGACGGGGGATGATTCTGGTCGATCAGCTGGCTCGGGCGTGGGGGGTCGCGCGGCGCGACGGGTTCAAGACGGTGTGGGCCGAGGTGTCGCTGGATCGGCCGCGCTATCCGCCCGCGTGCGTGGCCGATTCGTGAGTCAGGCGCGCAGGGCCTCGTCGACGGTGTGGTAGAGGGCCAGGAACTTCTCCAGTCCCGTGATCTCGAGCGGGCGGATGACCGGCCGGTTCTCGTCCACCACGATGCGCAGGGGTTGACTCCGGCGGTCGGCGGCCTCGGCCGTGGCGGCCAAGGTCTTCAGGCCCGCGCCGCCCAGGAAGTCCACATCGGTCAGATCGATCACGCAGAAGTCCGCGCGCGTGCGGGCGATGCCCTCCCGGACCGCTTGCGCCAGCCGCGGGGCGGTGTCGCCGTCGATCTCCCCGTACAGCGTCACCACCGCCACCTCGCCGATCATCCCGTGTTCGACCCGCAATTCCGGTGTCGCCGAGGACTGTTCCCGCTCTGTCACGGATCGAGACTATAGAGCGGTGCGCGCGGCGACGAGGTCGGAGTAGACCGACAGGATCCGATCCAATCCGGTGACCGCGAGCGGGCGCCGGACCCGCGGCGAGGCGAGCAGCCGCAGCGGCCGGGGCGCGGCGGCCTCGGCGGCGGCCAGCAGCGCGGCCAACCCGATCGAACCGATGAACTCGACCTCGGTGAGATCGACGATCAGCACCGGCTCCGGGGCGGCGACGGCCTGATCGAGCGCGGCCCGCAGATGCGCGACCGTGGCGAGATCGATCTCCCCCGCGGCGGTGACGACCACCGCGTCCGCGAGGCGGCCGACGGTGGCGGTGAGCAGGCCGTCCGGCCCGACGCTCCGGGTGCGGTCCCGACTCTGCATGCCGTCCGTCCTTTCGACCGAGGGCGGCCGACCCGACCCCGGCCGCCGCACCCACTGTAACCCCGAGGGGACCGTTCCGCGCAGAAAGACTGGTCGGCCTGTTTCGTGTCTGCCCGCCCCGAATCGCCCTGGGCCACCGCACGATTCGGGTCGCCGCCGCCGCTCCGCGCGCGGTTCCACCCGTCCGGACGGCGAGCGGCTACGCTCGGGCACGCGTCGCGACAACCACCCACGCGCGAGGGAGGCTCGTATGCCCCTGATCCATCCTTCCCACTCGTCGGATCTCGACTCCGGTGATGTGGCGGTGAACCCGGTGTTCACCCGCGAACCGATCAGCGTGCCGCGGGACCGGCTGCCCGCGGACGAACTCGACAGCGATACGGCCTACCAGGTCGTGCACGACGAACTGATGCTCGACGGCAACGCCCGGCTCAATCTGGCCACGTTCGTGACGACGTGGATGGAGCCGACGGCCCGTGCCCTGATGAGCGAGTGCTTCGACAAGAACATGATCGACAAGGACGAGTACCCGCGCACCGCCGCCCTCGAGCAGCGCTGCGTGCGGATCCTCGCCGACCTGTGGCACGCCGCGAACGTGCGGGCTGTGACCGGCTGCTCCACCACCGGCTCCAGCGAGGCGTGCATGCTGGCGGGGCTGGCGCTGAAACGCCGTTGGCAGCAGCGCCGTCGCGCGGCCGGATTGTCCACCGAGCGGCCGAATCTGGTGATGGGCGTGAACGTTCAGGTCTGCTGGGAGAAGTTCGCGAACTACTGGGACGTGGAACCGCGCCTGGTTCCCATGTCCGGCAACCGATTCCACCTCACCGCCGAGGAGGCGGCCCGGCACTGCGACGAGAACACCATCGGTGTGGTCGCGGTCCTCGGCTCCACCTTCGACGGCAGCTACGAACCGGTGGCCGAGATCTGCGCGGCGCTGGACGAGCTTGCGCGCCAACACGATTGGGATATCCCGGTGCACGTGGACGGCGCGTCGGGGGCGATGATCGCGCCGTTCTGCGACCCCGAGCTGGTGTGGGACTTCCGGCTGCCGCGGGTGGCCTCCATCAACACCTCCGGCCACAAGTACGGCCTGGTCTATCCGGGTGTGGGCTGGGTGGTGTGGCGGGACGCGGCGGCGCTGCCGGAGGATCTGATCTTCCACGTGAACTACCTCGGCGGGCGGATGCCGACCTTCGCGCTGAACTTCTCCCGGCCCGGCGCGCAGGTGGTCGCGCAGTACTACACCTTCCTGCGGCTCGGGCGCACGGGATACGAACGCGTGCAACGGTATTGCCGCGACGTCGCGACCTCGCTCGCCGCCCGGATCGCGGGGCTCGGCGCGTTCCGGCTGCTCACCGACGGCAGCGAGTTACCGGTGTTCGCCTTCACCCTCGCCGACGGCGAGCGCGGGTACTCGGTGTTCGACGTGTCGGCGGCCCTGCGCGAACAGGGCTGGCTGGTGCCCGCCTACACCTTCCCCGCCGATCGCGAGGATCTCGCGGTGCTGCGCGTCGTCGTCCGCAACGGCTTCAGCCACGATCTGGCCGATCTGCTGATCGAGGCGCTCGAGCGGGTCCTGCCCCGCCTGCGGGGCCAGGATCGGCCGCAGCACGGACCCGAGACCGCGGGCTTCGCCCACGGCGCCGAATCGGTCCCGGCGTCCCGGACTACGAGCTGAGCTCGCGCCAGACGATCTTCGCCAGCTGGTCGCGGTCCTCGGCGTCGAGTTTGGTGCACGCGCGGTAGATATGGCCCTCGACGGTGCGCACGGAAACGCCCAGGCGCTCGGCGATTTCGCGGTTGGACAGCCCGCGGGCGACGTGCGCGGTGATCTCGCGTTCGCGGGCGGTGATGGGCAGCGGCTGCGCGGCCGCGGTGATGGCGGGGGTCGCGGCGCCGTCGCAGCGGGCCGCCAGTTGCAGGGCGCGGGCGGCGGCCTCGGCGCTGAGGCGGCGGCGTCCGGCGCGGTCGTGGATCGGCACGGCCTGCGCGGCGGCGTCGGCCGCCGACAGCAGCAGGCCCGCGCCCTCGAATTCGGCGCTGACCGCGGCCAGCGCGCCCGGATCGGTATTGCCGACCGCGGCGGCGTGCCGGGCGTAGATGCCCGCGATCGGGCCCTGTACGCGGTTGGCGAGGGCGGCGAGGCGGGCGGCGTCGGTGCGGTCGCCGAATCGGGTCGCGTGGTGCAGGGCCTCGGCCTCGAGCGCGTACTGTCCCGCGCTGCGGGCGGTCGTGGCGGCCTTGCGCGCGAGTTCGACCGCCGAGTGCCGCCCGGCGGACGCCGCGGCCAACCACGCCTGCGCGAGCAGCCGCTGCGGTTCGTGCAGGGCCAGATGCGGGCCGCTGTGCTGATTCGCCTCGGCGAGCACGCGTTCGGCCTGCGGCACGTCGCCGAGCGCGGCGTAGGCGCGCACGAGCAGCAACCGGGCGGGCAGCTGCCAGGGCAGCGACTTCTCCGCGTGCATGGCGGCGAGGGCCTGTTCGAAGGAGGTGATGGCCTCGCGGAACCGGCCGCGATAGGTGGCGACCACGCCCGCGCCGATCTTGGCGATCGCCCAGCCGAGAAACTGTGCGGCCGAGGAGAATCGGCTGTACTCGACCGCGCGCTGCTCGGCCAGATCGAGTTCGCCGATCATGGTGAGCGCCAGAATGTCGCTGTAGCGCACCATGACCCGGATCATGCCGTCGGTCGGCTTCTTCTCGGCGCGGCTGCGCGCGGCGATGGGTTCGAAGTCCGCGCCGCGCCCGGCGACCGGCATGGCCAGCCCGGCGGCGAATGCCGCGAAATCGATGGCCTGCTTGGGTGATTCGCGGTCGGCGAGCACGCGTTCGGCGGCGGCGATGCCCTCCTCGATGCGGTTGAGATGCACGGTCATCGCGGCCGCGGCGGCCTCGACCACCAGCAGCAGCATGTGGTGCTCGACGCGGGCGGTCATCAGATCCATGAGTTCGCGGCTGTGCTCGATGTCGCCGAGCGACCAGAACAGCAGGCTCGCCCGCGGCAGGCCCCACTGCACGAGTTCGAGTTGATCGAGGTCGTCCGGATCGAAGGCGGCCAGGATGGCGTCGGCCTCGAGCGGGCGACCCTGCCACAGCAGGGCGCGGGCCAGCAGTTCCGCGGCGCGCAGGCCGCCGCCGCGTTCGAACGCCGCGCGCGCGAACCGTTCGCCCAGCGCCAGATTCGACAGGAAGATCGCGTCCTTGGCCGCGGTGACCAACAGCTCTACGTCGACGGGTTGGTCGCTGTCGAGATACAGCTGCGCGAACTGGATGCGGTCGCCCGCGGTGGTGAGCGGACGGTCCCGCAGGGCCTCGACGATGCGGCCGCGCCCGCGGCGGGCCGAGGCGGTACCGATGCGGCGGCGCAGCACATCGCCGAGCAGGGGATGGCTGAAGCGCGCGCTGATGTGCCCGCGCCCGTCGTCGCTCACCCGGATCAGATCGGCGATCTCAGCGGCGTCGACCGCTTTTTCCCCGACCAGTTCCACGAGCACATCGATATCGAGCGGTTCGTTGAGCGCGAGCATTTTCAGCGCCTCGCGCACGGGTTCGTCCGCGCGCACCAGCCGCTCCTCCAGCAGGGCGGCCAAGCCGGACGGCACCGCGGTCGGGCCGCGCAATTGCCAGACCCCGCTGACCTCGGTGAGGGTGCCCGCCTCCCGCGCGCCCTCGACCATGTTGCGCAGAAACAGGGGATTGCCGCCGGAGGAATCCCACATCACGTCCGCGCTCAGGCCCTCCAACGCGCCGCCGAGAACCGTTTCCACGAGCCGGACGCATTGCTGTTTCGAGAATGCCGTCAATTCGACGCGTTGCAGGTAGCCGTCCTTCCACAAGGATGTGACGGCATCGGGAACCGGTTCGCCGGAACGGACCGTGGCCACAATCCGCGCCGACCCGTCCACCGCGATTTGATGCAGAAGCGTTGCGGACAGCTCGTCGAGCAGATGGGCGTCGTCGACGCCGATCACCGTATCCGGCTGGGCCACCAGGTTTTCCCGGGCCGAACTCAGCAGGGCGATCGGGTCGCGCGACGCCGTCACCGCGATCCAGGGCGCGAAAACGCCCAGTGGAATGGCCTGCGAGGATTGTGTGCACGCCGCCCACCGAACCGGCACGGTCAGTTTCGAGGTCACCAGGCGGGCAAGCGTCGTCTTCCCCACACCGGCGGCGCCGACGAGAACGACGCCACCGGTGGCGCCGCTCGTCAATGCGTGTCGAACCATCTCGAATTCGGTGGGACGATCGAGCAGCTGCCAGTCGCCCATGGGCAGAAAGTGTAGATCCTGCCGGGCACTCACGCGACGTTGTCGCGCTGTCGAGCGTTCGGAATTCACCGCGACGCGTTCAATTCGGGAAAATGTGGTGATTTGTCATGACGGCGTTTCAGTTCGGCAGTTGGTCGATATCCGTGGGTTCGACGCGCGGTGCGTTGTTGACGTGATGGCGGTAGTTGCTGGACGCCTCGTACACGCGCTTCTTGAGGCGATTGATCGATCCCAGCGGCCGGTGGGCGGCCAGGCCGCGCCAGGAATTGAACGACAGCACGTCGTCGCCGTAGGCGCGGCGCTGCGGGCTGTAGGGATCCTGGGGCGGGAACCGGACGGTGGCGACGGTGCGGTAGGGCGACTCGGACGCGGGCCATTCCACGGTGGCGTCCTCGATGGGCATGCGCCGCTCGTCGGTGCAGAGCTGCACGCGCAGTTCGTATTCCGCGCCGTGCGCGGCGAAGAAGTCCACCACGATGTCCTGGAGCGCGTTGATCCCCGTCTCGGGCAGCGGTTCGCCTTGCAGCGCAACGACTTCCGGCGACGAGGGCGCGTAGAGGATCTTGGCGACGTGATCGCCGTAGCGCAGCGGCGCCGAGGTGTGGAAGGTGTCGCCGAGGATGTGGGTGTTGGGCCGCACGAACACGTTCAGCGTCGGCGGCAGCGGCCGCCCGATGCGCCGCAGGACGCGGTCATCGAGCGCGGACAGCACGGTCGCGCCGGTCTGCAACACCGGATCGGGCAGCCGGGCGAGCAGCCAGGCGGTCGGCATCCCGCGGGTGAGGTAGGCGTGCGCGTCGGCGAACAGGAATTCGCGATGGGTGACCATGACGAAGTCCTGCGTGGTGGCGTGGTCGTCGGGCAGCGCCCGCGGCCCGGACACGCCGAGCACCTTGATGCCGAGCCCGCGCACGCCGCGCAACTGGTCGCTGCGGATGACGCCGGAGGTGCTCGACAGCCGGGCCATCACCGGATAGGTCGCGGGCCGGGCGAACAGCCCCTGCGCGAGTTCCGGCGCCAGATCGGCGTGGACGACGAGTTCGCCGCGCAGGATGCCGTGGCTCTTGGCGTGCGCGTCGCGCAGGCCGTGCTTGTGGGTGTGGTAGGCGCGTTCGTTGTTGTGCCGCAACACCTCGATGATCTTGTCGATGATCTCCTCCTCGTCGGGCCGGGGCCGTTCGAGGTCCTCGCGGTAGCGGAGGTAGGTGGTGCGCGGTGCTGCCAGGTCAGTCATGGCCGGGGGTTCCTTTCCGGGCGGTGCTCCGCCACGGCGCGAACGGGTTGGCGACGCCGTGGAGCGCGGGCGCCAGCGTGGGGAAGTGGCGCAGCAGCACGCTGCGCATGGTGTTGTCGCGCACCCAGGCCAGTCCGGCCTCGGTGTAGATCTCGGGGCGGAAGTCGCTGGTGAAGAAGCGATCCGCGTTGAGCCGCCGGGATGCCATCAGCACGAAGACGCGAAAGGCGGTGTCGCTGAAGCCGAATCCCGCGGGTTTGGGTTCGGCGTACAGCCCGACCATCAGGTCGACGTCCTCGACGTCGCCGTACATCCGTTCCAGCTCGCGGGCCCAGTCGGGGTTGTCGGTCAGGTCGGCGAAGGAGGCGGCCGGGGCGAGGCGCAGCTGCCGCCGGAACTCGTTGTAGCGCGGCACCCCTCGTTCCCGCACGCGCAGGATCTCGAGGGTCGCCAGATCGGTGAGCGGATGTCCGGGGCGGGTGAGCTCTTGCAGGTGCCGCGGATAGTTGTGCAGGGTCAGCGCGCCGGGATGTGCGCGGCCGAAGGAGTAGAACAGGTCAGCCATCGGGGTCTCGGCCAGGCGCTCGCGCACATGGGCGACCATGAGATCCGGGAATTCGTGTTCGGCGCGGACCGCGTCGTCGGCGAGGGCGCGGACGGTGAACTCGTCGGGGATCAGCGGATGCATGCGGTAGACGGCGACGAACTCCTCGGTCAGCGAATACGGGACGCCGGAGTCGTCGGTCGCCGAACCCGGTATGCCGCTGAGGATTTCGCTGCCGCTCACGCGGCCGAACCGGCGCTGGAACCCCTCGCCCAGGACGCCGAACCAGTTGCCGCGCATGGCCGCGACGGTGGTCGGGTGGGCGATGATCGCCGGGGTCCAGTCGATGGTGTGGATCTTGGCGATCAGCGCCGCGTTGACCAGTCGCGCGGTGTCGTAGAGTTGCTGATCGGTCATGTCCGGATAGCGCCGCGCCAGCCGGTCGCAGATCGCGTTGTGTTCGCGCATGAACAGCGAGTGCAGCAGCGCCAGCCCGACCCAGAAATTGCCCGCGGGGCCGGTGAGATCCACCAGCTGCTCGGCCTTCGCGGGCGGCAGGCCCTGGTCGTCGAGGGCGAGCCTGCCGCCCTCGAAGGAGCGGATGGCCGCCGCGAATTCCGGTGTGTTGCCGTAGATCTGGGAGGCGTCCCACCAATGGGTGTCGCCGGTCCGGTAGGCGGGCGGCGCGCCGAGTTCGGTGTCGGGGTCGGAGGCGGTGCGGGCGATCGTCATGTCCGGGTCCGGCCACGGATCGCCGTCGGGCAGCGGCACCCGCCACGGGGGCGCGTCGGAGTCGGTGTGGCTGACCCAGTCGTGCACCTCGAACTGGATCCAGGCCGCCGCCAACAGGTTCAGCGTGGTGGCGGGCTGGAACTCGGTGCGGCCGAGCAACTTTCGGCTGATCTCCCGCGGATTGGGCGTCCACAGGCGCTCGTCCTCCTCCGGGTAGGTGTACTCCGGGGGGAAGTTGCGGCCGAAGCGGCAGCCGAGCGAACCCGTGCGGGGCGAGTGCAGATCGTTGTAGGTGCCGTCGAGGGTGCGCGCGCCCCGACGCACCTCGGCGGTCTCCGGATCGACCGGTAGGGGATCGGATTTGCCGGTGCCGGTGTCGAACAGGTTGTGGCGGCGCATCCGGCTGCGCAGCCCGACGAGTACGGCCAGGCCCAGCGGCATGGGCAGGCCGGACCAGCCCACCCGATGGTCGACCGCCTCGGCGGCCCGGCTGAGCAGGCGGGTCAGTAGTGCTGTCGGTTCTGTCCCGAGCATTCGAGAACCTCCCTTCGACTGGGCTCCCAGTCTCGGGCGCGGGCGTGGTCGCGGGCACGAGTAGCGCTCTACGCGAATCGGCTCGGCAAGCCTGTGGCGACTCCCGATCGCCGGTCGGCGGTTTCGAGTAGCGGACTACCCGTGCCGGGGGAAGGGTCCTCGGTCCACGCTTTCGGCGGACCGCGTGACGACAGGAGGGTCCATGGCATGGTCGGGGGAAAGGAATACGCGTGTGATCACGCCGATCGAAATCAGGGTCGACCTCGAGGGCGGAATCGCCGACGCGATCGACCGTTCGACCGCTGATCGGCGGGTGAAGCGCCGGGATGTGTGGTTCGCCGAGGCTCGTCCCCGACCGACCGGTGGTTCGCCGACGTTGATGTCGAGCGGGATCGTCATCCGGATGCGCACCGGCGAGCACTACGACGATGTGAGCGTCGAGCTGCGGCCGTGTCATCCGGATCAGCTGTCGGGCCGCTGGGCGGCGTCGTTCACCGAGGGTGACGTCCGCTACCGGGTGAGCCGTCGCTGGCACGGCGAGACGCGCGCCTGGTCGGCCTGCCTGACCAGCCGCCGCCCGTCCGGTTCGCTGCGCGCCGCGGCGGGACCGGACGGCGATATCGCCACGGTCCTGGATTCGGTGCAACGGCAGTTCCTGATCAGCTGCACGGTTCACGGGGTGGCGGTCGAACACCTGGTGGCGCTGGGGCCCATCGGGTGGACGAAGTGGAAGCGGGTGCGACTGGGCGATCAGGAGGTGGAGGCCGAACGGTGGAGCGTCGCCGATCTCGATCTGGTCGAACTGTCCCTGCTGGTCGTCCCCCGGCCCGGCGAGACGCCCGCCGATCTGGACGACCGCGCGGCCGCCGCGCAACGCAGGCTGGAGGCCCGGGTGCGCGACGGCGGGTCCGCCATCGCCGCGGGGGAGACGAGAACCCGCCTGCTCGGCACGCTGATCGCGCGCAATCGGGGAGACTTCCGGCCGGATGTCGGTGCGCAGGCGTGAGTTCGCCGATCTCCGCTCGACCGGAAGACCGTCGCGCCGCGCCGTTTCGTGCTATGAGTGGCGGGTGGAAGACGTTGGGCGGGGCGAGGATCCGGCCGCGATCGTGTGGCGGCGGCTGGAGGAGCAGCGGCGCTGGTACAGCGCGCGGAGCCGGGTGGCGCAGCGGACGTACAAGCAGGTGAAGGTCGCGCAGATCGTGGTGGGCGCGATCGTGCCGGTGCTCGCGGGGGTCGGGGCGGCGGGGTGGCTGACCGCGTCGGTGGCGGCGGTGGTCGTGGTGGCGGAGGGGATGCAGCAGTTGTTCCAGTGGCAGGCGACGTGGCTGTCGTACCGGGCCGTGGCGGAAAGCCTACGGCGCGAGGGATTTCTGTATCTGGCCGAGGCCGGTGCGTACGGCGCCGCGGACCGGCACAAGGTGCTCGCCGAACGAGTCGAGGCGATCACGGCGGAGGAGAACACGGGCTGGGTGTCCCGGCGCCGATCCGGGTCGGAGAAGTCGTCCGGGTGAGCGAGGGCCGCCCGGTTTCGAGGGGCGCCAAAGGTGTTGGCGCGAAACGGGGTCGTGCGTAGGCGAGTACTCGAATCGCGGACGCTCGGCCCGCGGTCCCACGACCGGGGGTGCGATCGGACTAGGGTCGCTACCAATCAACCGGTGTCGAAGGAGGATTCGTGAGCGTCAATCCATTGCGGCCGCTGGCACGGCTACTGATCGGTTCCACGTTCGCGGTGCTCGGGTGGGATGCCGCTCGGGAGCCGGGCGGACGGGTGGAGGTGGCGGCGGGGACGTTGGCGGCGTTGCGGGGGGTGGTGCCGTTGCCGCGGGACGACGAGGTGATCGTGCGGGGCAACGGGGTGGCGCAGGCCGTGGGCGGGGCGATGCTGGCGGCGGGGGTGCTGACGCGGCCCGCGGCGGCGGTGCTGGCGCTGTCGCTGATTCCGACAACCGTTGCGGGACACGACTTCTGGAACGTCGACGAGCCGGGGGCGCGGAAGAACCAGCGGGTGCAGTTCCACAAGAATCTGGCCATGCTGGGCGGGCTGTTGTTCGTCGTGGCCGAGGACGGGAAGCGGCACTGAGGCTTTCGATCAGCGGCGGCTGAAGGCGGTGCGGTAGGCGCTGGGGGTCAGGCCGTGGCGGCGGACCAGGTGCTGGCGCAGCGATTCGGCGGTGCCCAGCCCCGACCGCCGGGCCACCTCGGGAACCGGAAGTCCGGTGACCTCCAACAGTTCTCGCGCGCGATCGATCCGCTGCTGGAGCAGCCACTGCAACGGGCTGGATCCGGTTTCGGTACGGAAACGGCGGGTGAGGGTGCGCGTGCTGACGTGCGCGTGCGCCGCCAACTCGCGCAGCGTGAGCGGTTCGTCGAGCCGCGCCAGCGCCCACGCCCGGGTCTCGGCCAACGACGTCCCGGTCTCCGGCGGGACCGGGGTCTCGATGAACTGCGCCTGGCCGCCGGGCCGAATCGGCGCGACCACCGCGAGCCGGGCCACGGCATTGGCGGCCGCCGCGCCGTGATCGCGGCGCACGATGTGCACGCACAGATCCAGGCCCGCGGCCAGCCCGGCCGAGGTGAGCCGATCGCCGTCGTCGACGAACAGCACGTCCGGTCGCAGCTCCACTGCGGGGAAACGCCTCTGCAACTCCGCCGAATACAGCCAATAGGTGGTGGCCGGACGGCCGTCGAGCAGCCCCGCCTGGGCGAGCACGAACGCGCCCGTGCAGATCGAGGCGATGCGCTTGCCCGCGGCGGCCGCCGCGCGCAGCGCGTCGAGGACCCGCGCGTCGCCCGCCACCCGCGCGCCGGTCCCGGTGACGATGACGGTGTCGGCCGTCGCGACCCGGTCCAACCCCTCCTCGACGAAGACCGGGCGGCCCGAAAACCCGGGTACGAGACCGGGATCGGCGGTGCAGACCGTCACCTCGTACACCGGCTCCCCGTCGATCAGTACCGCGGGAAAGACCGTCTCGGGTATCGACAGGTCGAAGGGGGTCACCGGCGGCATGGCGAGAACAGCGATCCGATGCATGGCTCGATCCTTGGGACATCTGGCATTCCGGCCACTACTCTAGCCCGCCGGCCCCCGGCACAGTGGGATCCGGGCCGCCGCGCGGGCGGTCCGAGCCGAGGAGGAACGAGATGTCTTTGCACGTCGTCGCCGGTGCCGGGAGCACGGGTAGCCGTACGGCCCTGCTACTGGCCGAGTCCGGGGAGCGGGTCCGGCTGGTGAGTCGGCGCGGGCTGGGACCCGACCATCCCGCGATCGAACGGGTCGTCGGCGACACCACCGACGCGGATCGGCTCACCGAGCTGACCGAGGGCGCCGCCACCCTGATCAACACCACCTGGCCCCCGTACGACCGGTGGCCCGCCGAATTCCCGCCGCTCGCCGCGAGCGTGCTGGACGCCGCCGAGCGCACCGGCGCGAACTACGTCTCGCTCGGCAACACCTACGGGTACGGCCTGGTCGACGGTCCGATGACCGAGGATCTGCCCATGCGGCCGATCGCGGTGAAAGGCGCTGTGCGAGCGCGCATCTGGCTCGACGCGCTGGCCGCGCACGAGGCCGGGCGGGTCCGGGTGACCGAGGTGCGGGCGGCGGCGTTCCTGGGCCGCGACGCCGGGTCGGTGTTCAACTTCCTGGTCACCCCGAGGGTGCGCGCGGGCGAGGACGTCACCTTCCCGGGCGATCCGGACGTGCCCAAGAGCTGGTCGTACGTCGACGATGTCGCGCGGACGCTGGCGACCGTCGCCCGGGACGATCGGTCCTGGGGCCGGGCCTGGCACGTGCCCTCGGCGATCCTGTCGCTGCGCGAGGTCGTGGCCGGGCTGGCGAAGGCCGTGGATGTGGCGCAGCCGCAGGTGATTCCGATGACCCGGACGGAACTGGCCTGGGCGGGCGCGAGCGATCCGGTGACCGCCGAGCTGATCGAGATGCTCTACTCCCTCGACCATCCCGACATCCTCGACTCGGCCCTGACGCGACGGACGTTCGGGCTGACCCCGACCCCCTTCGAGACGGTGCTCGCCGACACCGCCCGCTACGGTACGGCCTGAGAACGGCGGGAGGCGGTGCGGCACAGGCGTTTCCGTCGTGAGCCGCCACAGGCAGGTGCGCCGCGGGTTGTCGTCCGGCACACGGTTCGCGCTATCGCGGGTCGTTCGCGCCGCGGCCCGATACCGTGAGAGCCGAGGGGTGTCGTCGGTATGGCCGGGAACGAGCGCGGGCAGGAGGACGATGGCCGCGAAGGGTATGAGCGAGCGTCGGCAGCCGAGCCAGCTGCGGGCCAGGGCGACGCGCGAGCGCATCCTCGACGTCGCCGCGGAACTGTTCGGCGAGCGCGGCCTCGCCGACACCTCGATGAACCGGATCGCCGCGGCGGCCGAGGTCAGCGTCGGCACTGTCTACCGGTACTTCCCGGACCGCTCGGTCATCGCCGACGAGGTTCTCGACCGCCTCACCGCGAGCATCGAGGAACGCGTCACCCAACAGGTCTTCGGCATGTCCAGCAGGCCCGTGGCGGAGGTGATGACGAACATGCTGCGCGCCGCCAGCGACGAACTGGTCGCCAACGCGCGGCTCGTGCGCGCCTTCGCCGCGGGAATCCCGTTCTACAGCAGCGGCATTCCCGAACTCGAACGCCGCGTCCGCCTGCTGACCAAACTGCTGGTCATCCAGATCCTCGGTCCCGGCGACGATCACGAATACGACGTGATGACCACCGTGCTGATCAACACCGGCTTCGCCGCCGCCCTGCGCGCCGCCGCCCTCGAGGTCGGCGAACGCGAACGTGAGGAGGCCATCGCCATGACCGGGCGGATGGTCGACGCCTGGGCGGCGGCGGAGACCGCGGCCCGGCGAGCGGATTCGGCGCGATTCGGTTCCGGGTGAAGATCACCGGGGCTGACAGAATTCAGCCATGAGCACATCCGAGGATTGGAACAGCAAGATCATCGCCGAGTTCCGGGCGAACGGCGGGAAGGTCGGCGGCCCGTTCGAGGGCGCGCCGATGGTCCTCGTCCATCACCGCGGCCGCAAGAGCGGGCGAGAGTTGGTGACGCCCTTGATGTATCAGCCCGCCGAGGGCGATCCGAACACTTTCTACATCTTCGCCTCCGCGGCCGGCGCGCCGAAGGATCCGGCCTGGTACCACAACCTGACGGCGGCGGGAACCGCCGAGGCCGAGGTGGGCACCGAGAAGTTCGCGGTGACCGTCGAGGAGATCACCGGCGAGCGGCGCGACGCCGTCTACGCCGAGCAGGCCCGGCGCTACCCCAACTTCGCGGAGTACGAGCAGAAGACCGCAGGCATCCGCACCATTCCCGTACTGGCGCTGCACCGCCGCTGAGTTCGGCCAAGGTTTGCCACCCGCTCGCCGCATGACCGGGGAGCGGGTGGGTAGTGCCAGGGCTATGACTGTGAAAGGGAAGCACCACGCCACCCCGGCGCGCACAACCGGCACAGCCTGCGCGCCGGATTCGAACCTCGTCGGCCTGGTAGCCGGGCTGGTCGAATGGGTCGGCCCCGCCGTGATCGCCGTACTCGGCCTGAGCATGGCCGTAATCGTCCCGCTGGGCCTGGTGGGCTAGCGTGCGTCGAACCCGACCTCCCCGAGCGGGCCACCCGATAGCGGAGAATTGTCCAGATAGCGAATCTCATACCTGCGCTCGCTGAACCTCCAACCCGCCGTCGTGCGACGGTAGCGGTCGTGGTAGATCGCGTAGTTGAGATGGCAAGCGCCCGTTCGATATCGCGTCCGGAATGCACAGCACCCCGTCATCGGTGAAAAGCGTTGCCAGCCGGGCGAAATCGCGCATCATGACCGCATCGGGAAACGCGGCGCGCAGGGCGTCGATCTCGACGCGATCAGCGAGCGATCGAAAGTCGTTCACGCTCGGCTCCTTCCGGGTCGGTCGCGCGTAGCGGGGCGAGGGTCGTATCGGCGTCGCCGCGCCCGATCGCGGTGTCCAGCACCCACTTCGCCACCTGGGACCCCGCGCGCGGACGTGGTTCGCGACTTCAAGAAGGCGTGGGAGACACAGGACATCGAGGCGCTGATCGGCCTGCTCGACCCGCGCGCGACCGCGACGGCGGACGGCGGTGGCCTGTCCCCGGCCTTCCCGCGCCCGATCAGCGGGGGCGCGGAGATCGCGCGGCACCGGATCGAGATCGCCACCCGCGGTCACGTTGCTCGAGCGGACGGTCAACGGACAACCCGGGCTGGTCGCGCACCTCGGCGCGGACATCGTCTCGGTCTACGCCTTCGACATCGCCGACGGACGCATCACCCGAATCTGGGCGATGCGGAATCCGGAGAAGCTGCGACTGTGGAATTCGGGAAGCGACCGACTCGTGGCGGAAAGTGAAATGAGTCACAAAATGCGGCAGTGAACGAATTCGACTGGACCCGTTCGGTGACCGAACCCGGTCGCGCATGTGAATTCTCACAGACTGTGCGGCCGGGATGGACCCCTGTCTGGACGGACAATTCGCCGGGGCGTAGCCTTTCGCGTAATCTCGCCTGGCACACCGGGCGGATGGAATGCGAAACGGCCGATTCGTCGGCCCCGAGGAAGTCATGGTCGAGCAGATTCTCCGGCAAACGACGCAGTTGTCGTCTGTTCGCGTGGGCGACTGCGACATCCACCCCGGACCGTTGACGGTCGACCTCGCCCATCACGTCATGCAACGTCACCTGGCCTGTGCCGGATCGGAATGCCGCCAGCGCGAGGCCGCCCTCGAACTGCTGGTCGAAACGGGCCGCTACGTTCTCAACACCTCCCAACGACATGTCCGAATTCTCTTCACCTCGGTCGGAATTCGGCTCGATTATCAATGTCCGCTCGCTACCGCCGAGGAATTCGCCCGCCGGATGAAGGCCCACCCCGACGCCGCCGTCATCATCGACCACGACCTCCATCCCGACCTTCCGCCACTGCCCTGTGCGAGCCTGTGGCCGGGCCTGCCCTGACCCGGCCCCGATCAATGCGTCGGCTCGCGATCGTGGGCGAGGCCGGCGGCGGCGAAAGCCAGGACGGTGAGGGCGGTTTCGCGCAGGATGGCGTCCAGCCGGTCGAGAACCTCGCCGACCGCGGCGCTGGCGTGACGTAGTTCCGCCGCGCTCGCGGTCTCCCGGTCGAACACCGTGTGCAGCGAATCCAGGCGCAGCCCGGCGTCGAAGAGATGGCGGGCCAGTCGGTCGCCGAGTTCCGCGAACGGCAGGGCGTCGGTGGGGACCGTGAGGTCGCTGTTCGCGGGGTGCATGGGAAAACGGTAGGACGCCCGCGACCGGGCCGGAAGGGTCATCGGTCACCGGTACGGCGGCCGTTCTCCCCGGACGACGCGTCAGGGCAGGGCCGGCTCCGGCGAGTCGGCGGGGGAGCAGCGGCGGGCGACGAGCGCGCAGCGCAGCCGCCACTGCCCGGCCGGGCTGAGCGGGTCCAGGCCGGTGAGCACGGCGATCCGCTTCAGGCGGTACTCGACCGTGTTCGCGTGCACGTTGAGGTGACGGGCGATGGCGCGGCGGCCGAGGGTGCCGCGCAGATGCAGGCGCAGGGTGGTGATCAGGTGCGGGGACCGGTCGAGCGGATCGAGGACGGCGGCCAATTGGTCGCGGGCCGGGCCGGGTCGGGTCAGCTGGTATTCCGCGGCTAGATCGCCGAGCCGGTGCAGCGCGCCCTCGCGGCCGAAAAGCACCGCCACGTCCAGTAATTCGTGCGCGCGGCCCGCGGCCTCGGGGAGTTCGGCGGGCGGGGCGGTCGTGGTCGCGGCGGTCAGCGGGAACCCCGCGGTGTCGGCCAGCTGGCCGACGAGCTGATCCAGCGCGGCGTCCTCGCGGGGCGCCGGAACCAGAATGGTGCCGCCCTCACCGGACAGCCGGGCCAGGGCGGTGGACTCGAACCGGTGGGCCAGTTCCGCGCCGAGGCGGGCGACCGCGTTCGCCGGATCGGTGTGCGGGTCGAGTACGGGAAAGGCCACGGCCAGAACGGAATACGTCTCGGCGACCGTCAGCCCGCATTCCCGGGCCAGCACCGTGGTGTCCGCGCCGGTGAGCAGCGCCGACATCAGGCGTTCCCGCGCGCGATGACGGCCGCGCAGCTCACCCAGATAGGTCGTCGACACCGCGGCGAGCACGGTGGTGACCGTATCCATGAGCGTCGCGAGGTCGTCGCGGCCGCGCGCGGCGTGTTTCACGCTCTCCCACAGTTGCCGGTGGATCCACTCCAGCGGAATGCCCGCCCGCGCCCATCCGGTCGCGATCGCCTCGACGTAGCGCGACATCTCGCGCAGCGGACAACCGCCCAGGATCGCGTCGGCGAGATCGCGGCAGGCACGCAGCACGGGGTCGGCCACCGCTCACCTCGGGGTGAGATCCCGACACGGCCCGGGGGAGCGCACGAACGTCTCCGTGGCGCCGATATCGTTGGCGGACAACGATTTCGACGCCGCGGCCAGGGCGCAACCCTTGAACGCCCGCGCCGCCACACTCAGCTTGTGCCGCACCACGTTCAGACCCGCCGGGGCACCGGCGCCCCACATCACCACCTCGGTGGCCGGATGCGACAGGGCGCTGACCAGTCCGCGGCGGGCCCGCGGATCGCGTTCGCACACCTCACCGGCGACCGCGACGGCCTGCGGGGCGCGCCCGTCCCCGGCCGCGGCGAGCACGGGTTCGAGGGCCAGCATCCGCACGCCGAGGATCTCCAGCGGCCGGACGTCGCCGGGTTCCACGACCAGGACGGTGACCTCCCAGCCGCTCATGACCCGATCGAACAGCCAGCCCCCGGCGTGTTCGACCGCGTCGGCCACGGTCGCGGCGACCACATCGAGCCGGTACCGCACCGGCTGGGACCGCTCATCGGTGAGACAGCGCAGATCGGTTCTCCCCGGATCGCGCCTTACGAAGTCGGGCATGTGAACTCCGTTCGGTTTGGGCGAGAATCTAATACTCGTTTTTACACTTGTCAATTTTCTTACACCTGTCTACGGTGAGAACATGCCGCTAACCTCTTCTCAGGCCGTCACGAGCGGCGATCGCCGGGTCCAGCGCACCCGGACCGCGCTGTTCGAGGCCGTCGTGCGGCTGGTGTCCGAACGCGGCACGACCTCGATCGCGGTGACCGATCTGGCCGACGCGGCCGGTGTCAGCCGTCAGGTGGTGTATCTCCAGTTCGGCGACCGGGACGCGCTGCTCGCGGCGGCGGCCATGGATCTGACCGAGCGGGAGCTGTACCCGCTGTTCTCGGATCTGTCCGAGGCGACGCTGCGCAGCCGAATCCTCTCCGCCGCAACGTTTCTGGCGCATCATCACCGCTTCTACCGGCCGCTGGTGACCGGTTCGGGCGCGTTCGCCCTGCGGATCGCCGCGAGTCGCTCCTTCGCGGCGCTGCACCGGCGGGCGAGCCTGCCGGTGCTGGAGGCGTTGTCGCCGGCCACGCGGGCCGCGGCCGCCACCTTCGTCGTCGGCGGCACGATGGCGGTGATCGACGATTGGCTGCTGGCCGCCGACGGCGAACCGGATCCGCGGGTGCTGACCGAGCGGCTCACCGCGTTGTCCGCGACCTTCACGGGCCTTTCGCCGACGTGACGTGTGCGCGGTTTCGTTCACGCTGAGCGCAAGGGCGGGTTTCGGATTTCCCGCGCCCTAGCATGAGCCTCCGGATATCGAGAGGACTTGTCGTGCACCCGAAGCGTTTTCGTGTTCTCCGCCTGCGGAGCATCGCCGCCTTGACCGCGGTGGCGGCCCTGGGGCTGCCGCTGACCGCGTGCGGGAAGGGCGATTCGGTGCGGGCGGAGAACGGCGTCACCACCCTGCGCTACCTGGGCTGGACCGATCAGGTGACGTTGCCCGAACTGGCCGAGAGCCTCGGCTTCTTCGACGGCAAGGTGAAATTGAACTGGGTCGGCAACACCACCAGCGGCCCGCAGGAGATCCAGGCCGCCGCCACCGGTCAGGTCGATTACGGCGGCGCGTTCGCGGGCGCGGTGGCGAAGCTGGCGGCCGCGGGCGCGCCGATCACGGCCGTGGTCAACTACTACGGCTCGGACGAGAAGTCGTTCCAGGGCTACTACGTGCCCGAGGCCAGCCCGATCCACACGGTCGCCGATCTGGTCGGCAAGAAGGTCGGCGTGAACACGCTGGGCGGCCAGAACGAGGCCGACATCCACGACGCGCTCGTGCGCGCGGGCCTGAGCCAGGACCAGATCAAATCGGTGCAGCTGGTTCCGCTGCCCCCGCCCAATATCGAGGACGCGGTGCGCAAGGGGCAGGTGGACGCGGCGGCGCTGAGCGGGCAGTTCCAACAGCGCGCCCTCGCGATCGGCGGCCTGCGCCCGGTCTTCACCGAACTCAGCGAGTACGGCGGCCCGATCAACGGCGGCCCGTACGTGTTCCGCAACGACGTCATCGCCAAGAACTCCGACGCGGTGCGCACCTTCACCACCGGCGTCGCCCGCGCGATCGAGTGGGAGCGCGACACCCCGCGCGATCAGGTGGTGGCCAAGATGAGCGAGATCATCGAGGGCCGCCATCGCTCCGGCGAGAGCACCGCCACCCTGAAGTACTGGCAGTCGGTCGGCGTGCCCGCCAAGTACGGCGTCATCTCCGATCAGGACTTCACCCGCTGGGAGGGCTGGCTCCGCGACACCGGCGCCATCCACGACACGCTCGAGCCGGGCAAGTTCTACACCAACAAGTTCAACGCCCTGGCCCAGCCCTCGTAGCCGAGGCCGGTGCGGCCGCGGGCGGCGGAACGTTCTCGGTCACCCCCATAACGTAACCGCCGCCGTCGGGATGGTGGTACCAGCCGCCCGCCGCGGCGGTGCCGCCGTCGACGTGCAGGGTCTGGCCGGTGACGTAGGAGCTCAGCGACGAGGCGAGAAATATTGCGGCGCCCGCGATCTCGTCGACATGGCCGATGCGGCCCAACGGGACGGTCAGGGCGGTGTGGCGGTCGAAGCCGGCGGGGGCCAGGGCGAGGATGCCCTCGGTGGCGGTGATGTCGGGGGCGATGCCGTTGACGCGGATGCCGTGCGGGGCCAGTTCGAGGGCGGCGGTCCGGGTGAAGTTGACCACGCCCGCCTTGGCCGCGGCGTAGGCGGCGTAGCCGGGGGCCGCGCGCACGGCCTCGATCGTGCTGATGTTCACGATGCTGCCGCCGACCCCCGCGTCGACCATGGCGCGGGCGACGCGCTGGGTGCACAGCAGGACGTGGGTGAGGTTGGCGCGGATCAGGGTGTCCCAGCCCTTGGCGCTCGTCTCCAGCAGGGGGGAGCGGAAGACGCCGCCCGCGTTGTTCACCAGAAGCGTTGGGGTGCCGAGCTTTTCGACGGTCTCGGTCAGGGCGGCGTCGACCCGGGCCTCGTCGCGGACGTCGCAGACGCAGGCGATGCCGTCGACGAGCGCGGCCGTCGCCCGCGCGGTGTCCGCGTCGCGCTCCCAGATTGCCACGCGCGCACCGTATTCGGCGAACGCGTGCGCGACCGCGCGGCCGATGCCCGCGCCCGCGCCGGTGACCACCGCCGTGTGTCCGGCCAGCGAGACCGCGTTCCGCGACAACACCATTGCCGACCTCCTACCAGTAGACGTCGATGATCGTGGCGCGGAAGCGTTCCAGCTCCTCGCGCAGCGGTTCGACACCGGCCCCGGGCAGCGGGACCTGGACCCAGGTGACGCCGAGTTTCGCCAGCCGATCCAGGCCCTCGAGGTAGGCGTCGGGCTGGAAATCGGGCCGGCCGGGACTACCGCCCGCGACGTTGGTGAAGCTGATGTCCAGGGTCGACCAGTCCCGCCCGGCGGCGTCGCAGCGGCGTCGCAGATCCGAAATACCCTGGGCCAGAGCGTCTTCCGAGTCGAGTGTGGTGGTGCCCGCGGTGCGGGCGAGGACGGTCGGCGCGGCGAAGGGGCACCAGCCGTCGCCGTGGGTCACGACCCGGCTGCGCGCCGAGGCGGTGTTGCCGCCGATCCAGATCGGCGGGTGAGGGTCGCTCACCGGGCGGGGGTGGGCGGTGATGCCGCGGGCGTCGAAGTGCCTGCCCGCGAAGGAGACGTCGTCGCCGGTCCAGATCGCGCGGATGACCGCCAGGGCCTCGTCCACCAGTTCCTTGCGCTCGGCGAAATCGACACCGAGCGCGGCGAATTCGCGTTTGAGATACCCGGTGCCGACCGCGAGAGTGAACCGCCCGCCGGAGAGCCGGTCCAGCGTCGCGCCCGCCTTGGCGACGAGGAAGGGGTTGCGGTAGGGCAGCACCACGATATTCGGGATCAGGCGCAGCGCGGTCGTGTGCGCCGCGGCGAAACCCATGGCCACGAAGGGGTCGAGCGCGTCGTGGCCGCCCGCGTCGAGCCAGCGCTGGGAGGGCGCGGGGTGGTCGGTGAAACCGAGGGCGTGGAAGCCCGCGGCCTCGGTCGCGGCGGCCACCGCGGCGACACCCGTGCCGGAGGCCAGCTCCGGATCGCACGGGTGACTGACGATCGGGTAGGTCAACGCGTAGCGCATCCGGTAAGTGTAATCGCAGAAATGGAGAATTACATTCTCAACATCTGAGCCGACGGGCGCGACTGTGCCTCGTCATCGCGAACCCGGCCCGCGACCATGAGCGGGAACAAAACCCCTTGCGCCGTAGCGCGTTTCGCGCCGGACCGCCATATTCTCGCGCCGGGCACCGTGCCCGCTACCCGACCGAGGGAGATCCATCCGATGACCGAGCGCTCCTGGCCCACAACGGAATCGGGCGCTCGCGCCGGGGGCGCGGGCCCCGGCGGCGCCGTCCTGCGCATCCTGCTCCTGGTGGCCGCCCTCGCTGTCGTGACCGCCGGATGTTTCGTGATCCTGCGCGAGGCCGGGCCGAGCGCGCCCCTCGGCCCGGTGATCACCCCCGCGCCGCAGATCTCACATCCGCTGGGATCGATGCCGACGAACTGAGCGCGGCGGGCCGGGCTACCTCCGCTTGCGTTCCCGCAACACGTGGGACCGCAAGCGGGAGAAGCCCTTCACCCGCACCCCGCGCAGATGACGCAGGGCGAAGTGCTCGTCGTCGGTCAGGGCCGCCGCCGCGCCGTCGTCGAGCAGAACGGTGCCGGGGCGGGCCACGCCGGTGAGGCGCGCGGCCACATTGACGACCGTGCCGTAGAGGTCGCCGAAGCGGGTGAGGACGGGACCGTAGGCGAGGCCGACGCGGAGCTGGGGCATTTCCGGAATGCGTTGGGCGGCTTCGGCTGTCGCGGTGTGCAGGGCCAAGGCGATGCGGGCGCCCTGGGCGGGGGTCTCGGCGGCGAACATGACCTCGTCGCCGACGTTCTTGATGACCCAGCCGCCGTGGGCGGTGATCGCCTCGGTGGTGGCGGATTCGAACGCCTCCAGCAGCTCGGCCAATTCGTCGGGGTCGAGGTGGCGGGACAGGCGGGTGTAGCCGACCATATCGGCGAAGCCGACGAGCAGGGACCGCGTGGCGCCGTTGGTGTCGGAGGCGCGGGCGAGGGCGGCGGCGAGATGGCGGCGCCAGGCGTAGTTCTGGAGTTCGGTGAGGACGGCGACGGTACGGGTGGTGGCGGCCGGATCGGCGTCGCGCAGTTCGCGGGTGATCATATCCGCCTGCCATTCCGCCAGCCGCGCCATCGCCTGGCCGAGGGTGCGCGCGGCGGCGATCTGGCTGCGTTCGCTCGCCCCCGCGATCGGGTCCATCGCGGCGAACGCGCGCACGGCCGCGACGTCGGCATCGGTGAAGGCCGGCTCGTCGTCGCTCGCCGCCGCCGCGAAACCCATTGCCACCCAAAGCTTCCGGGCCCGCTCGACGGGAACGCCCGACAACTCGGCGACCTGGTCGCGGGTGTAGCGGCGCGGCCCGCCGAGCAACGACTGTTCGGTCACCGCGTCGACCGTCGCGGTCGGCTCCCCGGATTCGATCACCGCGCCAGTAGAGCACATTTTCCGCCGTCTGCCTCCCCCGTGGCACCGAGGGCTCCGGCTCCTCCGGCCCCACGGCCTACAGTTGGGCCGTGCGGGTCGGTGCGGAGCAGCGGGGGAGGGGGAGGCCGGGTGGGGCCAGTCGGGCGGAGGTGCTCGGTGCGGCGCGGGCGATGTATCGGGGCGGGGAGCGGATCGAACTGTCGGCGCTGTCGGCGCGGCTCGGGGTCAGCAGGCCCAGCATCTATCGGTGGTTCGGGTCGCGGGAGGGGCTCGTGGGGGAGGTCGTCGCGGACGAGTTGAGCGAACTCGCGCGGACCGTGACCGGCGAGGGCACGACGCCGTCCGACGCGGTGATGCGGCTTGTGCATGCTTTGGCGGCGGCCCGGCCGCTGCGTCGGTTCCTCGAGCAGGAGGGGTTGGTCGCGCTGCGGGTGCTCACCTCGAGCGCGGGGCACGTGCAGCCGCGCGCGGTGGCGTTGCTGACCCGCTTCATCGATCGGGAGGTCGAGGCGGAACGCCTTCGGCCCGTGAGCGATTCGGCCACCCTGGCCTTCGCCGTCGTCCGGCTGGTCGAGGGCTTCCTCTACAACGACGCCGCCGTGGGGGTGCGCGCCGACATCGATCGGCTGCGTCCCCTGCTCGAGGTGCTGCTCGCACCCGCCGACTGAGCGATTTCCCGAATAAGTTACAAATCTTGAATTTGTAATCTATGGTGACGGCAGTCACACGCTCATCGGAGGAGCCCGCGATGCGACTGTCCACCAATCTGATTCGACGTCTACCTGGCCGCCGGGCCGCGCTGCTGATCCTGGCCGCACTGGTCTGGGCGGGAGCCGGACCGGTCGCGGCCCCCGCGCACGCGGACCCGGACGCGACGGTGTGGCTGTGCCGTCCCGATCTGACCGACCCCTGCGATCTGCCCGGCGACACCACCGATCTCGGCACCGGCCAAGTGAGCGCCCCCGCGCCGGTGGCCGAGGACGACAAGCCGGTGGACTGCTTCTACATCTATCCGACCGTCGCCGGACAGCTCGCGCTCACGCAGGATCGGGTCGTGCTGCCCGAGGTCGCCTCGATCGCCGAGTACCAGGCGGCGCGGTTCTCGGGTCTGTGCCGGGTGTTCGCCCCGGTGTACCGGCAGGCCACCCTGGTCGGGCTGCAGGCGGCCATGGCCGGGGTCGACGCGCTGAGCGTCGGCTACCGCGACGTCGAGGCGGCGTGGGCGGACTATCTGGCGCACGACAACCACGGGCGCGGAGTGATCATCGTCAGCCATTCGCAGGGAACGCTGGTCGCGCGCAAGCTGATTCGCGAACACATCGATCCCGACTCCGCGCTGCGCGAACGGCTGGTGGGCGCGTTCCTCATGGGCGGCAATGTCACCACCGCGCGCGGCGGCGCCACCGGCGGCGACTTCGCCTCGATCCCGCTGTGCACCGATCCCGGCGAGGCCGGATGCGTCGTCGCGTACTCCCTGTCGCAGAGCGATCCGCTGCTGTCGCTGTTCGGCAGCGCGCAGGCGCGGCCGGGCCAGCTGTCGAACCTGTGGGGCCTGCCCACCGGACCCGGATACGAGGTCGCCTGCACCGACCCGGGCATGCTCAGTGGCGACTACTCGCCGCAGCCGGTCACCGTGCCGACGCGGCCGTTCGCCCCCGGCACGATCGCGATCCTCAACGACTACACCATGACCCCGCCCGCGACCGTGCCCGCCTCGTCCTGGATGTCCACCGCCGCGCGCACCGCCGGCCGCTGTCACGAATCCGATCTCGGGTACCGCTTCTACAAGATCGATCCGCCCGCGGGAGCGGCGATCAACGAACTCCCGCTGTTCGAATCGCATCTGCTCGACATCAACTACGGCTACGATCGGCTGCTACGGATCGCCGCCGCGCAGATCCGAACCTGGCAGCGCGGACGGTGACACGCCACAACCGATAGGGGCTGCCCGGGCGGAAATGCGCCATGGCGGCCCTTCGATCCGCCCGCGCGCCCGTTCTGCGGATACGCTCTGCGGTATGGGCACGCGACTTCGCACCGCGCGAAAGCTGTTGCTGGGTCGCGAGATCGAGCACATGATGGCGACGGCCGGCGTGAGCCAGAGCGACGTGGCCGCGATCCTGAAGACCAGCCAGAGCCGAATCGCCATGTTGCTCAATGGTTCCGGGATCATCACCGTGGGCGATCTGGAACGGCTCGCGGCCGCGCTCGGCGTCACCGACCCCGACTACCTCGAGGTCCTGCGCGAGTTGCGCCGCGACGGGCACAAGCGCGGCTACTGGACCAGCGGTCACCGCCGCGCCTATGCCGAGGACCTGCGGCTGCTGGTCGATCTGGAGGCGCACGCCGCGCTGGTGCGGGTGACCGAGGCCGAGATCGTGCCCGGTCTGTTGCAGTGCGAGTCCTACGTCCGGGCCCTGCACGAACCGGTCGACGGCGAGATCTCCGCGCCGGCCCGGTCGGCGGTGGAGGATTCGGTGCGGGCCCGGCTGGCCCGCCAGGAGATCCTCGACGCCGCGAATCCGCCTCGGCTGCACGCCATCCTGTCCGAATCGTGCCTGCGCCGCTCGCACGGCGGCCGCACCACCATGATCGAGCAGCTCGAATATCTCCAGAAGTTGTCCCTGCGATCGCATGTGCTCATCCAGGTGCTGCCCTTCACCACGGTGATCGCCGGGGCGGGCATGGAGGACCGGTTCACGCTCGTGCGGGTGCCCTCGCCCGGCGTCGCCGGGGACCTCGACGTCGCCATCGTCGAAAGTCAGGGCGATATCCGCTATTTCGACGACCGGGACGCCATCGCCGCCCGCGAGACGGTGTGGGCACGGTTGTCGGCCGCGGCGCTGGACGCCGAGGAGAGCCGTCGCTTCATCGACAAGGTCGCGCGGTCCTTACGCCGCAAGACCGTCACCGGTCCCTGACCGTTCGCTCAATCAGTATCACCGCACCATCGAGGAGCTCCGGGATGAACGCCCCCGACTTCGAACCTCGCGAGATCGACGTCAGCCGACCGTCGTCCGCGCGGCTCTACCACTACTACCTGTCCGGCGAGGCCGTGTTCGAGGTGGACCGCATCTTCGGCGAGCACCTGTTCGAGGTGTTCCCGTTCGCCGACGCGTGGGCGCACCACAATCGGGCCTTCCTGCGGCGCGCCGTGAAATACCTTGTCGGGCAGGGCATCCGGCAATTCCTGGACATCGGCTCCGGGCTGCCCACGGTCGGCAACACCCACGAGATCAGCCGCCGGATCGCCCCCGACACGCGCGTGGTGTACGTGGACAACGATCTCGAGGCGGTCAATCGCGCCGACGAACTGCTGCGCCAGCAGGACGCGATGGACATCACCGCGGTCGTCGAGGCCGATCTGCGGCGCCCCGAGGTCATCCTGGATCACCCGGAGACGCGGCGGCTCATCGACTTCGATCAGCCGGTGGGCCTGCTGACGGTCAGCGTGTGGCCGTTCATCCCGGACGCCGACCGCCCCCGCGAGCTGATGGCGCGGCTGCGCGACCGGTTGCCCGCGGGCAGTTACGTGGCGCTGAGCCACGCCTCGATGTCCGAGGTCGATCCGGAGTTGCAGCAGCTCGCCGCGGAGATCTCCGATATGTACGCCGACACCTCCGACTCGCTCACCATGCGCGATCGCGAGGACATCCTGGCCCTGTTCGACGGTTTCGAACTCGTCGAGCCCGGCCTCGTCTACGCCGCCGACTGGCGCCCGGAGGAGCCGGTGAACCCCGACGACCAGGCGCGTCCGGGCAACTTCGCCGGGGTGGGGTACAAGCCGTGAACAGTGCGCGGGACGGGAAGCCGGAGTCGGTGGCGGGCAACGGTATCGGGGCGGACGGGGTGACGCGGCCGCTGGCGGACAAGGTCGCCGTGGTCACGGGGGCGAGCCGGGGCGTGGGTAAGGGCGTCGCGCTCGAACTCGGGGCGGCGGGCGCGACGGTGTATCTCACCGGGCGCACGACCGAACCCGGGCCGCTGCCCGGCACGATCGGCGAAACCGCCCGGGAGATCGGCGAACTCGGCGGCACGGGCATCGCGGTGGCGTGTGACCACCACGAGGACGAGCAGGTCGCGGCGGTGTTCGATCGGGTGCGGGCCGAACAGGGCGGCCTCGACATCCTGGTCAACAACGTCTTCTCCGCACCCGACCTCGCCCCGTGGCTGCACAAGCCCTTCTGGGAACTCCCGCTGGGCGCCTGGGACCAGGTCCTCGACATCGGGCTCCGATCCCATTACGCCGCAACGCTGTACGCGGCCCCGCTGCTGTTCGCGAACGATCGCCCCGGAAAACTGATCGTCAACATCTCCTCCTCCGGCGCGGTCTCCTACGGCCACAATGTCGTCTACGGCGTCGGCAAGGCCGGGCTCGACAAGATGACCGCCGATATGGCGGTCGAGTTGCGCCCCAAGGGAATCGCGATCGTGTCGCTGTGGCCGGGACTGGTGTTCACCGAACTCGTCGCCACCGGCGCGACCACCACCGACGACGGCCGCCGGGTGGTGGAGATCCCGGGCGCGGGCACCTTCGACATCTCGCACGCCGAGTCGCCCCGCTTCGTGGGCCGGGCGGTCGCGGCGCTGGCCGCCGATCCGGGGACGCTGGAGATCTCGGGGGAGCGCCGCACGACCGCGGAACTCGCCGCGCGGTACGGGTTCACGGATGTGGACGGGAGCGGAGCGGGGGCGCGGCTGCGGTGATCGGCCGCCCGCGCAGCACGCGGCCGATCAGGGCGAGAAAGCGCAAGTGCCCCAACGCCTCTCGCCCGCCCGCCGCGAGCGACCAGACCGTTTCGGTCCGGCCCGGCGGGAGGTCCCGGCCGTCGAAGCGGTCGGCGAGCCAGTTCATCGTCACCGGCGTGCCGAGGTACAGCAGGGGCAGGTGGAGGCTGAGGCGGTCGCGGAGGTAGCGGACGTGGGCCCCGGCGGCGCGATACCGGGCCACATGCCGGTCGATGTCCGCGACGGCGATGAGTTCGTCGTGGACGCCCTGGATGACGAGCAGCGGCATGGCGGGAGCGTGGCGGCCGGGGCGGATGTCGTCGAGGACGTGGCGCATCTCCGGTTCCCGCAACAGGTCCGGGAAGGGGGTGTCGAGGTGGGCGTCGAGGCGCTCGCCCGCGAAGCGGGGGATGAGCGACAGCGTGGTGCGGGCGCTGGCCTCGGCCAGACGGAGCTGGAATTCGGGCCGCGCGTGGCGGTGCAGCAGCCGGTTCAGGCCGGGGTAGGCGCGGCGCAGGGCCGCGACGCAGACGGTGGAGAAACCGGCCAGCCACGAGCCGTCGAGCCGGACGAAGGCCGCGCCGGGATCGCCGACCGGGGAACCCGCGACCGCGCCGACGATCCGCAGTTCGGGGGCGTGGTCGGCGGCCGTCTCGGCGGCCCAGGCCGTGGCCAGACCGCCGCCGGAGTAGCCCCACAAGCCGATCGGCGTCGTGGAATCCAATGCGAGCGGGGCGAATCCGAGCGCGGCACGCACGGCGTCGAGGGTGCGGTAGCCGGGTTCGCGGGCGACGCCGAAGTGGCCGCCCATGCCCCCGTGGTCGGGAATCGACACCGCCCAGCCCCGCGCCAGCGCCTCGGCGATGACGGGCAGTTCCAGCTGCGGCACCGCGCCCAGCGCGCGGGCGCGGTGCCGCAGGGCGTAGGAGGGGAAGCAGTTGGAGCCGACGCCGTCGATCGCGCACTGGAACGACAGCAACGGCCGCCGCACCGCCGGATCGGCCCCGGCGGGCAGCGCCACCGTCGTCACCGCGACCTCCGGCAGCCCGTCCAGATCGCAGGTGCGATACAGCAGCTGCCAGGCCGGAAACCGTTGCCGCACAAGGCCGAACAGCGCGAGGTCGACGGTCCGGGCGCGCAGCACCGCGCCGGGCGGGTGGTCGGCGAAATCGGCTGGGGGACGGTAGAACTCGTCGTGTTCGGGGCGCGGTGGCCGGCCGGGGCGGGATTCGGGGGCGAGCAGCATTCGAGGGTCCTTTCGAAAGGTCAGGAACCGCCGACCAGCCACGGGTTGAACGCGCAGACCGGCGGGGTCGCGGTGGCCGGGTCGAGCGCGTTGAGCGTGATGCTCGCCGCGCGAGGCGAATACGGCAGCGTGAGGTGGTCGGAGACGTCCTGTTCGCAGCCGTCCTGGAGGGTGATGTTGTGGACGGTGGCGCCGTCGCCCGCGCGCAGGAAGGTCCAGTCGTAGGGGTTGGTGACCTCGTCGTAGCGCGAGGCGACCACCGTGTACTCCACCCCCGGCACGGTGTCGCCGTCGGCGTTGAGGGTGGCATAGAACGGGGAGCCGACCGCCTGCTCGATATTGGACAGGCCGACGATCGGTTCGTAGAAGCCGAGGATGTTCACCCCGAGGTTGTTGATGGCGCGGCCCAGCGTCGCCAGGCCCAGCAGCGAGGTGCCGTGATGGGTGGCGCCGAAGGTGACCACCTTGTCGACCTTGTCCCTGCCGCCCTCGAATTTCAGGTAGCGGTCGGCGACGGTGCCGCCCTGGGAATGGCCGACGATATCGACCTTGTCCGCCCCGGTCGCGGTGCGTACCCGATCGATGAATTCCGCGACCTGCCGGGCGGATTCCTCGATCGGGCCGACGCCGTACCGGCCCGGCAGGACCGCGCCGAGCCCGCCGCCGTCGGCGATCCCGGCGCGACCGTAGTTGAGCGCGAAGACGCAGTATCCGGCGCGCGCCAATCGCGGCGAGAGCGCGGCAAAGGTGTCGTAGGCGTTGAGCCAGGTGCCGTGCAGCAGCACCACCGGCCGCGGATGCGCGGCGGTGGGAACGCAGTCCCAGCGGTTCGCTCCCGCCGGGGCCGCGTTCGGATTCGTCAGGCCCCAGGCGAATGCCGTGAGCGCCGTGAATGTTTCGGGCCCCTCGCCGATCGCCGCCGCGGCGCTGCTGCGCCCCCAGGTGGAACCGCTGCCGCTGTCGACGACGGCCTGGGGCCGTCGACCGTCGGGCGCGGGCGCGAGTCCGGCCGAGACGAGATCGGCGAAGGCATTCAGTTCGGTGTCCGGTGCCGGGGCCGCGCTCGCGGGGTGGTCGAAGCCGACTCCCGAGGTGAGGGCGAGGCCCGCGGCCAGTCCGGCGCACATGATGGCAAGCCGCATCTTTTGCTTCGTTGCAAACATTTTCTGCATCCATTCGTTCCGCGCCGCGGCCATACTCAGGAGGTCTGGTGGATTCGTTCCGCGTCGCGGCCTGTTATGAAGTCTCCAGGGCCGCCGTAACTTTCGTCACTGCACTGCGGGACGAAAGGCGTAGGGGCCGAATTGTCGGCGGAGACAAGATATTCGCCGAAAAGGGCGAAGCGTTGTCGCGGGAGACGTGCTCGGTGACAATCGGCCTATGTCGGCCGGATCATCAACGTCCACCGCGGCGTCGCCGCTGCTCGCCCGCCTGCTCAGCCGGTGGCCCCGGATCGCCGAGCGGTTGCTGGCCGACGGGCTCGGCGCCACCGCGCCCGCGGCGAGCCTGCCGGAGAACCATTTTCGGGCCGAGGTGCTGCCCGCGATCTACGCCTGCGGGCGCGCGGTCATGCTCGCGATCGGGGAGAATCGGGAGTTCACCCGCGCCGAGGTGCTGGCCTTCGTGGGCCCGGTCGCGGCCCGCCACGCCGAGGACCGGTTGCCGCTGGCGACGCTCATCGAGGCCATCCACGCCTCCGCGCAGGCGCTGCTCGCCGAGGCCGCCGCGCTCGCCGCCCCCGAGGAGACCGATCAGCTGCTGCTGGTCGTCTCGAGACTGCTCGATCTGCTGATGAACATCAACATCATCGTCATGGAGACCTACACCGAGGTCGGCCGGTCCATCCACGACGCCGAACGCGAGGCGCGCCGGGAGCTGTGCTCGGCGCTGCTGCTCGGGCAGCCCGCCGACGAACTGGCCGCGCGCGCCGACACCCCGCTCACCGATTGCTACACCGTCGTCGCGATCCGGATCACCCCCGACGAACCCGTCTCCGCGGCCGCGGACCTGCTGGCGCGCCGCCGCATTCGCGTCCTGCACCGCACCCTCGACGCGGCCACCCACGGCGCGGCGCTGGTGTCGTTCGACGGGTCGTCCGGAATCGCGCTCGTACCAACGTATTCCGAGCTGTCGGCGGGTGTGCCGGACACCGGATTGGCCGCCGAGCTCACCGAGAAGTTCGGCGCGCCGACGCATCTCGCCGTCTGTGAGGGCGTCGCCCGCGCGGACCTGCCCCGCGCCGCGGCCGAGACGGCCGAACTCGCCACCCTCGCCCGCCTCTCGGGCCGCCCGCCCGGTGTCTACCGCCTCGACGATCTGCTGCTCGAATACCAGCTCACCCGCCCCGGCGCGGCCCGAGATCGCCTGGCCGCCCGCATCGTTCCCCTGCTGCGCGCCCCGCACCTGCTCGAGGCCCTCGAGGCGCACCTGCGTTTCGGGCCCGACCGCAAGGGCGCGTCGATCCACCTGCACGTCCACCCCAATACGCTCAGCTATCGGCTGCGACGGGTGGGCGAGCTGACCGGTATGGACCCGATGGATCCGAACAGCTCCCGGCTGCTGGCGGCGGCGCTGACGGTTCATCGGCTGTATCCGGTCGCCGACGGGGAGGAGGCGGCCGCCTCATGACTCGGCGGGGATGGCGCGTTCGACGATCGTGCGGACCAGTTCGGCGGCGCGGTGCTCGTCGAAAATCGTTGGCAGCGTGAGGCGTTCGAGAATGAGCCAGTTCAGGGCGAGGTAGAGCAGGACGACGGCGTCGGCGTCACCCGGGAGTTCGGAGCGCCGGTAGTTGTCGATATTGAAGTCCAGATCGGCGCGGACGCGCTCGGTGAGCAGGGCCTGGAGAGCCGGGCGGCGGGTGGCCTCCAGGCGCAGCTCGAGGAGGGCGAGGTAGCCGGTGCGGAACCGGGAGACGCGGTGGACCACCTCGGTCATGAGTTCGGTCATGCTCTCGCGGGTCTGGGGGCCGCGCGCCTTCGCCAAGGTCTCTTCGGCGGGCATCAGCCGCTCGTAGTAGCGGTTCCCGACCTGGACGAGCAGGGCGTCCCGATTCGGGAAGTAGTTGGAGGCGGTTCCGGCGGGCACCCCCGCCTCCTGATCGACCGCCCGGAAGGTCAGCCCGCGCGCCCCCTCCCGGGCCAGCACCTCGATAGAGGCGTCCAGAAGGGCCTGTCGGCGTTCGGGATTCGTCCGCACCACTGTCGCACCGCTCCCTCTGTCGTACGACGCTCAAATCACTTCGCCCAGAGTACTACATACGATCCGGTCATGGCCATACGGGTGATCAATCCCCTCGTCCGGTTCGATCACCCGTGGGAAAATGGTTCTGCTCGGCGGCGGGTATTCCTGGCGATGGGCGGAGAGCCGGTGGCGACATGGGGACTGGAACGGGCGAGCGGGGGCCGGTACGGGACTGCGATCTGGTTCCGTCGAAATGGAAATTCACCGCCGCGTGGCGTCAGGCCGTGCAGCGGCGGCGCACCATGTTGGTCGGCGAACTGGATTCGATCGACCGGTCGCACTGGACGAATTCGGAGCGGACGCAATCGGCTCATCTGCTGCGTCTGCTCGCGGACGCGAACGCCGCGACCCAGCAGCGGGTGGGGCCGCTGAAATGGTGGTGGGGCACGGAGATCGAGCGGGCCTGGGCGCGTCTGCGTGAGGTCGAGGAACGCATTCCGGCCCTGCTCCCGGACGCCGCGCTGCTCCGGCGCGTGGACGACGCCCTGGCGCACGCGGACGTCTATCTGACCGCGAGCGATCGGCGCGTCACCCATCTGAACGAACTCCGCCAGGCGGCGCGCGATGCCCCGCCCCGCTGGAAAACCCCACTGCGACAGCGCAGTACGGCGGTGCGCGCCGCCGAGCTGCGGTCCTCGATCGTCGATGTCCTGCGCGCCTCGCACCGGCAGGCGGATCAGGCGAATCAGGAGGCCCGGCATCTGCGCAACCGGTTGATTCTCGCCTCCGCCGCGAGCGTCACCTTCCTGGCCCTGGTCGTCGTCGCGCAGGCGTGGTTGCCCGAGGTGCGTTTCATTTCCGTGCCGCCGGACCTGGCTCCGATCACGCCCTGGAAATTCGCGTTGCTGATCATGTTGTTCGGCGCGATCGGCGCGCTGTTCACCGCCATACCGGCGATGTCGGAGGTGCCCTCGGACAAGAGCCCGTTCAATCTGCCTCTGCAACAGGCGTTCCTGAAGATCGCCTTCGGGCCGTTGGTCGCGTTCATCGGATCGGCCGTCGTCCGAAGCGATTTCGTGAACACCTCACCGAGTTCCTGGCCCGGGCTGCTGGCGATCGTCACCGCGCTCGGCGCGGGGCAGCAGGCGGTGACGAAGTATGTCGACAATCGGGCGGAGAAGATCCTCGCGGCGTCGCACAGCGGGTGATGTTCCGGTCACCACGAGTCCCAGTGCAGGATCCGGTCGCGGGGAACGCGGGGCGGGGCGAGAATTCGTCATTGCTGTCCGCGGAGTGATCGGCGCGCGGCGGTCTCAGCGGTCGCGCGTCGGCTCCGGCCGCTCCCGCAGGGTCTGGCCGGGTGTTTGTCCGAAGCGGGAGCGGTACTCCCGGGCGAACCGCCCCGAATTGCCGAAACCCCATCGCCGCGCCACCGCTCCCACCGCCCCGCGGTCCGCGGGATCGGTCGCCAGCAGGTCCGCGTGGGCGCGCCGCAGGCGGGCCTCGCGCACGTAGGCCGTCGGCGTCGTCGACAGGTAGCGCGCGAAATTGTCTTGCAGCGCACGCACACTCAGGCCCGCGGCCGCCGCCAGTTCCGCCACCGTCGCATCGGCGGCCGGGTCCCGCTCGATGCGTTCGAGCACCCGCCGCAGCGGTGGCGGGGTCGTGTCCGCGCCCAGCAGGGCCTCGGAGAAATCGTGGTGTGCCGCCACCAGCAGGCCGGTCATCAGCGACTGCTCGATCGCGGCGGCCATCGGCGGGTGACCCAGCCGCGTCGGGGACACCTCCGCCAGGTCGATCCACGCCCGGATCAAGCGCACCCATGCCCGGCCGGGTCCGCGCAGATCGAACACCGGCCCGAAGTCGGGTGCCGTCGACACCGGGCGGCGCAGCATCGCCGCCAGATGTGTTGTCAGCGCGGCGGATTCGATGCGCACCGTCAGGGCCACGCAGCCCGGTGACCAGCACAGCGAGAACGGCCGGAAGGGATTGGCGATGACCGCCGCGTCCGCGCGCGCCCGGCCCGCGCCGGTCGCGATGCGGCCCCGGCACGGCACCGTCACCAGATACGCGTCCGCGCCCGGGGCGCCCGACAATTCGACCGCGGACCCGAAACTCCAGCGGTGCACCGACACCGTGCCCCATCGGGTCGCACAATGGATCGCCTCGAACGGCGGACTCGCCCCGAGCGTCCGCAGAGAATGGCGCCGCAATATTCGGCTGTTGCGCGCGCACGCCGCCGAAGGATCGGTGGTGCGAAACAGTTCACGCGTTTCCAGCACGGTCGGCGAATCCGCCATTGCCCCTCCCGCATCGGGTGTCCCGCGAGGTCCGTGGTGCGGCAGACATTCCCACTGAGCGGGCGGATAACCCTTTCCCGCAAGAGATTTCCGGTCCGGCGCGGATGATCTTCGATCGCGGACATTTCACGCAGACTTTCGGCCGGTGCGCGCACTCGGCGATTGTCGCCGGTATCGACGGCTAGCCCGAGCGTGACGGGAAACGGCCGAATCGAACCGGTCCGTTCGATATTCCGCGCGACGCTCACGGCAAGGGACATTCATGAAAGAACATCGCACAACCGACAGCATCCGCGACACGGTCGATAAATGGATGATCGAATATCTCGCCGCGTCGAATTCCGCGATCGGCCGCCGCGGCCCGGTCTGCCCCTTCATCGGGGCCGCCCGCGACGCCGACGCCGTGCGGCTGCGCACCGTGCGCCTGGAACCCGGGGACGGCGTGGACGCCCTCGTCGCCGATCAGCGCGCCCGAATCGACCACTTCACCGACCTCGAACCGCACGGCGACGGGCACCCGCTCACCGCGCTCGTCACCGTCGTCGAGGGGCTGCCGGCGCATCGCCGCCGCCTGCTCGACACCGCCCAGCGGCGACTGCGGCGGCCCGCCGCGGCCGCGGGCCTCATGGTCGGGCAGTTCCATCCCGACTGCCCCGAAGCCGCCGCCCGCAATCCCGAATTCCCCGTCTCCCGCTCGCCGGTGCCGCTGATCGCGCTGCGGCGCATGGCCTTTCACGACATTCTGTTCGTGCACGACGATCCGGAACTGTTCGCCGAATACGATCGCCGCTTCGGCCACCACTACGAGGGCGACAAGGCGCCGCGCGAATTCCGCGACCTGCACGCCCGCGCGACGCGCCCGGCCGCCGCCACCGGCAGCTCGTATCTGGACTACCAGTCGCTCACCGTGCTGCACGCCCTGCACCACCCGCGCACCGATCAACCCGCCGAATCCACCTTCTACCTCGCGGGCCAGGCCAAGGAGCTGCTGTTCGCGCTCGTGCTCGGCGAGGTCCGCGCCGCCCAGGACGCCATGGTCGGCGACGATCTCGGCGCGTCGGGCTGGCATCTGCGCCGGGCCACCGCGGGCGTGCGGCTGCTCACCGGATTCTGGGATCTGCTCTCGACGCTGTCCCCGGTGGAGTTCGGCGACTTCCGCGACGCGCTCGGCGACGCCTCGGGTTCGGGCTCCTACAAATACCGGGCACTGGAATTCGCGCTCGGCGGCAAGTCGGAGGATTTCGCCGCCCGCCACGACGACGTCCCCACCGCCGCCGCCGAGGTGCGCCGCGCCCTCTACGACGCCAGCGTCTACGACGACGCCCTCGGCGTGCTCGTGCGCCGCGGTCTGCTCGCCGAGGCCGACGCCGGGCCCGGCCGCGATCCCGCCGCCGTGCGCGCCGCGTGGGCGGAGGTCTACCGCACCGAGTCGGTGTCGGGGGAACTCGTGCGCTGGACCGAGACCCTCATGGATCTCGCCGAGGCGTTCGCGCGGTGGCGTCAGCTGCACCTGCTCACCGTGGAGCGGCTCATCGGCGGCAAGCCCGGCACCGGCGGCACCAGCGGCGTGGCGTGGCTGCGCCGCGTCGCCGCCGAGCACATCTTCCCCGAATTGTGGTCGGCGCGTTCGGATCTCGCGGGCGGACCCACCCAGGGCTGCCCGTTCGCCGATCCGGACCGGCCCGCCCGCGACGGGCTGCACCCCGCGGGAGGCGCGCATGCGTTCCGCTGATCCCGCCCGCGCCATCCGCGAGACCTACCTGGCCGCCACCCCCGCCTCGGCCGCCGCCGCGCGCCGCGCCACCGGGTCGTTGCCGGGCGGCGACACCCGCACCATGACCTGGTTCGCGCCCTATCCGCTGTTCCTCACCCACGGCGAGGGCACCCGGGTCCGCGACGCCGACGGCCGCTGGTACGAGGACATGCTCGCCAACTACGGCGCCCTCGCCCACGGCCACGATCACCCCGCCCTCGTCGACGCGGTGACCCGGCAGATGAGCCGCGGCACCGCGCCCGGCGGCCCCACCGCCGCGCAGTACGAGCACGCCGAACGCCTGCGCGCGCTCACCCCGTCGATGGAACGAATCCGCTACTGCAACAGCGGCACCGAGGCCACGATGTGGGCGGTGCGCACCGCCCGCGCCCACACCGGGCGCGATCTGATCGTCAAGATCGACGGCGGCTACCACGGCACGCACGAGTGGGGTCAGGTCAGCGCGTTCTTCACCGCACCGGAGGACTCCGGCGACGCCCCGATCCGGCCGCGGCCCGCGCGCGGTGTGCCCGCGGCCACGGCGGCCGACGTGGCGGTCGTCCCGTACAACGACATCCGCACCGCCGCAACGACTTTCGATCGGATAGGCGATCGGGTCGCGGCGGTGATCGTGGAGCCGGTGCTCGGCGTCGGCGGCGGAATACCCTCCGGCCCCGGCTATATCGCGGCGCTCGGCGCGCTCGCGCACGCGCACGGCGCGCTGCTGATCCTCGACGAGTGCGCCACCGTGCGGCTCGGTCCGTGGCAGCGTCGGCACGGCGTCGTCCCCGACCTCACCACGCACAGCAAGGTCATCGGCGGCGGGCTGCCGCTCGGCGCGTTCGGCGGGCGCGCCGACCTGATGGCCGTCTTCGACCCGGCCGGTCCCGATCCGCTGTATCACGCCAGCGCGTTCGGCGGGAACAGTCTGTCGCTGGCCGCGGGCATCGCCGCCCTCGACCGTTTCGGGCAGCGGGAGATCGCCCATCTCGATCTGCTCGGCGAGCGGCTGCGGCGCGGCCTGGACGCCGCCGCGCGCGCGACCGGCGTCCACGGCCACGCGGTGGGCGAGGGCGGGCTGAGCTACTTCCACTTCGGCGACACCCCGCCGCGCGACGCCGCCGCCACCGCCCGCCTGCGCCGCGGCCGCGCCGAACTGCGGGCCCTGTTGCACCTGGACCTGCTGCACGCGGGCTACCTCACCGCCCCGCACGGGCTGTTGTGCCAGCACGTCCTCACCGAACCCGCCACCATCGACGACTTCACCGCCGCCTACGCCGCCTGCCTGGATCGCCTGCGGCCCTACCTCGCCGACCACCACCCCGAACTGCTGACCCGCGCGTCCGCCGACACCGTGAGGGTAGCGATATGACCTCTCCCGCAACGGCTTTCGCGCGCGACGAGTGGTGCGCCGAGGATCTCGACCCGGCCGTGTACGCGCGTCGTCTGGGGTTGGAGCGGACCTGGCCGACGGCTCCCACGGACGACGCCCTGCACGCCGTGCATCGCGCGCACGCCGTCGCCATTCCCTTCGACAATCTGGATTTCGTCACCGGCGTGCCCGTATCGCTTGACCCCGGTGCGGTGACCGCCAAACTGTGCGGCCCGCGCGGCGGGTGCTGTCACGAGCACAACCTGTTGCTCGGCTGGGCGCTGGAACAGCTCGGTTTCGAGGTGGAACGCCTCGCCGCGCGAGTGTTGTTCGGCGGCACCGGGCCTCGGCCGCGCACCCACATGCTGTTGCGGGTGCGCCGCGCGAACACGGTGTGGCTGTGCGACGTCGGATTCGGCACGCACGGGTTCCTCGATCCGTTGCCGTTCGCGGACGGCGTGATCGCGCGCCAGGACGAGCACACCTTCCGGGTGCGCGCCCACACCGGCGCGCTGTGGGCGGTCGAGGTGCATCACGAGCGGGGCTGGACACCGCTGTACGAGTTCACGCTCGACCCGCTCCAGCCGCCCGATGTCGTCGTCGCCCACCATTTCCTCGCCACCCACCCGAACTCCATGCTGCGCAAAACCCCACTGCTGCAACGGATCGGCCCCGGCCGCAGGATCCAGCTGCGCGGCCGGGAACTCACCGAACGCCGCGGCGCGGACCGCCGCACCCGCGGCGTCACCCCCGCCTCGCTGACCGACGATCTCGCCGCGTTCGGCATCCGCCTGTCCGCGGATCAGCACGCCGACCTCGTCGACCACCTGTTCGCCACCCCCTGAAAGGAGATATATCCATGTCGAATCCGCTCGTCACCGACCTGTTCACCCCCACCGTCGCCGCCCACGGCGACGCCGTCGCGATCGCCGAGGACCGCCACCGGCTGACCTACGACCGCCTCGACACCCTCAGCGACGCGCTCGCCGGGCGGCTCCGCGACGCGGGGGTGGGTCCGGGCAGTCTGGTGCCGATCCTCGCGCACCGCAGCGCCGCCCTCGTCGTCGCGATGCTCGCGGTCCTGAAGACCGGGGCCGCCTACACCCCCGTCGACCGCGACAATCCGGCGCGCCGCCGCGCCCGGATCATCGACCAGTGCGGCTCCCCGGTCGTGCTGTCCACCGGATCGCCCGATCGCGAATCCGGCGGCGTCACAGTCGAATTCACCGATGGCCCGGTGCGCACACCGCTCGAGCCGGGTGCGACGTACGTCGTGTTCACCTCGGGCACCACCGGCACCCCCAAGGGCGTCGTCGTCGACCACGCGGCGGTGACCCGGCTGGTGCGCTGGCACAACGAGCGTTTCGAGACGACGGCCGACGCGCGAACCACCCTCATGAGCGGGGTCGGCTTCGACGTCTCGCAATGGGAGGTCTTCGCCACCCTCGCCGCGGGCGCCACCGCCCATATCGTCGATCCGGCCGTCCGGGCCGATCCGGCCGCCCTGCTCGACTTCTACGCCGAGCACGCCATCACCCACGCCTACGTCCCGACCGTGCTGACCCCCGACGTCGTCGCCGCGCCCCGCCCCGCGGGCCTCGCGCTGCGCTACCTGTTCTGCGCGGGCGAGAAGCTGCCGCCCATCCACACCGATCCGCTGCCCTACACCCTGGTCGACTACTACGGGCCCACCGAGGCCACCATCTTCGCCACCTGCCGCGTCGTGGACCCGACCGCGGAACAGCGCGCCTCCATCGGCACGCCCATCTCCGACACCGAGGCGTTCATCCTCGACGAGGACCTGGGCGACGTCGAACCCGGGGCGATCGGGGAGCTGTGCCTGGCCGGAACCTGTTTGGCCCGAGGCTATCTCGGCGATCCGGACCGCACGCGCGAGCGGTTCGTGTGGTCGGCGCGGCACGAGCGGCGCCTGTACCGGACCGGTGATCTCGCGCGCTGGCTGCCCGACGGCAGCATCGAATTCCTCGGCCGCGGCGACGATCAGGTCAAGATCCGGGGCTACCGCATCGAACTCGGCGACATCGAGGCGGCGATCCAGCGCAACCGGCTGGTCAAGCACGCCGTCGTCGTGGTCGACGATCAGGACCGTCCCGCCTCGACCAAACGCCTTGCCGCCGTGGTGGTTCCGCGCTCGGACGGCACCGATCCGGATGCCCTGGTGCGGGCGCTGCGCGTGCACATGCGCGACGAACTGCCCGACTACATGCAGCCCGGTATCTATCAGTGCCGCACCGAACTTCCCGTCACCGCGAACGGCAAGATCGACCGCGCCGCCCTGCGCGCCGCGCTCGCGCAGGACCGCGACGCCCCCGTGCCCGACGCCGGATTCGAGGGCGATCTCGAATACGCGGTCGCCGCGTCGTGGCGAGAGGTGCTGGGACACAACAGGTTCACCGCCACCGACAGCTTCTTCGACGTCGGCGGCCACTCGCTGCTGGCGACCGCCCTCGTCGGCGACGTCACCCGCCGGGTCGGGGCGCGGGTCTACATCTGGGACTTCTACGGCGATCCGACCGTGCGCGGGCTGGCCGCCGCCATCGCCGCCCGCGGCGCCGACACCCCCGACTGGGAGGGCGAACCGGTCCGCGAACTCGCCGCGGACATCCGCCTGCCCGACGGCGTCGACTACGGGACCGGCTGGGACACTCGCCAACTCACCGACCCCCGGCACATCCTGCTCACCGGCGCGACCGGAATCATCGGCATCCACCTGCTCGAGCGCCTGCACGCGGGCACCGACGCCGTCGTGCACTGCGTGGTCCGCGCCGGCAGCCCGGCGCTGGCGCGCGAACGGCTGCGCGGCGTCGCGGCCCGCTACGACATCGCCCCCGATTGGGACCGCGTCCGCGTCCACGCGGGGGACCTCGCCGAACCCCGGTTGGGGCTCGACCCGGACGAGTACGCGACGCTGGCCCGGGAGGTCGATGTCGTCTACCACTCGGCCAGTGCCGCGAACTTCATCCAGTCCTACTCCTACATCCGGCGCGACAATATCGAGGGGCTGTGGTCGCTGCTCGGCTTCGCCGCCGAGGATCACGTCAAACCGCTGATGCTGGTCTCGTCGATCTCGGTGTACAGCTGGGGACATCTGTTCACCGGCAAGTCCACCATGTACGAGAACGACGACATCGATCAGAACCTGCGCGCGGTCGTCACCGATCTGGGCTACATGCGCAGCAAATGGGTGATGGAGAAGATCGCGGAACTCGCCGAGGCACAAGGGCTTCCGGTCATGAAGTTCCGCCTCGGCTACGCCTTGTGCGAGTCCCGCACCGGGCACGCGGCCACCTACCAGTGGTGGCCGCGGCTGGTGAAGACCTGCGTCGCGCTCGGCGCGGTCCCGGATCTGCGCAATCTGCGCGAGGGACTGATCACCGTCGACTACATCGTGGACGCCATCGCCGCCATCGGCCGCCAGCCGGACGCGGTGGGCAAGAACTTCAATGTCGTGCCCGCGCAGGAGCGCATCGTCACCCTGCGGGAGTTCTTCGAACTGCTCGAGCGGCATTTCGGCTACGAGTTCCGGGTGCTGCCGTACGAGGAGTGGGTGGAGCTGTGGAAGGACGATCCGCAGGCGCCGTTGTACCCGCTGCTCAACATGTTCCACGATCACATGCTCGATCGCCGCTCGACGATCGAGCTGTACCAGAACACCTATCTGTGGGACAAGGCGAACGTCACCGAGCATCTGGCCGGGACCGGGATCGAGGAGCCGACCCTCACCCCCGAGATCCTCGAACGCTATCTGCGGCGCGTGCTGGCCGAACCGTACGTGCCCGCCTCGCTGGCCGAGGCGCGATGATTCCCGTCGTCGACACTCCCGCGCGCCTGGCCCGCGCGCGGGATCGGCACGCCGCCACCGCCGTGCTGAACGCGTTCCTGGCCACCGACTTCCGGTCCGGTGGCGAGGCGCGGTGGTTGCTGGCGGTGAAGGACAATATCGATGTCGCCGGGCTGCCGACCACGGGCGGGGTCGCCGCCCTCGCCGACCACCGGCCCGTTCGGGACGCGGCCGTCGTGCGGCGGCTGCGCCGGGGCGGGGCGTGGGTGATCGGCAAGACCAATCTCGACGAATTGGCCTACGGCGCCACGGGCGACAATCACTGGGCCGGTCGTGTCGCGCACCCGATCGATCCGGCTCGTATCGTCGGCGGCAGCAGTGCGGGCACCGCGGTCGCGGTCGCCACGGGTGTCGCCGACGCCGGATTGGGTACGGAGACAGGCTGTTCCATTCGCACGCCCGCCGCGCTGTGCGGTCTCTACGGGTTCCGGCCCACCACGGGGCGTTATCCCCTCGACGGTGTTCTGCCGGTCTCGCCCACCCGCGACACCATCGGGGTGATGGCCCGTGACCTCACCACCGTTCGCGCTCTCGACGCGGTGATCGCCGGTGGTGGCGTGGGCGAGTCGGCGCGTGGTCGGGGTGCGCCGCGCGTGGGAATTCCGTTGTCGCCCTTCTACTCCGGGCTGTCCGAGGAGCTGCGGGCGGGGGTGGACCGGCGGTTGGCCGAACTCGCCGACGCGGGCTGGGAACTGGTCACGGCCGAGCTGCCCGGCCGGGCGCTGGAGCTGTATTCGCGGTGTGCGCTGGCGATTCCGTTCCACGAGACCCCGGCCGCGATGACCGGCTATCTCGCTCGTGCGGGGCTGCCGCTCACGTTCGCGGATCTCGTTGCGGCGGTGGCGAATCCGGTGATCTCCGATACCCTGAACGGGCTGGTGAGCGACCCGGTTCCCGAGCGCCGCTACCGTCGCGCTCGCCTGTGGGAGCGGCCCGCGGCGCAGGAGCTGCTGCGTCGGTTCTTCCATCGGCACGCTCTCGACGCGCTGCTGCTGCCCACCGCTCCGATCACCGCACCGGTCCTCATCGGGTGCGACCGCATCGAGGTCGGCGGCGAGCGGGTCTCCGCCTTCGACACGTTCCTGCGCACCACCGATCTGAGCAGCTGTCTGGGGTGGCCCGCCATCACCGTGCCCGCCCTGCGCGACGCGGACGGGTTGCCGTTCGGCATGGATCTGCAAACCCTGCCGGGCCGGGACCTGCCGCTGCTGCGCCTCGCCGCCCGCGCCGACCGAATCTGGAATCCGGAAACCCCATGACCTACTTGACGACTCATGCGGCGCCGCTGCCCGCGCACGATGTGCTGGGCCTCCCCGGCCTGCCCGCCGCCCTCGACGACATCGCCCTGCTGCACGCGCACGACGCTGGGGATCCGCGCGAGGTCGTGTACCTGAGTCTCGGCGAGACCTGGAGCCGGGTTCCCGACGCGCTGGTGCGGTGTCTCGCCGAGGTGCCCGCGTACAGTCACGGCTACATCGTCGCCCCGCACGGCCTGCCCGCCCTGCACACCGTGCTGCGCCGCTTCGTCGCCGAAACGCATCGCCTCGAATCATCGGTTCCGGGAACGGATTTCGAGGTCGCCGTCACCCAGAACGGTACCCGCGACGCCATGTTCGACTACGCGCGGCTGCTGCTCGACACCGCCGGCACCGGCCGTCCGCAGCTGGTGTGCTCGGCCCCGAGCTGGGACTATCCGGGCGTCTTCGCGCCGCTGGGGTACCGGGTCCGTCGCTTCGCCCTGGATCCGGCCAGCGGATATCAGCCCGACCCCGAGCGCGTCCGCGCCATGCTGCGCGCCGCGGCGCGCGAGGCGGGCGGCGCGGCGACGGTGCTGGTGATCAACGCACAGCACAATCCGACCGGGGCGCAATGGGATTGGCGCGTGGTCACCGCGTTGCTCGACGCCGCCGCCGACACCGGCGCGGCCGTTCTCGTCGACGACGCCTATCACGGCGTCTGTGATCCTCCCGGCCCCACGGTCGATGCCCTACGCATCGTGCTCACCCGCTACCGCGACGCCGTGCGCTGGCTGGCGGTGCGTTCGCTGGGCAAGCAGTTCCACTGCAACGGCTGGGGGATCGGCGTCCTGACCGGCACCCCGGACACGGTGAGCGCCATGGTCAATCGCCAACTCGGCCACCACGCGTTCGTCTCCTCGGTGCCGCTTCAGGCCGCCATGGCGGCCTGGCTGACCACCCCCGGCCAGCGCGCCTACTCGGCCGCCGTCGCTGGTGAGTACCGCGACAAACGCGCGCGCGTCGCCGCCGCCCTGCACACCGAACTCGGCTTCCCCCGCGACGCCGTCTTCCGCGGCACCGCCACCCCCTACCTGCGCACCCGCGTCCCCCCGGCCTACACCGGCCCCGACGCCGAAACCCGTTACCGCCGAGCGTGTCTGACCCGCGCGGCCGTCCTGCCCGGCGGCGGCGATATGGGCGCCCCCACCCCCACCGACCCGCCCTACATCCGCTTCTACCTCGGCGCCTCCGACGCGGATCTCTCCATGGCCGTCCGGCGTCTGGCGGAGGCGGGGCTCGGGTGGGACGGCTAGCACTACCGTGGGCTCATGGAAATCTCACCGGTTCGCGGGGACTGGGTGCCCGACGCGTGCACCCTGCCCACCGCCGAACAGCCGATCCGCGTGGCCGAGTTCGACCGATTCTTCGCACGATCGGTGCGAGGCGTGCGGCGCAGCGGCCCGACGCGGCTGGCGCTGAGCCTGGCCCCCGACGCCGAACCGGCGGCGCGTGACCTCGCGGCACGGGAATCGAGCTGCTGCTCGTTCTTCACCTTCGACTTCACCACCGACGACGACGGCCCGGTGATGTCCGTCGGCGTGCCCGCCGCCCATGCCGCCGTGCTCGACGCCTTCGCCGCGCGGGTCGAGTCCACGATCGGCGGCACCCGATGAGCGGCGGTCGCGATCGTGGCCGCTGACCGGGACACCACCTCGGTCGGGGCGGTGCGCTCATGACCGTGATGCGGTCGATCCTGTTGTTCGTGCTGGCCGCCGTCGCGGAGATCGGTGGGGCGTGGCTGGTTTGGCAAGGTGTGCGCGAGCACCGGGGCTGGGCCTGGATCGGCGGCGGGGTGATCGCGCTGGGCATCTACGGATTCGTGGCGACCCTGCAACCCGATGCGAACTTCGGGCGGATTCTGGCGGCCTACGGTGGGGTGTTCGTCGCCGGATCCCTGCTGTGGGCCGTGGCTTTCGACGGATTCCGGCCCGATCGCTGGGATGTGATCGGTGCGGTGATCTGTCTGATCGGGGTCGCGGTCATCATGTACGCGCCTCGCTCCGCCTGACCGGCCCACTCTCGTTCGGCCGTTCCTCGACGCGTCGGCCGCGACGGGTTCCGGTCGGCGGGTGCGGGCGGGCGAGTACATGGGGGAGCAGGCATTTCGGTGATCGGGCGCGTAGGGCGCCGTGCCAGACGCCGAGGCCGTAGGCCATGTCGTCGAGGCGGCGGGCGAGGACAAAACCGGGCCGGAATGCGTTGGGGCCGTGGGCGCGACAAGTGGTGATCAGGTCGACGGCGAGAGCGAGGGCGGCGGCGCGGCGGACGCGGTGAGATGCCGTCGCGGCGAGAAGTGTTGCGGGCCACCAGTGGCGGAGCAGCAGGGCCGATGCCTGGCGCACGGCGTCAGCGGTGGCGCGGACGGTCAGGTCGGTGGTGAGGCCCGGCGGGTTGTCGACGACGCGCAGTTGGCGATGGGTGCGCGTGGTTCGGGCGAGGAACGCGGCCAGGGCGGCGAGCAGGGTGATGCGGTGGTGTGCCAGCAGTCCGGCGGCCAGGAATGCCGCGTCCCAGGTGAGGACGGCGGGGGCGACGCGGTCGCCGTGCCGGGTGGCGAGGGGGGCGGCGCTGGTGCCGTAGTGGTGTTTGCGGGCCAGCCACTGACGGGGATCGCGCCGATGCTCGTGCCGGACGGTGGTGTCGGCGTCGTAGCGGATCAGCCAGCCGTCGGCGCACAGCCGCCAGACGAGGTCGACGTCCTCACCGACGCGCAGGGTCGGGTCGAATCCGGTGCCGAGCGCGGTGCGGCGGGCGAGCAGACAGGCCGAGGGTAGCCAGCCGACGCGCGAATGGGGTTGTACGACAGCGGATTCGGGGCCGAGATCGAGCGAGGATCGGGCGTTCTCGTAGCGGGCGATCCAATTCGGGTTCGGTGCGGGGAGGCCGAGGACGCGGGGGGCGGCCACGGCGGTGCGGGCGTCGGCGAAATGGGTGAGGAGTCGGCGCAGCGCGTCCGGGGTGACAACGGTATCGGCGTCGCAGAAGGCGACGAAAGGTGTTGTCGCGCAGCGTAAACCGGCATTGCGGGCGGCGGCGGGGCCGAGGTTGCGGGGGAGCCGCAGCAGCCGTGCGCCGTGGGCGTCGGTGACCCGTGCGATGGCGGCGGGATCCGGGGAGGCGTCGTCGACCACCACCACGCGCACACCGGTCAGCGCCGACAGGAGGCGTTCCAGTGCTTCGGGAGTGTCGTGTACCGGCACGACGACGGTGACCCGATCGAGGTCGGTCCGCTCATCCGTCCCGGTGATCTCGGCGAATCCCGAGCGCAGCAGGGTGGCCGCGAAGGCGTTCGACCGCGGGCCGTCCACCGTGAAATCCCCTGCGGGGCCGAGCATTTCGACGGCCTCGGGTCGAAGCCGGAGCAACCGGGTGGGGCTGCCGCCGTGCAGGACGCGGCCCGCGGCGAAGCGGCGAACGCTGGGTAGCAATCGGATTCGGGTGCCGTCGGAGAGACCGGGCCCGAGGGGGGCGCTCACGAGGCGAAGCCGCCTTCGGCGCGGACGACCGAGCCGTTGAGGGCGGCGGCGTCGACCGAGCAGCAGTGCGCGAGCGTGGCGGCGATCTCCTCGGGCTCGAGCACGCGGTGCAGATGTTGGTGGGCGGCCAGATCGGCGGGGTCGTCGACGTCGTCGTAGAGGGCGGCGGTGGCGGTGAGCATGGCGGTTCGCGTGGCGCCGGGAGAGACGGCCACCGCGGTGACTCCGGTGCCCGCGAGATCGGCGGACAGGCCGCGGACGATGCCGATGACGGCGTGTTTGCTGGCGCCGTACGCGGAGAGGTGGAACAGCCCGCGCTCCCCGGCGGCCGAGGCCACCGCCACGAACCGGCAGCCCGCGGGGTCGGGTCCGGCCAGCATGACGGGCACGGTGGCCGCGGCGGTGTTCCACACGCCGATCGCGTTGACCTCCAACAGCTCTCGGAGCTCCGTCTCGGATGTCTCCCAGAGCGCCCGGCCGCCGCCGATCACCCCGGCGGCGGCGACCACCGCGTCGACGCGACCGAAGCGTTCGACCGTCGCGGCCACCGCGGCGGCCAGTTGCTCGGGGGAGCGGACATCGCAGACGAGGGGGAGGACGGCCTCGGGATCGAGCGCGGCGACGGCCGCCAGGTCCACCCGGGAGGCGAGCGGGTAGCCGATGTCGGGCCCGGTGTCGCAGGCGTCGACGGCGGTGACGAGGTAGCCGCGGCGACGCAGTTCGCGGACGGTGGCCGCGCCGATGCCGCGGGCGGCGCCGGTGACGAAGGCGACCCGGGGTTCGGGGTCAGGTTCAGGTGAGGTCATCGATGAGCCTGTTCACCATGTCGTCGAAGAGTTCCGCGCCCGCCTCGGCGTGCGCGCCGGTGGGATCGCCGAGGACCCCGTTCTCGGAGACCGCGCGAATCCCCTCGTCCCGCAACCGATCCCAGAGGTCGGCGAGGGGTTCGGTATTGCCCGGCGCGGCGTCGGCGAGGGCCACGGTCTCGGGCGCGAGGTGGAGCATGAGGGAGGTCTCGGTGAAACCCGCGTGCGCGTCGCCGGGGGCGAGGCACGGCAGCCAGCGCACCGAACGGCCCTCGGCGCGAACGAGATCCACGGCCGCACGCAGCGCGGGGACATTGCCGCCGTGCCCGTTGACGAAGACGACCTCACCGGCCCACAGCGTCAGCGATCGGGTGAGTTCGACGAGGGTGTGGGTCAGCACGGTGGTGCCGATCGAACACACGCCGGGGAAGCCCTGGTGTTCGCCGCTGGCGCCGAACGCGATCGCCGGCGCCACCCACGCCCCGGTGCGGTGCGCGGCGCGGTGGGCGGCGTGTTCGGCGATGACGGTGTCGGTGGACAGCGGCAGGTGCGGGCCGTGCTGTTCGGTCGCGCCGACCGGCACCAGCACCCGGGGCCGGTCGGGCAGCGCGGGATAGCTGGCGGCGGCGAGGGCGGGCACGGTCAGCCGCCGAGGGTGCGGGTGAAACCGGGCGGGACGACGATGTCGTCGGGGGTGAGGTCGTGGATCGAGGATTTCCCGATGCCCAGCAGCGCGGAATCGATTCCGCCGCGCAGGATGTCGAGCACGTTCTCCACCCCGGCCTGACCGTTGGCGGCCAGGCCCCACAGATAGGCGCGGCCGATCAGCACCGCGCGGGCGCCGAGCGCGAGGGCCTTGACGACGTCGCTGCCCCGGCGGATACCGCCGTCGAGCAGGACCTCGATCTGATCGCCCACCGCGGCGGCGATCGCGGGCAGGCAGCGGATGGGCGCGGGGGTGCCGTCGAGATTGTTGCCGCCGTGATTGGACACCGAGATCGCCGAAACCCCGATATCCACCGCGCGTTTGGCGTCGTCGACCCGGCAGATGCCCTTGAGCAGGAACGGGCCGCCCCATTCCCGGCGCATCCACGCGATGTCGTCCCAGGTCGCCAGCGGGGTCTGCATCCATTCGTAATAGGCGCCGAAGAAGGTCGGGGCGCGCTGGCCGGGCGCGGCGAGATTGGGGGTGGTCAGGTCGGGAATGGTGCGCGCCTTGGCGAATTGGTAGGCCCAGCGCGGCCGGGCCAGCACGCCGAGCGCGTTCTTGCGCACGGCCGCGAAATCCAGTTTCTCCGGGATCGCGGGGGAACCCCAGTCGCGGCCGTTGGAGAACGACCAGTCCAGCGTGGCGATCAACGCCTTCGCGCCCGCCTCGCGGGCCTCGTGCAGACGCCGCGCCAGGGTGTCGCGATCGCCCATCCAGTAGGACTGGAAGAAGGTCTGCGGATTGGCCGCGATCACCTCCGAAAGCGGTTTGCTCGCAAACGAACTCAGGCTCATGACGGTGCCGCGGGCGGCGGCCGCGCGGGCGACGGCCACCTCACCCTCGGGATGCACCGCCTGCACCCCGGTGGGGGAGATGAGCACCGGCAGCGCGATCTGCTGGCCCAGCACGGTCGTGGACTGGTCGCGTTTGTCGGGCAGGCCCGCGACGTGCGGGGCGAAGCCCAGCTCACCGAAGGCGGTGGTGTTGTCGTCGTAGGAGACACCGGCCTCCGAACCGGCCAGCAGCGCGCTGTACACCGAGGCGGGCAGCCGCTTGCGGGCGCGGCGTTGCGCCTCGGCGACGGTCTCGAACCAGGGATTGCGGGGCATCGAAAGTCTTTCTCAGAGGGGGCTTTCCGCGCACGCGCGGCGCGGCATGCCGAGGGTGACCGTGCGGGAGTGGTCCTGTGACGGCTTCGGCGCCGCGCCGGGGACGCGGTCGGCCAGCAGCGGTTCGCCGTGTCCGCGAACGCATTCCGGGTCGGGGCCGTCGAGCGGCAGGCCAGTGAAGAACTTCGCGGCCATGCAGCCGCCGCGGCAGCTGTCGAAGAAGCCGCAGGACCGGCACGCGCCGCCGCCGCTGGGCCGGCGCAGTTCCTCGAACAGGGCCGACTCGCGCCACACCGCCTCGAAACCGCCCTCGCCCAGCACGTTTCCGGCCTTGAAGCTGTCGTGGATGGCGAACGGGCAGGCGTAGACGTCGCCGATCGGGTCGATCAGGCACACCACGCGCCCTGCCCCGCACAGGTTGAGCCCCGGCAGGGCCTGGCCGAACGCGGCCAGATGGAAGAACGAATCGCCGGTGAGCACCGATTCGCCGTGGGCGAGCAGCCAGTCGTAGAGCGTGCGCTGGTCGGCGGCGGTGGGATGCAGGTCGTCCCAGCTGTCGGCCCCGCGTCCGGACGGACGCAGCCGGGTCAGGCGCAGGGTCGCGCCGTATCGTTGTGCGAGGGCCTGGAATTCGTCGAGTTGGCCGACATTGTGGCGGGTGACGACGACCGAGATCTTCGCGTCGGAGAACCCGGCCACGGCCAGATTCTCCAGCGCCCGGGTGGCGGTCGCGAAGGAACCCGGGCCGCGCACCGCGTCGTTGACTTCGGCGGTCGCGCCGTCCAGGGAGATCTGCACGTCCACGTAGTCGGTGGCCGCCAGCCGCCGGGCGCGCTCGGGGGTGAGCCGAATCCCGTTGGTGGAGAACTTGACTCCCACATCGTGGGCGACGGCGTAGTCGAGCAGATCCCAGAAGTCCGCGCGCACGGTCGGTTCGCCGCCGCCGATATTGACATAGAACACCTGCATGCGCTGCAACTCGTCGATGACGGCCCGGCACTGTTCGGTGGTCAGCTCGCGCGGATCGCGGCGTCCCGACGACGACAGGCAGTGCACGCAGGCCAGATTGCAGGCGTAGGTCAGCTCCCAGGTCAGGCAGATCGGCGCGGTGAGGCCGCGCTCGAACTGGTCGACCAGGCGCGGGACGGGAAGGGCTGTCGTCATCGGGGGCCGACCTCCGGCTGTCGGGGAATGATCATCTTGCTGTCGGCCATTCTGGCCAGCGCGGCGAGATAGCGTTGCTGTTCGTTCGCCGCTATCCCGACACGGGTGATCGCGGCGCGTGCGCTGGGGGCGTCGGCGAGGGCCTCGACCACCCGGAGCAGCTCCGGGGATTTCAGGAACGACAGCTTGCGCGTGCTGAAGTCGTAGACCAGCGCGCCGAACGGCTCGGGGCGCAGCGCCACCCCCGCGGCCACCGACCAGGCTTTCTCCGGGTCGAAAACGGTTGCCGCGGAGGAGGTTTCGCTGGGACTAGTAGACACCGCACATGCCGTCGATCGAGACGTCCTCGACGAGCGCGTCGGCGATCTCCTCGTGCTGGACGTCGGTGTCGGTGTCGTCGCCGGGCCGGGGGGCCATGTGGTCGCTCATCGGAATCCTCTCGATTGCTGTTGCGTAGCACACATAATAATGGCACTCGGGGTCAAAATGGAAGGGATTGCCGGAACTTCTCTGCTAACGTCGCGGAGTGAGCGCGCGAGCCCGGACCTCCCCCGGTCGGCCCCCGGTCACCGACCACGCGGCGATCGAGGCGGTGGCCTTCCGGCTGTTCGCCGAACGCGGCTTCGAGGCGACCTCGCTCGACGACATCGCCGCCGCCGTCGGCGTCGGACGCCGCACGCTGTTCCGCTACTACCCCTCCAAGAACGACATCCCCTGGGGCCGCTTCGACGAGAGCCTCGTCGAACTCGCCGCCCACCTCGACCGCATGCCCCCCGACATGCCCGTCCACGAGGCCGTCCAACGCGCCGTCGTCGAATTCAACCGCCTCGACCCCCAGGTCGTCCCCGCCCACCGCCAACGCATGCGCCTCATCCTGACAACGCCCGCGCTGCAAGCCCATTCGGTGCTGCGGTACCAACAATGGCGAGCGGTCATCGCGGCCTTCGTCGCGCGCCGGTTCGGCGTGGCGGTCGACGATCTGTTGCCGCGCACGGCGGGGCATGTGGCGCTGGCGCTTGCGCTGAGTGCTTATGAGCAGTGGTTGGATGATCCGGGGGCGTCTTTGGAGGGGTTGTTGGGTGCGGCGTTGGGGGCGTTGCGGGGGTATTTGGTGGCGGAGTGAGGGCTCGACGACCGTGCGGAGCGATCGAGTGCCGGATTGTGTCTTCGATGAAGAGGCAGGGGTCGCGGCTGACCGGCGTCACCCTTTGATCCGGATGCTCTCCTCCACGACAATGTGTGCTCCTGCACTGTCGGCTATTCGGGCGGCGAGCGTGGCTTGCGCGAGGGATTCGGGCAAGGCCGCTGAAAACTTCAGTCCGCGAAGGGCATTCGGATCGACAGCGGGCACGGGCCTGGATTCGGCCGAGCGTAGCGCTGCCAACCCGGCTCGGATGTCGGCGATGCTCAAATCGGTGTGCAGCCGTAGGGATTCCCCGTCGATCCGCTGTCGTGCGGGCACGATATCAGCCGCCCACGCAGCGATGGTTCGATTGATCTTGGTACCTGCCCACGTCCACCAGCGCCATTCTTTCCGATCGTCGCGGGCGATGAGGAATGTGTCGGCGGCTACGTGGTCGGCGCGCAGCTGTCGTTGGTCATCGAGGGTGGCTGTGGCCCGCTTGGTGAGGGTGACTCCGGCCGGGGTCGCGCCGAGCAGCACCTCCCGAATTCCGCGGGTGATGGCGAACGATGCTCCGTCGGGTACAGAACTCCATTTCGCGCGGCCTTGTATGTCTGTAGCTTCGACATAGACGTGGCGCCGTTTCCAATCGATATGGGTAACCTTCCACGACCGCCCGGCGAGCAGCAGGACGCGCGCACCGTCGATCTTGTCGGTGAGCAGACTCGTTCCGACAGAACCGATTTCATGGCGTCCCGCCAGAACAGTGAACTCGGGAGCCGCGGTGAACACCGCGAGGAGGTCCATGAAGTTTCTTCGCCCGAAGTGCTTTTCGGCCTCCGGACCGATGAACGCACTCCCGCTGTCGTGTTCGAGGAATCCTTGCGCGAGGAGATGGTCGAAAATCGCTTGCCCGTCGGCATCGAAGAGCGGCAACGGGCCCCATGCCTGCTGCCACCCACTGAGGGGCACCCGCCGAGTCTGCAAGGCGGCGGCCAGCAACTGCTGGGCGGCGATGTGTCGAGGTTGCGGGGGTGGGACCACTGGCTCCACCCAGCCGGAAGCCCAGCACTGCAGCATGCCGAGCGTATCCAGCACCGCGCGGTCGCTGATTCCGAGGAACAGACAGTTTCGGGTGGTCCCGGGGCGGCGCCCCGTGCGTCCGAGCCGTTGCAGGAAGGACGATACCGTCCGGGGTGCGTTGATCTGGATGACGCGGTCCAGGTCGCCGACATCGATACCGAGTTCGAGGGTGGAGGTGGCGACGATGACGCAGTCTCGGGCCTCGGCGAAGGCTTGTTCGGATTCATGTCGTTCCGCTGCCGACAACGACGAATGGGAGAGGAAGGTCGTGATTCCGCGCTGTCGCAGTTGGGTGCCGAGTTCTTCGGCCAAGCGTCGAGAATCGGTGAATACGAGGCGTTTTTCTCCTGTGTGGAGTGTCGCGATTATTTTCGCCGCATTCTCCACACTGCCGACCGAATCGACGGTTATGTCGGGGACCATGGGCTTTCCGACCGGTGCGGGGGCGACAACCCGTCCTGGACCGGGCGCGCCTCCTTGCAACCAGTCGAGTAGCTCCTTCGGATTGCCGACGGTCGCCGACATGCCCACTCGTTGCAGGCGTCTACCCAGCAGCGTTTCGAGGCGTGCGAGCACCGCGAGCAGATGCCACCCGCGATCATCACCGGCGAATGCGTGTACCTCGTCGACGACGACGGCACGTACTCCGCCGAGAAGTTCCCCCGCGTCGATGGTTTCGGATACCAGCATCGACTCGAGCGATTCGGGTGTGGTGAGCAAGATGTCGGGGCTGTCGCGTTGGATCCTTCCGCGCACGGAGTGGCTGATGTCCCCGTGCCAGGTCATCGCGGTTCGACCGAGCCATCCGGCGTATTCGTCGAGGCGGGGCTGGAGGTTGTTGAGCAGCGCCCTGAGCGGACAGATGTAGAGGACCGAAATTCCGCTCCAGCGCTCGGAGTGCATACGCGTCAGCATCGGAAGCATTGCCGCTTCGGTTTTACCACCAGCGGTCGGGGCGAGCAGGATCGCATCGGAGCCACCGAGAATCGGCGCGACCGCCTCATCCTGTAGCGGACGCAGCCCGGGCCAGCCGAGCGAATTGACAATATGATGCTGCACAACGGGATCCAGCCGATCGAATCCCGTCATCTACAGCTCCACATCATCGGCCGTGGCGGCGCGCTCGGCGTCGGTGAGTTCGTTGGCGGCGACGGTGAGCGCGTAGTGCTGCCGCGGATCGAAATCGGGAAACTGGTCCACCCGGTCGAGCACATCCAGAACCAGCTTCTTCAGAAACAGTCGTGGTGAGATACCTACCTGTCCACCGAGTTTCCCGGCTACTGCGGTAGCCAGATCACGTAGGTAGGCGTCGTCGACGAGGGTGCGGATCCGCTCGGGCGCGTCGGCGCCGTCAGCGAAGACGGTGCGTACGCGCGTGCCGACTTCTACCAGGCGGTCGAGATCGAAGCCGGTGAGCCGGATCTGGGGCGCGCGAGGATTGTCGAATCGGGTATCGCTGAGGAAGTCGGTGTGCAGGCGCTGAGCCAGCGGCGGCAACGATTGGACGCCGAGCCGTCCGTCGAAGAACGCGGGGGTGCCCGTAATCAGCAGGTACAGGCCCGGATACCGGCCGGAGTCGATTTCATCGATCCACTGTCGTAATGCGTTGAGTGCCTTCGCACGGCTGTCGGAGCGCATCCGCTGCAAGGTTTCGACCTCATCGATCACCAGCAGCAGACCGGGATGCCGCGCACCCCGCAGCACGGCGAGCAACCCCTGCAGGAAACCCATGGCCAGGAAATGGTCGACATCCTGGCGAATCCCGGCCGCACGTTTGGCGGTCGCGCCGACGTGCGGCTGCCCGCCGAGCCAAGCAACGAGCGCATCCGCGGTCGCGGCGTCTCCCTCGGTGAGAGCCGCGCGATAAGCGCGCAACACCATCGGATACACCGGGGTCGCCGAAGCTACGGCGGCAAGTCGTTGTTCGAGCAATGCGTCGACCTGTTCGCCGGTGGCTTCGGCCACATCGGCCGCTGCCGCGGCATCCTCTTCGATCCCGAACATCCATGCGTCGAGCACATTTCGGAAGGCCGATGGCGGAAATGCCGCGGTGCGAAGCGATTCGGTGGTACGCCGATATACGGTTTCGAGTTTGTGTAGCGGCGTCTCGAGCTCGCTGATCTGCACCTCGGCCACGGCCAATCCGCGCCGCATCGCTCGCTGCTGCATCCACCTCGCGAAAAACGTTTTACCGGAACCGTATTCGCCCCGAACCGCCTTGAACATCGATCCGCCGGACGCGACAGTGTCGAGTTCCTCGTCGACGGTGGGGGCGAACCTATCGATCCCGACGGCGAGCACGTCGAGGTTGCCCGCGGGCACACTGCCTTGGCGCAGCGCCTGCAGTATCTCGCGCCGTCGCACCGGCGACAGCCCACTCACTGCAAAACCCCGTACTGCTCGAACAGCAGGCCCGTCTCGAGCTGTACTTCGGAACCGTTGTCGGACAAGACCACGACGCCGTCGGTATTGAGAACCTGCGCGAGCACCGCGACAGCTGCGCGCGCGCGGGCGGGCCGAACCTCCAGTATCTCGGCGACTCGCCCGGAGGACAGGTGGCCGTTGTTGTCGATCAGCTCCTGCAGCAACCGGCCGATCGTCGGTTTCGTGAACTTGGGCCGGAACAACTGATACTGCTGTTTGAACAGCTCGCTGGCCAGCAGGGCCGAAATCCGATCCCCGGGCGTCGCCACCACCCGCACCGGTGGCGGGAAGGCGACGTCGAACAGGGTCTCCTCCGTCTTCGCGGCCGGACGCGATGTCGCTGTCGGCTGGGACTGTTTCACTCGCGCAACGGAAGTGGGGACCGGATCCGTCGCAATCGGTGCGGCATCCCACCATGAGGGTTGTGGTGGCGGAACGGCCTCGAGATGCAGGTGTTGGGGTATGGCGCCGTTGACGAGAATCGTCACCGGAATCACCGCCTCCGCCAGCGAACCGCCGCCGTGATACCCGGCCTTGAGCCCCGTATACCGAACCTGCTCATCGACTGCGAGGATCGCGCGCCGACCGTCCGCCAGCACCCGCGCACCGGTGACCAGAACCTCATCTGCGCGAGCGTCGGAACCGAGGGAAGCGGGCCGGTATCGCGCCGAAACTTGTTGCCCGCGTTGCACACTGGGCTGTTCGCGGCGTTCGACGACGTGCCCGTGATCGCTCACCAGCACCACGGTCCGTCCGACCGCGGCAGCCGCGGTGAGCAACGGCGCGAGATGCTTGAAACTCGATGTGCCCCAGGTCGTGCCGATCGGATCGGAGGCCTGCAAGGCATCGTCGATGTCATTGAGCACGCACGCGACCACCGGCCGACCGGCCGTGTCGTCGATGGCGTCCCGCACGGCATTCGCGAGAGCGTAGCCGCGCGATACCGAATCCATCTCGGCCTTGTGAAACAGCGCCGGTCGGTCCGTGCGGAAACGGTTGCGCCGCAACCACTCCGAGAAGCCGCGTTGTTCCTTGTCCTGCTGCCCCTCGGCGAGGGCCCCGGTCAGCAGGGAGCAGCGAGAGAATCGGGTGACGGTCGGTAATGTGGCGAGCGCCGCATACGGCCGCTCGGCATCGATGAATCGGCATTCCTGCCACTGCGGCCGATGTCGCCGTAGCGCATCCGCGACCACTTCGTTGGATACCGAGGCACTCATCCCGTCCGCGATCACCAGCAGGACCGGTGACGGTTTCGGTGCGTCGGGCGAAACCCCCAGCCCGCCGGTCGGCCCCGGTGGCGGAACGGTGAGCGGTTTGACGATGCGGTCGAGAATGTCCTCCACGTAGAGCACCTCGTCGCTTCCCGATCGGTGCCCGCCCTCGGCGCGCAGTTGTCGCGCGAACGCCCGATCGGCATCGGCTCGCTGTGCTCGCACCGCCGAGACGATTCGGTCGGCGGCCTTGGCGAGATCGCGATCGTCGGCACCGATGTACACGTCGTTCACGGCATCATCCACCCAGGACATGTCCTGCCGGTGGTAGGCCAGCCAGTCCGCGAGTCCGCCGGGCGTCGGCCAGTCCAGATCTCGGCGACGCAGCAGACGCAAGGCCGCGGCGCCGACCCGCACATCGCGCGGCGCGTCCGGCGTACCCGGGTGGGCGGCGCGGTGTGTGACGACGTCGGCCCAGGCATTTTCGGCCGCGGCGATGTTCCCGGAATCCGTTGCGTCCAGAAGCGCTTTCGCGAAATGGGCGACCCGCGGCGCCAGCGCCATGTGCAGCACATCCGAGCGTGCGACGAGCGACTCTGCCTGCAGTCGCCGCACGGCGTTCTCGGCCCGGCGCAGCACGTCGTCGGGCGCATCCGAGGTGGACACGGCGAGCGTGGCCGCGTTGCCCCACGCGGCGAGCTGCTGTTCGGTGAGCGTGTGTTCTCGCAGCTCGACCTCGAGCAGAGTCCGCACCCTGATCACGGTGTCGCGCGGCGCGGGAAATGACGCGCTGCCATCACCGAGCAAGGCCGCGACCAATCCGAGCGGCACGATCTCGCCCGGCCCGCGATGGCGCCACACGGCCACGAAGGTCGGTCCGAGCTGTCCGAGCCGATTACCGATCCAGGCGTAAAATCGTTCCAGCAGAACAGGATCGGTGTTGTCGCTCCACACCTGGAAGCGGGTGGTCGCCGCCGAGTTCATCGACCACAACGCGACGTGATGCGGTGTGTAATCGGCGGGGCCCAAGGCGAAATGACGTCTCGCCAGTGTGGAGAACAGATGGTCATTGGTGAGCACACCCCGCGGAGCGGGTTCACGCACCCCGTCGAGCTCGCGCAGTGCCGCTCGCGCCGCATCGTTGTTCAGCGACAGCAGGTGGAATTCCTGCCGCGACGCCTGGAACAACTCGCGCAGTGCCGGCCATGGGTCCACGTTCCGCAAGCGACCGGTGACGAGGTGTTCGAGGATTCCGGCGGATAATTCCGAAGGCTCGCGGTCGGTGAGGATCACGACCCAATCGGCGTGATGCCGTTCGGTGATCGCGTCGCGAATGGCGAGGACGCTCGGTGCAACCCGCACTCGGACAGTCTGATCGCCCAGCTCGAAGCGTTCCGGTCCCGACCACACCGGTGCCGCCGCGATGGCGACGACGCCGCGCGCGTAGTTCTTGCTCCGCAACCACGTGACCTGCCCGCGGACCACGGACAGATCGGCTTCCGGCAGGGCTGATGCCGCCGTCACCGTTCGACCTTGTCGATGGTGACGGTGAACGTCGCCTCCGGATCGGCATCGAACAGCTCGCGCAGACGCGCCTCGACCGTGGCGAGCCCATCGTGGCCGCGTACGGTCAGCGTCCGCCCCGACGGTGTCGGCGGCTGCGCGGTCGCCCGCTGTCGCACGGGCACCTCGGGGGTCGGAACAGGTTGTGGCACGGCCTGTTTCACGCCGGCTTCGAGCCACGCGTCCCGCGCATCATCGGCCACCCGCAGCGCCTCGGCGATCGGACGCGCGAGTTCGTGCTCGCCGAAAGCGGCGGCCAGCGCGTCGACGATGGCTTTCGCCTGTCGTCCGCGATCGTCGCCGTTCGTTCCGGCGGCACGCAGCGAAGCGAACCGTTGCAGGGCGAATCGACTCACGGCATCCGCGACCGGCCCAGCGCTCGTCAAACTCTTGCCGGCCTCGAGATCTGTGCCGGTGAGCGAAGAGTTCGCGATGGCGTCGACGACGGCGAGATTGTCGAGATGATTCAGGCGAGCGTCGAGCATGTCGTTCAGATCGCGAGCGAGTTCGAGCCGATTACCGGCTTCGATACCGAGGTACTCGTAGGCCCGTGCGAGGACATCGACCAGCCGGGACGCTTCGGCGCGTACCGAGGCGGCGTGCTCGCGTATCTGCTGCACGAATGCCGCGACGTTGGTGGCGGTGAGGTAGTCGTTGACCGTCTGCCCGGTGAGTTTCTTCCACCGCGTGCACGCCCGTGCCCACACCTCCCGCTCCGGCAGTGGTTCGAGCCGAAGTACCGTGCCGCGCCGGAATTCTCCGATACCGGGCTCACTGATCGGGGAGGAATGCAGGAACCAGGACCGTTTGCCCTGCGCTGCCCAGGCCCCGGCCACGAGGTCGACCATATCGTCGGTCAAGCCGCGTTTCGGCCCGCTGGCGGTGATCGCGTCACGCAGCTCCTCGATCGGCACATCCTGGCTCTCGTCGACCTGAAGGCGGATCAGCTCCTGCGTGATCCGGTTCCGCCAGGTCGCGAAATGTTCTGCGCCGGCGAGCAGATGGGTGTCGTTGGTACGGGCGATGCCCAGCGATTCCACGATCCGCCGCACGATCTCGCGTTCACTGCGTTCGAGGGGGATCCGACCGTCCGATACGGCTTGCGCTTCCCGCAGTCGGTCCAGCACGGTGTTGAGCTGACGACGAGTGATGAGCTGATCGGCCGGATCGAACTCCGGGTGGTCCGGATACAGCGCGGCGAAGGCGTCATCGATCAGCCGGTTCGCGGCTTCCTTCAGATCGTGTCCGATGGGCGGCTGCACGGCGAATCCCGCGTGCAGCGACCGCAGCGGTGGCTGGCCCTCGGGGAAGTGCTGCCCGGCGGCGACCCCGTAGTGCACCTGAATCGCGGTGCCCAACTGTCCGCGCACCTGTGTCTGCTGCTGTTGCAGGATGGATCGTGCGGCAGCGCGATCGGCGTCGGAGAGTTCGTTGGCGTAGGAGGCCCATCGGTCGCCCGCGAGCACGTAATTGAGGATGACCAGTCGCCCGAGTTGCCGATTCAGCTTGTCGCTGAAGAACTTCGGCAGCCAGACAATGGTGAACCGGCTCTGATCGGTACGCAGCAACTGGTCGACGCGGTCGTGATCCTCGGCGGTGGTGTGGCCGGGATCGTCGAACGGCAGGTCGACGATCAACCGCAGCGCACCGTCGACCGAGGGCCGGAACGCCTCGTCGGGAAGATACCCGTGGTCGCGCACATTGCCGAACACCACTTCCACCTGCCGTGTGGTGCCACGCCAAATCCGTTGCCGCAGTAGAGCATTGTCGACGGTGTGTTCGGCTCCGAGCACGTCGAGCTGTTCGGACAGCAACTCGCGCATCAGTTCGCGCCGTCGGCCGTCGGTGTCCTCGGACTGCGCGCGCCGAACGATTCGCTCGTAGTCCACCGATTCCAGCGTCACCGAGATGATCGGGTTGGGATCACTGGTGACAGTGAGCTCGGGAACCTCCGCCGCCCACTGCTTCACCTTGCCGGTGATCTGCCCGAGCTGATCGCCGGGAACCAAGCTGATCATGCTGCCGTGGTTGAGCGACGCCAATCGGGAGGCGTCGATCTGCTTGAGGGCGGGCACGTTCGGCGCGACCGCCGACATGAGCAACGTCTTGGCGATGCGGATATCGGCCCGCAAACCGGGCGGTACCTCCTTGTCCGGGGTCGTCTCGTCCACACCGGCCGTGCGGAACAGCAGGGGCCGCAGTTTGTCGGTCCACAGCGAACGCGCTGTCTTGAAGGTGTGCACCGCGGCATCGTTGATCGGGGTCGCGTTGGCGCTGTCGATGATGTAGTCGAACGCATCGCCGACCGGGATCACGTTATCGATCGTGAGCCGGTCGGCGTTCTCGTCGAGCATCTGCTGCATCACCTTGAGCGCGGTGCGTTCGCGCTGCATCTGCCCCGCCAGCTCCCGCAGTGTCGCAATCAAGGCCGGGGAGAAGGGATAGGTGAGCTTGAAGGCGTCCGCGTCCGAACCGCGGTGTCGGTCATCGGTGTTGATGCCGTCCAACAACACATCCCACACCTGCGGACTACGGTCCAACCGAGCGAACGCCGCGTCGAGCGCGGCCTGCGCCTCCGCGTCCCGCGGCCGCAACAATCGCTTGTGCGCGATATACGGCAGATTCTCGTCACCGAGGGTGACCAATCCGAATCGGCCCTCCTGATGGGCGAAGGCCCGTTCGACGGCCTGCTGAATCGCTCCCGCATCCGGCCCGCTCGCCACCCATTCCGCGAGATTGTGCTGCCGCGCGACGAACGACACCACCGGCACCGCGAGCCGCCCCCGGCTGGTCTCGACCAGTTTGGTGATCTTCTGGACCTCGGCGTTGAACCGCTCGCGCTCGGTGATGAGGAAGGTCAACCACAACACCAACTCGTCGAGCATCAACACGACACCGTCGTAGTGCAGCGATTTCGCGTGGTCGGCGATGACCGCCAGGCCGTCCTCGAGCGACAGCCAGTCGCTGTTGCGCGAATAGCTGGTGAAGTACGTCGCCACCAGGGCCTGTTGCAGCCGTGCGCGTTCGGCCGGGTGGGCGTCGGGAGCGGTTGCGGCAGCGTATGTTTTGGGCGTCCACGCCGCCGGCGCCTGGCCCAGCGCCGACCAGTCGACAGTGGTGCTGGCCTTCGGGGTGCCTGATCCGTTCAGCGCGGCGAAGAACTTCTTGTCGCCCACCTCGCGACGCCGATTGTCCGCATCGTCGAAAAGTCCACCCGCCGAATGCAATACGGGCGGCAGCGTGTCCGGGTGCAATGTCGCGATCTGGCGCAGATACTGCTCGAACAGCGCCGACTCGACGGACACGGCATCGAGGAAATGGAAGGTGAGACGAAGCAGATTCGCCTTCTCGATCCCCGGATGATCGGCCACGACGGGCTGCAGGTCCGGTATCGACAGCGCCTCCGGCGCGTGTCCGAGAATTCCGTGCAGGATCGCCATGAAGTGCGACTTACCGGATCCGAACGACCCTTGCAGGAATGCGGCCTTGTTCTCCCCGGTACGCAGTGCCTCCTCCACCACCGACAGCGCCGAATCGAACGCGCCGACCAGCGCCGGGGTGACAACATAGGAGTCGACAGTCGCCGCGAGATGATCCGGCCCCACCGAATCCGACAGCCGGAGCACATAATCTTTGGTGCCGTGCGTTTCCGGGATATCGAACGTCTCCCGCAGGGTGCGCGCGGACGAGGTGGCGCCGGGGAACACTACTGGCCTGCCTTTCGAGTCACTGCCTTACGACCGCGGGTCTTCTTCTCGGGCCGCCACTGCACAAGGTCTTGCACCGGCACACCGACAGCCTTCGCCTTCTCCTCCAGCTGATTGCCGAGGTACTCGGCGAGATCGACGCCGAGATTCGGATCCACCCCAGAGTGCCATTGCTTCACCCACGGCAGGATTTCTGAGATCCCGGCAACGAGCGGAACCAGCTCTGTCAGCGGTCGGCCCTCGGACTCACGCCAGGCGTAGATGGTGGCTAATGCCAGGCCCTGCTGGGCATGGTTCCAACCGGCCCATCCGAGCAGGGGGGTGGGGTCGGTGTCGCGGCCTGCGTCCGGGTAGGAGATGAAGCGTTCTTTGGGGACGTCGAGTTTGCCTCGGTGGGACCAGTAGGAGGGTTTGAGGAAGTCGGCGCTGGTGTATTTGGGTGGTACGGGGATGTCGGTTGCCTTGATGAGGCCCTTGTCCTCGTCGCGTTGCATATCCCAGACGTGCTCCCACTCGGCGCGCTTGCGCAGGCCGGAGTCCTTGTAGCGGAGGGCGGCGAGGTAGGGGACGGCTTCGTCGGCGAGCAGCTTGACCAGGGTGGCGGTGACCGGGGCGTCTTTCTGGCCTGCCCACATGTCGAGTGCCTCGATGAACTCGGGGTCTTTCTCGACATGGCCTGCGAGTTCGCTGACCGAGCGAGGGAGGGGGGTGCCCTGGTGAGTGAACCACAGGGTTGATTCCTCCAACTTGTCGAGGAGCCAATCCTTGAGTGCGCGTTGGAGTTTCGTGTCCCACGAATCGCCCGCCCAGCGGCGCTTGTACTCGGGACGTTCGAGGAGCCCGACGAACCGGTTCTTTTCGATTGCCGCGAGTCGCTTTTCAACCAGCTCTTGGTATTCGGCAGGCCAGTGCGGGGGGATGTCGATAATGGGTGTGAACTTGTGATTGTGGTGATCGAACCAGCTTGTTTCAACTTCACCCGCCGCGACCCTTCGAGCAAGAGCAATCGCGAAGGTTCGCTCTCCAGATGCGATGCCTGGGGCCCGGCCGATAGGGAGGGTCAGGTCTTCTTCGATCAAGCCATAATGATGATAGACCTCCCAGTCGAGTTCCTCCTGCTCTGCAATCATCTCGGCACGAATCCGTGAGTGATCCGCTTGTGCGCGATTGATGTCGTCACGAGTCAGGCCGACCGTCCCGACTGTCGAGCCGGGTTCCAACGATGCGAGATCATGAGCGAGTTCGTCCAAGCGTCGGGCTCGCTCGAGTGCAGTCTCCTCCGGCAGAGGAAATTCCTGCAGGGTGGTACCTGTGAACTCGAACCGGCGTTCCCACGGTTCATCGGCACCCGCTGCCTCCGCACCCGGCCGCCCCTTGTCATGACTGTTTTGCTTGAGCCAGAAGCACGCGGTCGAACTGTTGAGGATGCCCAACAGCCGCAGGTGATCATCCTCACTCGCCCCCTCCGGCAACTTGATCACTGGCGCAGAACGATTGAACACCTTGCCACCACGGTCGAGCACGAAGTGATTATGCGTCGCAACAAAAGCGAAAGTGATAGAAAATGGTGTGCGATATCGCTCCTTTACCCACCGGTACCAAGTCCACCAGTTACTTCCACTGTCTGCTTGTGTCTCGCCATTGAATCCCGTAACTTGAGTAAGACTATGCCGTAGGGGCCACTGGCGTCGAAACCAGGCCGCCGATGTATCTAGAGGTATCTCCTCGAACTGTGGGTCATACGGCGCGAAGGCTGATTCGACAAGATTGATACCCCAATCCCTCACGGTTTCGCCGAGTACCACGGATTTGATAAGACAGGCAGGAATTCCGGTGCGACGCAGCGCGGCGTAGTGGCCGAAGAAAGCGTCATCGGATCCGGGGAAGCTTGCGAAACCAATCTTGCCAGCAATGAGAGCGCTCAATGAGTGCTGGCGCACGGACTCAATCGCAGAAAGGGTTTCAACGGCACCGCCGCCGCTGAGACTCCATGGGTGTGCTCGGAGGTTTTCCCGCCGAAGGTCGGTGATTGAAATCCATTGGTCGTCGTGACCGGGTTGCTCCACGTGTTCGACAATCGATGACCACACAAGTCCCTTAGCAGGGTTTTCTGGGGTGCCGGGCTCACTCTGGACGCCTAGGACTGCTCGAACCGTGTCGCGCGTTGCCGCTTGGTTGCGTCCTACCAAAATTACCGTCGGAGTGCCATGCCCGGGGATATAAGCGCCGGAAGTGTCGGCGACGAGACGGAGGTCCATTCCGGCAAGAAAATCTTCGATCAAGGGAACGCCGAACTCGCGCTTCATGAAGGAATTGGATGTTATTTGCCCTACCCACCCTGCTCGCTCAGCTACGATTTCCAGACCTCGCCATTCCTTTTGACGTGCAAGCTGAAAGAATTTCTCCATGAACGGAATAGTTAGCGCATACTTGCCTTTGCAGTAGTGGTATCGCTCTCGGTATCGCTTGTTCAGCGCTTTATCGCTGGCCGTTATGTAGGGCGGGTTCCCAACTACGACATCATAACGGCCTGGTGTGAGGATTTTCCTCAGGAGGGGAGCATCTTCCGTGCTGTAGCTGAAGTTCGACGCAACCGCATCTTTGTCCAGACGCCTGTCGGCGTAGTCGAGGGAGTCGGAGCCATCGCTCTCAGGCCCATGCAGCAATGAGTCGCCCGCAGCAAGATTCAGTGTAAAGCCTGGGGCATTCACCAAAGACGTTTCCTGGCACTCCGTCATGGCCGCCACGATCAGCCTGAATTTCGCGATCGCCACCGCAAAGGGGTTGAGGTCCACGCCGTAGATGGAAGACAAAGCGTTGTTGACGCGTGTGCGGAGTTCCACCCCGGGCGCGTGGCGATGCCAGCGTTCTACCAGCCGCGCGAACGCCCCGAGCAGGAAGTGCCCCGACCCACAGGTTGGATCGATGAGCTTGAACCCCTCCAGCGGCCGATCCTTCAACGCCGGTTCGAGCGTTTGGTCGAGAATGAATTCCTCGACGAACTCCGGAGTTTGAAGCAGTGCATACTTCTTCTTCGCGAAGTCCGAGAGGTCCTGGTACAGGTCGCCGAGAAACCGAGTGGACAGCGACTCGTCCCGAAACGACCACACCAGCTCGCCGGAATCGTCTGTCCGACGCCAGAATTCGAGCAGCTTCTGCACCGCATCCGACGATGGCGCCAGGATGTTCAATGCCGCATGCGAATCTACCAACGACTCCGTCGCCGGATTCTTCCGCAGCGCCTCGAAGGATTCCATCAACCACTCGCGATACGAGCACTGTTGATTCTCGCGGTAGAACGTATTCTCCGCATCCACCGCCCGCTGCCGCAGCAGCGGCGTCGGCCCCGCGATCCACACCGCATTCTCACCGAGCAGCAGATTGTCCTCGCAGAATCGCACAAAAACCGACGTGAGGAGCCAGCCCACCGCGGCCTGCGTCAGCTGGTCCTCCGACCAATCGGTCCATGAGGTCGCCGTTCGCTGATCCGTCACGGCGGCTTGGTGGGTCGCTCGCCATTGCGCGAGCTTCTCCGCATCCTTGTTCAGCTCGTCCCGCATATCATCGACCAGCAGCTTCAGTTGTGGCTTGAGTGCTGCCGTCAACTGGCTTCCCGCGAGCGTGGCCGAAGCCATCAGGCGTGCTCCTTCACAATCGAATGCCCATGGTGAGCGGCGCTGATCAGTGCCGTCACTTCAGTATCGGCGATCTGCGCGAATTGTTCCGGGCTGTTGATCGGCAGTCTCGTACCGTCGATCTGGGAGCCGGGCCGCCCACCGGCCTCTTCGCGTTGCGGCACCAGCGCCCAGATCGCATGGCGCGGGGGAGTGGTCAGGTCGGTCCAGCGGCCGAGTATATCGAGTTGTCCGTAGGCGGCCAGGGTCGACAGGTCGGTGAGGACGACCGGGCCCGGCGCGTTGTCGACGGCTTCGACCAGTGTGGGAATGACCTGCGCGACAAAGCCTTTCAGCCCTTCGCGGTCGGCTGCCGCACCGGCGTCGGCGGCGAGGATCATGTTCCAGTCGATTCCCGCGGCGGCGGCCTTGGCGCGCAGCGTGCTCAGCACCAGGTCGGTGACGTCGATGTGGGTGGCGTCGAACATGTCGACCAATGCGGTGGCGAACATGTCCGATGTACCCAGCGGAATCCCGAGCGCCCGGAAGGTGCGCTCCTGTCGGCTTGCGGTGAGCAGATATTCGGCATCCGAGATTCCGTGCTCGCGGCGCACCGGCGTGATCGTCGTCCGGGTATGCCGGGTCGGCACGTACGAGCCTGCGGATTCTTCCCGCGCGTACTCGTACCGCTTCCGGTCCTCGTTCCAGTGCATCTCGGGTGCGACCGCGCGGACTAGTTCGTCGAGTTCCGGCCGCCGGGGCAGCGTCTTCGCCAGCGCCGGGAATCGTGCTGCCAGCCTCGATTCCAGTTCCGGCCGCCCGAAGGTGTCGGCGGAGGAGAGACCGCGCAGCAGGACGCGCAGTGCGTCGACAGTCGGAATCGACTGCGCGTGCAGCTCGGCGCGCGAGGACAAGGCCACGGCTGTCGAAGCCGCGGTCGCGATATGCAACAGAACGTGCGCAGGAATCTCCATTTCGTCGTCGGCGACACCCATCAGTCTTGCCGCTTCCGCGCGCAAAACCGGTTCGGCATCGGAAGGCGGAACCAGCTGTGCCCCTTGCATTCGCGCCTCGTGCACCAGCTGATCGGCCTGCGCGGCGAGTTTCGCGGGGAGGGTGCGTGGAACCGAGGCCGCGGCGATCATTGCCACGGTTCCCGATCCTTGCCTGCGTACCATGCGTACTGCCTCGGCATCCGCAGCCTCGTCGGCCGGCTCGACCGATGGTGGCGAGGCCAGCAGCAAACGGAGCACCCCCAATGCGGTCCGCTGCGGATCGGTCACACCCTCGGTGTCCAGTGCTCCCGCGAGTTCGCGCGCCAGCAGTTCCGGAGTTGTTGCGCCGCCGGTGGATTCGATATGAACGAGTCCTCGTCCGTACAGGTCCGCAACCGTGGCCTGGAGTTGCGGATCCTTCGACCACAGGGTGCGGAATTCGATGAAGATCTGCGCGACCCGTCCGGACGTGACGCCGACCTGTTTCGCCAGCACCTGGTAGGTGGCGAACGGATCATCCAGGTGCGCCTTGCCCGCACCGAGAATCAGCTCGACCACCTGCCGCCGCATCACCTGCGGTTTCGCCCCGGATACCCGGATGAACGCGTCCGTCAGCGCGCGCAGGGAACGGTAGGTCTCCGAAACGGTGGACAATTCCGGTGAAACCGGTTGGGGCGCCGATTTTTTCGGCTCGGGCTCGGGCTTCTTCGGCTGTGCCGCAGGCTCGGCGGACGCGGCGAACACCGCAGTCCAAGCGTCGCGCATCCCCGCGGCAGTATCGAAACGTTCTTTGACGTTGCGAGCCAGGGCTTTCCGGAAGAAACCGACGAGGGCCGTCGCTCGTTCAGCGCTGAAACCCGCTGCCGTGAAGTCATCGACGGTAACGGTCACGTCGTCGTCGAGTCCCAGCGGATCACTGAGTCCGTCGCCGTAGACGGGAGTGCTCGCGGTAGCCATCTCATACAGCACCACCGCGGCGGCGTATCGCTCCGCGGCAGAGTCGTAGGCGGTGCGAATCCCGGTTCCCAGGAACGGATCTCGATAGGGTGGGGTGCCCGCGTCGATCTGCTCGACCGACGCGCGCGACAGCGAGAAATCGAACAGCGTGAGGCGAGCCGTCGCCCGCGATTTGTTCTCCGGTCTGGCCAATCCGAGGTTGGACGGTTTCACGTCACGATGGATGATGCCCGCTGCGTCCAACGCGACGATCACATCGAGCAGTTCCCGCCCCCAGGTGCGCAGGCGCGCGTCGTTGAGCGGGGTGTAACGCACCACATCCGCGAGAGTCTGCTCGCCGCAGTCGCTCAGCAGCAGTGCGGTGCGATTCCCGACTTCGATCGGTCCCTCGATCAGCTCGACCACGCCGGGCACCGGTGGTGACTGCCGAGCGAGCTGGGTGAGGACCTGGGCCTCGTCGTGCAGCCGGGTATTGGCGGCATCATCCAAGCCGACCTTGAGCACGCGCTGGCGATCGTCGTGCTCGCGATCGGTGACCAGAACACCGCGTGCGGTCGACCCGGCCCCGAGTACCCGCACCACGTCGAACCGGCCACCGAGCAGCGCGCCCGGCGCCGGATTCAGTGGATCTGCCTCGGGGACAGCCGAATTCTCGAGCCGCTCGTGGCGATACTCCCGAAGGTCGTTGACGAACTGTTGCGCGTCGAATTGCGGACGGCCGGTCTTGCGATCGGTCTTCATGCGTTGCGACACCGACGGATCGGTCGCCTGCAGCACCAGCGTGCGCAGCGTCTCGTCCACGAATCCCGTGCCCGACGCAGCCAAATCCAGGCCGTGTTCGTTGCGCAGGCGATCGACCAACTCGGCACGACTGCGTGCCGGGGCCTGGCCGCCGGAGAACAGGTAGTACGCGAGCGCGCCGAGCGAGAACACATCGATCGCGAGTCGGTCGGCATCGCGGGCCCAGCGGTCTTCCGGGGCGTGATACACCTCGTCGGCCGGTGCGCTGCCGGGCGGGTCCGGCGTGTTCAGACTCGTCGTGGACCGAGTGCCGTCGGTGTGTACTCGACCTGCCCACGACCAGTCGGCCAGGCGCACCTGGATCTCGCCGCGATCCAGCGCATCGGTATGAATGAGTACGGTGCTGGGCGCGAGACCGCGATGCGCGACGTGGTTGCGATGCGCGTACGCGACGGCCTCGGCGACCTGCGTCAGGATGCCGAGTTGCTGTTCGGCGGTGAGTGTTCGATCGCCGAGTGCCAGGTCCAGTGGTTCGTAGCCCGGTAGCTCCGGGTAGACGATGACGGTGTTGCCATCGTCGTCCTGCACCAGGTCGCGCGGGGCGACGATCGCCTCGTGACGCAGGGAGGTCAGCAGCGAGAACTCGCGCTGCATCCGGCGATGCGCGGCGGCCCGAGCCTGCTGCGGAGTGCCGCGCCGGAACGACACCACCCGAGCCCGGGCCTTGGCCTCGGTGCCCTTGTGCTTGGCCTCCCATTCCTGCCAGTCATCGCCGCTGGCCAGCGGTTCACCGGTAATGATCCACGATCCGGCATCGCGTTCGGTGCGGCGAGCGATCCCGAGATTCCGCAACGCGAGCGCGACGATGACCGACAGCTCCTCGTTGACCTTCCGGGTGTCCGTCGGCGGCTCCTGCACCCGCCGCGAGATCGGCGGCAGATTCGCCTCGTCTTCGAAACCGTCGGGCACGAACAATCCGGACTTCGCCAGCTCGGGCAAGTCGGCCCTGAACGGTGAACCGTGCAGGAAGACCGACTCCTGCACGAAAGGCAATGCGCGGCGGACTTTTTGGACGTCGAGCCCGTTCTCCAGCGCGACCTTGCGCGCCTCCTCCTCGATCCGACTCGCCAAGCGCTGCGCCTTACGCCTGGTCAACAGCAGGGGCGAGCGCAGCGTCCACCGTTTTCCGTTGGGCAGGGTCCGAACCCAGCTGGACTCGGTCCCGCTCAGCGCACCGACATAGTGCTTGAGCTCGATCAGATGCAGCCGCCGCCGCCCGAGGACCAGCGCATCCACCTCGTGCCACTGGCCGTGGTTGTCCATGAACTCGAAGTTCGTCCACGCCCGATACGGTTCGGCCCTGGGCACGACCTCCCGAAGCATGGACAGTCCCTCGGCTTCATGCGGAAATGCCGACTTGGAGACCTCGACCCATCGATCATCGCTAGCTGCCACGTCACCCACCTACCGCTCGGCCCCCGCGGCCGTGCGCGGGACGCGTGCTTCAGGGGATGGACATTACCAATTGCCCGGCCCTCGCCGGGTGCCGACCGACGATCTGGCTCTGCGGCTCGGCTCGTGAGCATTTGTCAGGGGTGCGGAAATGAAGTTGTTGGCGGAACGGCGAACTGTGGGCACGCCTTGAAAATTGCCGAGGTGGCGAGAATTTCCTCTGTCGATGAGCTGCCGTGGCGGGACCTGTACGTTCAACAACTTCGACGGTGCCGCGATCGACGCGTTGATCTCCCCGCAGGGGGACGGGCGTGAGCGTCGAGCGAGCAGACGGCACGGCGTATCGCGCTCGAGCCGTCCGAGGCTCCGCATGTGGACCGTGGGTGTCTAGGTGAGAACCGCCTGCTGGTCGGGTGTCGGGGCCAAACTTCGTATTGCTCGACGTAGCACGCGGTTCCGTCGCCAGCCGACTCCGCAGGGGATCGAAAAGCGTTGTGGCACCGATGGACGATGTCAGGCACCGATGCCGCCGCCTCGCGGGGTCGCCATCAGATTCAGATGGAGCATGACTCCCGCGGGAAGTGGCTGTGGCGGGGGAAGTCGGCTTCGCCGTTGACAAACGTGGTGACGGCTGGTGGGCCTGCATTCCGTCGGCTGACCGCCCGAACCCATGATGGTCCTCTCAGGATTTCTGATCCATCGACACGGCCGGGTCGACGTTGCGTATGCCGTTGGAACTCATCACCCAGCGTCAGTCGTAGGGTCGTCGGACTCTACTACCGCACCTCTGATCCTGCCGCCGAATGAAACAGTTCCTCAAACCATTCGTTTCGCAAGGACAGCGCACGCAGCCATTTGGTAGGGTCCGGTAGGAGATGATGTAGCGAATATGATTCGCAGAAAGCTGAGGTACGCATACTGAACTGTCACGGCGCGGACCAAGATCTCAGCGGGGTTTGGTTGATATGGATTGGATTGACAGAGTATGGCCTTCGTGAAGCCTAAGAAAGATGAATATCCTCCTGCATCAATTCTCGAACTTTATGCAGGACTTGTGCGTCGGCCGGGTGCATCTCAAGGCCTTTGGACTCAACAATCGGATATTCTCCGATCATATGAAAGCAACTATTCCGAGGTGCGCGAGCTGGCCATCAGCCTACCGACAGGGACCGGAAAGACTCTTCCTGGATTGCTACTAGCAGAGTGGAATCGCCGAACCAAACGACGTCCAGTTGTGTATGCGTGCCCGACGAAGCAGCTTGCCGAAAAGGTGGCAAAAGTTGCCGCTACCGAGGGTATCGGCACTTCGCTCCTTGTAGGAAAGAGGTCTGATTGGGATCCGGTGGCAGCACAGAACTATTTTTCCGCCAATTCCATCGCCGTAACTACTTATAGCAGTATTTTCAACACCGATCCGAAACTCGAAAACCCGGCAACTGTAGTGTTCGATGACGCTCACACCGCGGAGCAGTATGTCGCCGGGGCTTATTCGCTGACGGCTCACGGCTTCGACGTGAGGACGGCCAGCAATTACGGCTTACTCATAGATGCGTTGAGGCCGTCCCTCGACGGGATTTATTACGAGCTGTGCAAGAATTGGCGGACAGCTGGTGGAAACAATCAGGTTCGTTTAGTTCTTCCTCAGCAGAATCCATCCACCAAGGCCAATCTTACGGCAGTGGTTGCGCGGATAGCGCAGGAGGCTGGAAATTCTTCGAGATACAGCGCAAAAATGATCATGAATGGCCTGGGGGCATGTCTGGTATATGTTGCTCCCGGCGAAGTTCTGGTTCGACCTTATATTCCGCCGACCCATACTAATCATGTGTTCTCGGAGGCTGAACAGAGAATTTATCTGTCAGCCACGCTGGGTTCCTCTGGAGAACTGGAACGATCGTTCGGGGTCCCGAAGATCGATCGGCTCAAAATGCCACACGGTGCGGTTGCTCCTCAGCCTGCTCGAAGATTCTTTGTATTCCCGACGTTGGTAGGGGAGTCCGGCGGGTTGTCGCTTACGAGAGCGATCCTTGACAAAGCCAAGAAGGCTGTGATTATTGCCCCAGACGGAAAGACGGCACACAAGATTGCCGATTCGTTTACGGGATACGCGAAATTTCTGGAGCCGGACGACGTGCTCACAAACGATGTCCTGGACAGATTTGCTGCTGCCCAGGCGGGCACTCTACCCCTAGCCAGCCGTTACGATGGCATCGACTTGCCGGGTGAACAATGTCGGATGGTGATCCTGTCTCGGCGACCGGGGCAGGCAAATCTGCATGAGCGCTATCTTCTGGAACGGGCGCGGGTGAGTGGACCTTTGAGTGAGAGGATCCGAACTCGCTTCACGCAAGCGACAGGTCGGTGCACTCGGGGACCAGGAGATCGCGCAGTTGTAGTCGTCTATGACGATGAGCTGGTTACCTATATCGCCCGCGAGCAGGTAGGAGGCCGACTCGATGCCAGCCTATCGGCGGAGTTGAGTTTCGGACTCGAAAATTCGAAGGCTGGTGATTCTCGTAATGCAATGGAAAATGTTGAGGCATTTCTTTTGCAGACGGATGAGTGGCTGGACAACGCCGAACCTATATTGAAAGAGCTGATCGCAGCCAATGTGGCGGCGCCGCCCGCCCCCACCGAGAAGGATCTGCGAGCAGCGGTAGCGCATGAGGTGCGGTCAGCTCGATACGCTTGGGACGGATCTTGGGAGATAGCCTCGAGAGAGGCGCTGAAGGTTATAGCAAAACTAGAAGCCGTCAGTAATACTGATACATTTCAGGCATTCTGGCACATCTTGAATTGGAATTGGCAAATCGCTGACGTTGTCCAATTCGGCGAAGCGCCGTGGAATAAATCGAGAAGAGACTCGATAGAAAAGGCGAGAGAAACTTCGAAGAACGCGCCGTGGACGCGTGAGGTTGTGCAGACGGTGGAACCTGTTCGCCTCTCGGATGCGGATGAAATCGGTATCGAGAAAATCGTAAAGAGATTGATGGAGCGAGACAAAACCAAAAATATGTCGGTAATGGCCGACTGTGTTGGAAAGTTGGCACAGATAGAATTTCAAGTATTCGAGGAGGGGCTCACACTCCTGGGTATGATGCTCGGTGCGGAATCTTTCAAGCCCCCGGGTGAAGGTAGGACGGACTCTGCTTGGCTCTGGGGTAATGCTCAGTGGATAGCTATTGATGCCAAAAGCGAGCACAAAGAGACCGGGCTAATCGCTCACAAAGAAATCCGCCAGGTCAATACTCAACTTCGAGATCTTGCCGGGGATCGGGGTGTGGCCGTGCCCGAGAAGAGCATTACTGTCATAGCATCGCCAAAAGTTGCGGTCCATCCTGACGCGGAGTGGTCGCCAGAAAGACACATGCACCTGGTTACGTTGATCGATATCAGGAATCTGGCCAGACGAGTTCAGAATGCATGGGAAGAAATTTCTTCACTACCTACTGGGACAGCAGCTACTCTTCAAGCTTCGATAACCAAGAAGCTCACGGATTCGATGTTGCTTCCATCCGATATTTTTGATTATCTTTCGAGAAACCCTCTGGCGCCTGATGTTGTCGACGGTTGAAAAATAAGATCGCCTGCTCTCGACGGCCTATCTGACGACGGAGTCGGGAGGTAAAGGCGGACGAGCCGCTGACCATGAACGGCGGCAATGATTTCGGGCCGTCTCACGCCTGGGCCATCCACATATCGCCCGGACCCGGGTTGTCCGGTTCGTGGGTGCCGCCCAGGAAGCGGGTCACACCCCATGCTGCGTTTACTCCCGAGGCCAGGGCGTGGTCCAGCCAGCCGGGGGACCAGGCTGTGTCGTCGCCCGCGAGGAACAGGGCGTTGGGGGGTTCGCCGGGGATGGTGGGGGAGCCGGGGAAGTCTTTCAGGAAGTGGCGGAACAGGTCTTGTTGGTAGGGGTATTCGCCGGGGCGGGACAGGCGGCAGAGGCCGCGGAAGTTGCGTTGGTTCTCCCAGGAGATGGTGACCGGTTCGGCGTCGTGCAGGTCGTTTTGGACATCGGTGGGCAGGTCGGGGTGGGCGTGGGTCAGGTCGCGGAGGAGGAGGCGTTTGCGTTCGGCGGTGTCGGAGGCGGCGAGTTTCATGGCGTCGGGGCCCCAGGCGTAGCCGAGTTCGAGGACCGCGGTTCGGCCGCCGGGGGCGTGGGGCGGACCGTATTCGAAGGTGTAGGCGGCGCGGGGGAGGCGGTCGGTGAGGGTGACGCCGTCCAGGGAGGTGCCCTGCCAGCACGGATCTCGAAGCAGGAGAGCGGTTTTCGCGGCCTGCCAATAGCTGATGCGGCGGATCGCGCGCCATACGCGGGGGCCGAAGGGGGTGCCGGACAGTTCCACGTTCGTTTCCAGGAGATGGAGTTGTGGCGTGAATATGGCTGCGGCGTACCGGGTTTCGATGCCATCGGTGTCGCGGACGACGACGCCGCGGCGGGGATCGGCGTCGACCGTCATGGCGGAAACCGCGGGGCGCAACCGGCCGTCGTGGAGTTGTTCGAGGCTGACCGTGCGGCCCGTCGGGTCGTCGGTGCGGTGGGTCCAGAAGCGTTGGGCCAGTTCGCTGATGCCGAGCGGGCAGAAGTACGCGGTGCTGCCGGCGGCGGCGAGGAGCATGCGCAGGGATTCCAGGAAGCTGATGTGGAAGAAGCTGTCGGCGAGGCCGGGGCCGATGCCCGCGGCGCCGAGTATCGCGGTCTGGTCGTGGGTGAGGCCGCATCCGTCGGGGTCGCGCAGGAAGCGGTGGAAGGTCCACGGCTCGTAGCGGGCGACGAGGTCCGCCCACCGCGCGCGGATGTCCGGCAGGTCGCGGGCGGCGACCGCGCGGCGGAGGTCGGCGATGCCGAGCCGGTCGAGGGCTCGCAGCCATTGCCGGTGGGCATGGGCGAATTCGGGGTCGCGGTCGTAGAGGTCGGTGATCCGCGCGACCTCGTGTCGGCGGCCGTCCACCTCGAGGACGGTTCGGGGGGTGATGTCGGCGGCGTAGCCGTCGCGGCACGGCTCCCACGGCAGCCCGAAATCGTCGACGTATTTGCGCAGCAGGCGGGCCGAACTGGGGAACCGCATGCAGCCCAGTTCCACGACCGCGCTGTCGGCCGGGGCGACGCGCAGCGAGTACATCCGCCCGCCCAGCCGACGACCGCCCGGTCCGCCGGGATCACGCTCCGCCTCGTAAAGCACGGGGCGACAACCGATCCGCATCAATTCGTAGGCGGCGGTGAGGCCGCTGCCGCCCGCGCCGATGACGGCGACGGGCGTGCCGAGCGCCGACCGCGGCAGCGTGCCCACCCGGCGGGCGCCGGCGAGATGGGCGGCGTAGTCGAAGGGGAAGTCGACCTGCAGGTCGCAGGGCGGTGGCTCGCTGGAAGACATGGAATTCCCGGTGCCGGACCTGAAATCTCTACAGCTCCAGGATAATCGGGGGCGTCGGCTCCCACAGCGGTTCCGTCACCGCTGGCGTCACCGCACCGGCTGCGGAATCCGCCACGTGGGCGCGCACGACCCGCACGGTGTGGGCCGTGGCGCGATCGGCCTGGTCGAATCGATGACGCGTTGCGGGTGCTGATCAACACCACCGGCGTACCGAAATAGAGAACCTTCAAATCCACTGTCCGATGCATGTCTTCACCATGCGCGCCCGCACCCGTCCTTCGCTGGCTGGAATCGGACACCGATTTTCCGGCTGGGGTCGGGGACGGCTCTGCTGTCGAACCTGATCGCCGGCATCTCCTCGTGCGGTAACGCACCGCCCGCCGCGGGAATCTGCTGATCTCATCGGCGGACGCGCACGATGTCGCCGGTGCCGGTGGCGATCATCAGGTCGTGGTCCGGTTCTGGAGAGATCGCGACCGCCGTGAGCGGGGCGCCGGTCAGCACGGTGCAGGTGCCGTGTGTGGGGGCGTCGATGCGGACTAGGGTGCCCGCGGTGGTGGCCGCGTACAGGGGTCCGTCGGGGGCGGCGGCGAGGTCGTCTGCCAGGTTCAGGTCCGCGACCGTGCTCGGGTGGGCGGGCGCGTCGATCGGTAGGCGCAGGATCTGCCCGTGTGGGGTCAGGTAGGCGGTAGTGTAGACCGAATTCCCTTGCACGGCAAGGCCGTTGAGTCCGGACATTCTGGCCTGCGCGGTCCAGTCGGTGTCGATGGTGGCGTCCGGGCGGATGCGGACGACACCCGAACCGGTGTCGGCGACGTAGAGGTTTCCGTCGTCGTCGAAGGCGGCGCCGTTGGCCATGGCGAGTCCGTCCACGAACACCTCGGGGACGGGCGTGGCGGCGGTGGGATCGAAGCGGACCACACCGCTGCCGTGCGCACCGGGCAGCAGGTTGAGCGATGTGTCGCCGTAGACGACGTAGAGCCGGCGATCGGGGCCGAGCCGGATCGCGCCCGGCGAGTCGACGGACACGGTCGCGGTGACGTGGCCCGCCTTGTCGTAGCGCTGCACCTCGTTGCGGTAGAGCCGCGAAACCCACAGATCGCCGTCGGCGTCGAAGCCGAGGTTCTCCGCCCAGTCCAGATACGGGACGGTCGCCGCGGTGACGGTGGTCGCGGGGGTCGGCGCGCAGGTCTCGGGTTCGGCGTGCGCGGTGGCGGGTACGGCGGCGGTCAGCGCCACCGTGGCGAGGCACCAGGCGAGGGCGCGCCGCCGGATGTGGTCGCGTGGACGGGGGTGGGTCGGAGTCGGCACGAGCTCAGGGTAAGCACCTGTCCCGTCGCCGTGCCCGGGTGCGTGACACCCAGGATCGTCGGCCGGGAACTACCGGGGGCGCAATCGGGCGAGGGCGTCGGTGGTCGGGCCGGGTTCGGGCTGGTAGAGCATCAGCCGTTGTCCCGGGGCCGCGCTCACGTCGAAGGACTGGTAGGTCAGCCGCAGTGCTCCGACCTCCGGATGGACGAACTCGCGGGGCTCGCCGGTCGCGGCGCAGACGGTGTAGGACCGCCACAGTTCGGCGAATTCCGCACTGGCCGTGTGGAGTTCGTCGATCACGCATTGCGGGCGCGGATCCTCCGGATACCGCGCCCGAGCCTGCCGCAAGGTCGCGACCATCGCCTGACACGTCCAGGTCCAGTCGACGCAGAAATCCCGGCTGACCGGCTCGAGGAACGTCATGCGCGCCAGATTGTCCAGGCGCGGATAGGCCGAGAAGAAGCCGTCGGCCACGGCGTTCGCCGCGAGGATGTCGGTCGCCGCGTTCATCACGAAAGCCGGTGCGGCGGAGTAGTTTTCCAGCATCGCGCGCAACACCGGGTCGATCGTTTCCACCGGGCGCGTGGCGGGCAGGGCGCCCGCCAGCCGGAACAAGTGCTCCCGCAGCGCATCGGAGAGCAGAAGCGCCCGGCTCAGGGCGTCGAGCATCTGGGCGGAAGGGTGCCGTTCACGCCCGCGTTCGAGATGGGTGTAGTAATCGGCGCTCATACCCGCCGCCTCGGCGACTTCCTCCCGGCGCAGCCCGGCCACCCGGCGGTGGCCGCGGGAGACCAGGCCGATCTGCTCCGGGCGCACGATTGCCCGTCGTGCCCGCAGGAACTCGCCGAGGTGGTTGTCCGTCATTCCGCCCAGATTAGGCGGGTTACGGCCGCGGGCTTCGGCAGCGGCACGGGGTGGGGATGATCGGCCGAGGTGCGGTCGATGTCGCCGACGGTCATCCGGGTGGCTGCGAGGTCGGCGTACGGTGACGCGGCCGTCGCCCGTCGAGCCAGGCGACAGCGCGGAATCGATTGCGCCGGAGACGTTTCCAGCACAGCCTCGGAATCTTGACGAAATCCTCCGGGTCGAGGGTTGATCATCCCAGCCTCGCCAGCGAGGGGCGGCGAGTGGTGTGGTCGACCTGTGCCAGGGCCTGGGTCAGCGCCGCGGCGGGGTCTTCGGGGATCGCGACCGCGCGCCAGGCGATGTAGCCGTCGGGGCGGATCAGCGCGGCTCCGGTGTGGGAGAGGCCGTAGGCGGTGGCGAAGACGTCCGAGTCCCGTGTTTCGACATCGGTGCCGATCTCGACGGACCGGACCGCGACGTCGAGCTGTCGGCCGGCGGTGTCGGCGGCCGCGCGCCACCGGGCGTCCTCGAACATCACGACCCAGTCACGGCCGAACAGGTCCAGGGTCGAGCTGCCGTCGGGATCGGTGAGGGCCAGGTGTGGAGCACGGGTGCCGGGCTGACCGGACCACTGGTCGGGACGCTGCGCGCGCGGCAGCTCGGGGCCGGCGCCGAGCACGGCGTCGGAGCGGTAGAGCTGGCCGAGTTCGATCGCGTCGTCGTCGAGGACGGGCACCTCACTGCGGGGACCGTCGAGGTAGGCCTTGTAGTCGGCGCGGGCGAAGATCTGTTCGTGGCGCAGTTCGGCGATCGGGCGGCGTTCGGCGTCGTAGGTGTTCAGCAGCGCCGGTCCGGATTCACCCGAGAGCACCGCGGCGAGCTTCCAGGCCAGGTTGTCGACGTCGTCGATGCCGGTGTTGGCACCGAATCCGCCTCGGTTGGGCGGCAGTTGGTGAGCGGCGTCGCCTGCCAGGAACACTCGGCCCGAGGAGAAACGGTCGGCGATCAAGGCCGCCAATTCCCAACGGCCGCTGGTGATCAGCTCGACGGGGATGTCGTCGCGGCCGATCGCCTTGCGCACCACCGCTTTCCGCTCCTCCTCGGAGCGGTCGACATCGCCGCTGAGCATCAGCACCCACCGGCCGTCGGAGTAGGTGGTCAGGAACGCCTTGAAGTCGGGTTGCTCGATCTCGAACTGCACCACACCGTGTTCGAGGTACTCGTCGAGCGGCGCGGTGAACAGGATGCTGCGTTGCACCGACAGCAGACCCGCACCGCTGCGAGTGATGCCGAGGGCCTCCCGCACCGGGCTGGTCGCGCCGTCGGCGGCGATCATGTACCGGGCGCGGAGCTGGTATTCGTGGTCGTCGCCGCGAGGGCGCAGGGTGGCGGTGACACCTGCCTCGTCCTGGACGAAGCCGATCAACTCGGTGCTCGTCCGCAACTCGGCGCCCAGCTCGAGGGCCCGCGCGCGCAGGATCGGCTCCAGCTTGTCCTGCGGGATCGCGGTCGCCGCGACCGGGGAGTATACGACCCGCGGTCCCCGCGCCCGTCCGCCCGGCGTCCAGGGGTATTCCTCCATCCACGTCCCGGCCAGGCTCTCCACGCGTGCCCGGCGCGGCGGGCCGCTGTGACTCGAGGGGGGTACGTCGACGCCCACACGGCGGAACAGCTCCAGGGTGCGGGTGGTGTAGCCGATCGCGCGAGGGTGCGGCGAGCTGCCCGCGTGCTTCTCGACCACCACGACCGGCACGCCGCGCCACGCCAGGAACACCGCGGCGGACAGGCCGACCAGGCTGCCGCCGACGATGAGTACGGGGATCGGGTCGGGCACGTCGGTTTCGTTGATCGCGTTCATGATCGGTCTCCTTCGCTGGTGGTGAGCTCGGGTGGTGAAGCCGGATCCGGCGTCGGTAACGCGGTGGCCGGAATTCCGTTGAGCAGGACCGACAATCCCCAGCGCAGGCGGGCGGTGCCCGGCCCGGTCAGCAGTAGCTGTCCGAGGGCGCGGACCTGCGGGTAGCGGCCCGCGTCGGCGTTCTCGATCGCGGCGACGAGCGCGTCCCATTCGTCGCCGTCCTGGGGATTCTCTCGGCGGGTGGCCTGTTCGGCACCCGTGGCGGTCGCGACCTGTAACAGCAGATCAACCGCCCATGCCGCCCGGTCCGCCGCCACCCCGCCCTCTCGGAGCAGCGCCACGACCGCTTCCACGAGGTCGAGGTAGCAGGGCCCCGACGGCCGGGTCAGCAGGGCCGACCGGGCCAACGGCGGATACTGCATCAGGACGCCGACGTAGGAGGACAGGACCGCCTCGAGGCGATCACGCCAATCCCCCCGCGCGCGGACCGGACCGAGATCGACACCGGCGAGCAACTCGTCCAGCACCGCCGCATGCAGATCGGCCGCGTTGCGGAAATACACATACAGCGACGCCGGGCCGGTATCGAGCTCGGTAGCCAGCCGACGCAGCGTCACCTTCTCCAGCCCTTCCGACCGCAGCACCGCCACCGCCGCGGCGACCACCCGGTCCCGGGTCAACGCGGGCTTACTGGGACGCTCCCGGCGACTACGGACAACTCGACGCTCCTTCACGAACACGATCGTAACGAACATGTTCGTAGCGAACAATGTCGTGTCGAACATGTTCCGTGCTGGATGAGGGATGCCTCACGCCGATCGGTGCGTACCCCGACGGAGCTGGTTGTCGATTCGACGACCGATACCGCCGCCTTCGAACGCGGGGTAGAAATCAGTTCGAAAGTATCTTCTTGTCCGGCTCGGTGGGGCACGAGAGAAATCGACTGGTCGAATCCATCCAGAATGGGGTCATGCGATGACGTGTCGCAGCAAACGAATCCTGCCCGTAATGCTGGCAGTTCTGGTGACGATGTTCACCGCGCTCGTCGTCGGCGGAGCTCGAACGGCGCAGGCGGCGCCGGCCAAGGGAGATTATCTGGTCAGCAGGTGTCTGGTGAAGGCGCTCACACCCAAGGGCGGCCCCCGTGGTGACGGATGCAGCGTATGGGGAATTCCTCAATATGCGGGTCCTCGGTCGCCGCAGGACATGCCCGACAAGGTGAATGACGCGATCGGCGGGTGTGTGACCCATGGAGCCATGGAACTGGTCCTGGAGTCCGAATTCGTCCTCGAAGAGGTCGAGATTCCGGTCATCGCCGTGGGCACAGGTCTTTTCATCGCGGCCGTGGGATGCGTGTCGGGTGCGTCCGAAGCGATGAACGAGACCGCGGTCGACGCCAAAACCCCCAGCACCGACGCCAGCCTCGGCGGCCTGGATCTCAACGACTACTGCTCGCGCACCTATAACGGCGCCACCGCACACGTCAGAGACACCAACAGCGCGTTCAGTTGGGAATGCGTCCACGGCAACACCCATGCCGGCTATATCGACATCGACGCTCAATGCCAGCACCAGTACGGACCACAAGCGGTATCCGGCCTGCACGATTCCGGCAATCCCTACGCGTGGTACTGCCGTAAGAAGGGCTGACCCCCTCGGCGTTCGCTCGCCGCCGACCATACCGGTCGGCGGCCTCGCGGCGTCCGGGCGCAACTGCGCTGGGCGGCAAGCGGATCCGGCGGACAGCCAGGTCAGGACAGGTACCTCGACGGAGTGCCGACTCGGATACCGGCGCGCTCGGCGGCGTCGAGCAGCAGGCCCAGTCCGCCTCCCTGGTAGAAACTTCGGTCGTTCACGTCGGGGTCGACGTCCAGGTCGGAGGCTGCGACCCGGTCGCCGAACAGCACAACCGCCTGCCCGGTGTTGAACTGACGGCTCATCCAGATCAGACCGTCGAGCGCGAGATCGGCGCGGGCATGGAGCGCGGCGGCCCACTGCACCGTGTCGGGATAGTCGATCGCGTCGGTGTCGATCAGCTGATGATTGCGAAGTCCGAGCCGCCGCAACCCATCTCCGTGCAGACTCGCCAACCGCAGTCGACGGCGGGGAGCCAGGCGGCTGTAGGCGACTGTCCGGTACTGCTTCGACACGAGGACCGCACCCGATCCGAGGGGTAGATCGTGGAAGAGTCGTTCACCGATCGCGACGTCGACGGTATTGCCCGCGTAAAGGATCGGGACCGTCTTGCCTCCGGTATCGGCGAAGAAGCTGAAGCGGCCGGGTTTGCCCACTCCGGGGTTGAACTCACGCGGGCTCCTGCCTCGGGTGTGCCCGCGATACATCTCGCGCCCCTGCGGCCAGGTTTCGATCAGCGGAGTGAGAGTCGAACCGGCGGGAGGAGCCGGGACGACGCCGGTGGTGGGAAGGCCCGACGTTACTCCGGTCCCGCGGGGTGTGGTCATTCCGCCGCCACCGCGTAGTCGGCTGCCAAAAGGACCGAATCCGGCCGTGTCAGAAGCAGATCCGCGGGCGCGTGGCCGCCGAGCCAGCCGTTGGGAGAGGCCATCCACAGCACCACCTCCCGCGCGTCCCATTCAGCGGTCAGGCGCGCGATCAGGCGCGAAACCACCGGTGGCACAGTGCCGTCCACATCGAACTGGAAACCCGGGAACACCCCGGCGCCGTCTCCTGCTGGTTCGGCCAGCCGTAGCAACCCGCCGTCGCGGACGAGTTCGTCCAGGTAGTCCTGGACGGCCGCTTCCGATCGGTGCGCCACCGAAGCCACCTCGGTTGCGGTGAGCATCCCGTACTTCTCGGAGATGGTCCGCCACATGTCGGCCAACCGTGCGTCCGCCGCGGCGACGAGTCGCGCCGTGGCCGGGTCTCCGGCCAGCCGCACCGGATCGACGGCCTCCGTTCCGTTCACAGGCTCCGACAACCGGCTCATCACCCAGCCGAAGAACGCGCGCACCTCGACAGGGCCGGTGGCGGCGACCCGAACCACGGGAAAGCCCTCGGGCGTGGGCGCATCGATGGATACTTCGAATTCGTACTGCGGGTGCGGGTTCGGCTCATCAGGGCCGTCGGACATTCTCAGAGAGTAGCAAGCCCACTGGAAGCGAGACGGGGTTCGCGATGAACCGAGGGGGACCGCGCGCCGAGATATCGATCGCGGAGACGATCATGGAGAGCGCCCCGGAGTGGGCGACGGACGCGGCCCGGGCTGCGGCGGCGGCAACCCCCGCAACATCTCGAACCGCCTCCGCCGCCCAACGTCTCGCGTCCGCGCGGGCATGGCTGCAGCTGGCCGAGGACCAGAGGCTCGAAAACCAGTCCCCGGACTGGGCGCAGGCGGTGCGGGTGCAGGCGTTGACCGCGATCTACTTCTGCCTCGCACTCGACTCGCTCGAGCGGTTCACCGAGTGGATCACGGCGGCCGATCGTCTGGTCGCGCGAATCGAGAACGCGCCGCCCGACATCGCGCCCGAAGTCCGCGCCCGAGCACACAGCATGCTGGCCATCCATCTCGACTTCACCGTCGAGATGTCCCTGACCGAGGATCCGCTCGGAACACTGAGAACCGCTGCCGCGCACGCACAGTCGGCACTCGCGGTGCCCGACGACCAAGCACCGGCCGAAGCAATCGCCCGACGCCACAACATCATGGCGATCATCGCGCGCAACCTGGCGAAGCGCGCGCAGGGGATGCAGTGGTGGGACATCTCGGTGCGGGCCAACCGAGCCGCGGCCGGTCTCGACCCGGATGGCAGCGACTGCACGGCGCCCGGGGAGATTCCGCTGTCGACCCCTGCCGTCGAACTGGCCACCCGCTGGCAGAATCTGGCGAACGCGTACCGCTCCCGCGGAGCCGCGCTGGGCTCGATCACGGATCTCGAGAACGCCGTCGCGGCCGCCGACCAGGCGTTGCGGTTCGCTCCCCTGGGCGATCCCGCTCGCGGCGGACCGTGGATGGCACGCGCCAACGCCCTCATGTCGCTGGCCGAGCATGTCGATGCGCCACTCGAGCATGTGCGCAACGCGGTGGATGCCTTCCGGCACGCGGTGGAGTTGCCGTCGACCGGTGCCGTACGTCGACAAAAACGGTTGACTTCGCTCGGGCACGCGTTACGGCGCCTGCACGATCTCAGCACATCGGTCGACGGCGAGGACAAGACCCTGCTGACCGAGGCGATCACGTATTCGGCTCGTGCCGTTCGCCTGACCCGTCCGGGTGCCCAGGAACGGCCTCGGCTCGTGGCCAACCTCGCCAATGCCCTGCGAGACAGAGCACGCCTCGAGGACGATCCGCGAGAATGGCGCAGGGCGATCAGATGGTATCGCCGCGCGTTGAGCCTGTCGCAGGCCCAACCCCACAGCGCGGACAGGGATATTCCGCAGCACGAGATTCTGCTGGCCGCGGCACTCGAACTCCACCATCGTCCGGCCGGAACCCTCGATCCCGAAGCCGAGCAGCTGTTCCGGAGCGCCTTGGCCCATACCGCGGAACTCGATGTCTCGCTGTACGTTCGGGCGGCGCGCCGCTTCGCGCGCGCATTGGTCCGTTACCACCGCGCGAAGGACGCCATCGCCGTACTCCTGAGTGTGATCGAAAACCTCGCTGCCACAACGGATTTACGGATCCAATCGCAGCGACTGCAACTACGCTGCGAGGCGGCCGCGCTCCTGGCCGTCGCCGGTGATCCGGACGCCGCGCTCAGCATCACGGGATGCGACGACCTCGACCCCGCCATCGTGTTGCTGCCCGGCCTCGCCGAGGGCGTCGTCCTGCGTCGCGCCCCGGCCGATCGGTGGATCCTCGCCCGCTCGTCCCTGCTGACCTGGGATCGATTGCGCGTCGAACGCGACCGTTTACAGCATCGCTATCGCTCGGGTGACACCGACCGGCCCGCATCCGGCGATATCGAGAACGCGATTCTGTTCTGCCGTAACGTTTTCGGTGAGCTCGCGGACAGCGACATCTCGGCACCGACCATCGCGGCCGGCCCGGCGCTCGACCTTCCGTTCCATGCCGTGACGAACCGCGTGTCACGGTCGCTGCCCACGGCCCGGCCGTCGAGGAAGGCCCCGCGCGAATCGAACGGAATCATGGTCAGGGCCTCGTTCGCGCGCCATCCGCAACTGCCCGGCTCGAAGATCGAACGATCGACGATGCGGCGCATCCTGGGCGCCGACCTGATCGTGCGAGAGGTACTGCCCTCGGACGACGAACCCCACGAGGACACGAGTGCACCGATCCTGCACATCGCCGCTCATGGTGGCGAAGTCGACCGAAGACCCGCACTGAGTCTCGAGCCGGACACCTGGATAGTCCCGTCGCGGCACGAGAACCTCTGCATCCCACCGATTCTCGTGCTCACCGTCTGCCCCACCGCGTACCGGCACGAAGCGCCCTATCCGCCCCGCCGCATTCAGGACGAGTTCCTCGCCGCGGGCGCCCACGTGGTCATCTCACCTCAATGGCCGGTTCGCGACGCCGCCGCGGCGGCCTTCACCGCGGGCTTCTACCAGAATCTGCGCCGAAACGAGTTGGTACGCAATCCGATCGATGCCGCAGCCCTCGCGGTCGAGCGATCGGTGGCGGCGATGCGTTCGAGTACCGTGCGCGACCTCGAGCGGACCCATCCCGAACTCGCGATCCTGCCCGCGCTGAACGGACCAGGCGACTCCCGTCCGTTCGCCCATCCCCGCGACCACGCGACATGGGTGTGCTGGACCTGAACTGCCTCGCCCCGAGACCCGAGACCCAACCCGCGTTGCGTCCGCCCGTTGTGCGCGTTGAGCGGTCGTGCCGCTCCAGGAGCCAGCGGGGCGGTCCGAAGGTGGACGATGAATCAGCTCATCGAGAGGGCTTGTGCATCTGTGGGGAGACCTCGAGATCGGAGGTACCCGACATGGCCGACCGCTAGGTCAGGTCGCTCAAGTCCGCCAAGTACGCATTGACCGTGCCGGAGGTGTCGTTCGGTCTGGTGAGGATGACGACCTCGAGGTCCAGGGGCTCCGATATCGGGCGGTAGGTCAGGCCCGGGATGCCCAGGCGGTGGGCGCCGTCGGGGACCAGGGCGATTCCGTGGCCGGCTGAGGCGAGGGTGAGTACGGACAATGTCGTGGGTACGAGGCGTGGTTCGGGGAGGGATGTGAGGGCGGGGCGGATTCGGTCGGCGAGGGTTGTGGTGCCGGTTTGGGGGGCGGGCAGGATCAGTCGCTCGTCGGTCAGATCCGTCAGGGAGAGTTGGTGTTTGCGGGCCAGGTCGTGGTCATCGCGTAGTGCGGCCACCATGTGTATGCGGCGTCGGGGGTGTGGTGTGAGTGCTTCGATGTGCTCGGGGCCGAAGTGGGGGGTGTAGCCGAGGTCGATCGTTCCTCTTCGCAACTCGTCCGCGACGCCGCCGGGTGACAGCTCTCGCACGTCGATCTCGACCCGGGGATGTCGGTCGTGGAAGGCGCGCAGGTCCGTGGGCAGCAGTCCGCTGTACGCGGCGTAGCCGGAGAATCCGATTCGCAGGGAACCGGATTCGCCGCGCACGGACTCGCGCGCCGAACGCAGGGCCCGGTCCGCCTGCTCCAGAACGCGACGGGCCTGCTCGTGGAAGAGGCGACCGGCATCGGTGAGCTGGACGGACCGGCTGGTGCGGAGGAACAGTGGTCCGCCCACCTCGTCCTCGAGCTGGCGGATCTGCACGCTCAACGTCGACTGGGTCACGAACAACTGCTCCGCCGCTCGTCCGAAATGCAGCTGCTCGGCCACGGCGACGAAGTATCTCAGATGCCGCAGCTCCACCGCCGTCTCCCATCACGCGCACCTACTATTCGCCACGAACGATCAATGAATCGGTTCATTCTATTGGATTAATCGTTCCTGGCTTGGCAGTGTCGTCAACGGACGCCTCAACCCCTCGAATCGACAGGCAGCACGGCCATGACACCGATCGAAGCGCACGACCACTCGGACATATTCGTCGACCACGCCTACGCCGAACACATCGTCGACCTCGGCGAGATTCGGATGAACTACGCGGTGGCCGGTGATCCGTCCGCCCCGGCCATGCTGCTCATCCCCGCCCAGACCGACTCGTGGTGGAGCTACGAGGCGGCGATGGGACTGCTGTCCGACCGCTACCAGGCCTACGCCGTCGACCTGCGCGGCCAAGGGCGGTCGACGTGGACGCCCGGCCGGTACAGCCTCGACATCTTCGGCGGTGACCTGGTTCGGTTCATCGACCGGGTGATCGGCCGTCCGACGATCGTGTGCGGCCTGTCCTCGGGCGGAACGATCGCCGCGTGGCTGTCGGCCTATGCCGCACCGGGACAGGTCGTCGCCGCTGTCTTCGAGGACTCGCCCCTGTTCGCCTCCGAGGCCAGCCCCGCCGTCGGCCCGTCCATTCGTCAGGGCGTCGCGCCGATGTTCCGGCTCTGGCACAAATGGCTCGGCGCGCAGTGGAGTATCGGCGACTACGACGGAATGCGCTCGGCCCTGCCTCGCGAGATCCCCGGCTGGATGCTCACCGCGCTCGCGCGGATGTCCGGATCCCGTCCTCCCTCGGACGGGATCCCGCAGAATCTCCGCGAGTACGACCCCGAATGGGGTGACGCGTTCGTCAGCGGACGAGCCACCCTCAACTGCGACCACGACACGATGCTGCGGCAGGTGAAGGTGCCCGTCCTGCTCACCCATCATTTCCACTATGTCGACCCCGAGAGCGGCAATATCCTCGGCGCCCTCGACGACGTTCAGGCCGCCCGGGTCAAGGAACTCGTGGAGGGAACGGGAAACAGCTTCGCCTACCGCGCCTTTCCCGAGATGCCGCACTCCATGCACGAACACGACCCGCGGCGGTACGTCACCACGGTGACCGAGTGGCTCGACTCCCTCGAGTCCGACATCAAGCCCCGGCCGCACGGTTCATGAGCGCGGCCAGTTCGCGGAGTCGCGTGCTGAGCTCCGGCGGGTCGAGCACCCGGAACTCGAATCCGAAACCGGCCAGGTAGGCCGCGAGGGCGTCGAGTGAGTGCGCACCCGTATGCAGCACACAGGTTTTCGCGTCGCGAGCCTCGAGGACGCCCACGGTCGGCGCGATCCGTTCGGCGGCGAGGGTCGCGGAGGTGTGCAGCAGGATGCGGGCCTGGTAGCGGTAGGGCGCGGTGGTCACCGCGTGCGCGACGAAGTCCGCGGCGTCCGGCGCGTCGCGCGGTGTGAAGCGCGGGCCGGTGGGTGTGCGCGGGGTCAGCCGGTCGACGCGGTAGGTGCGCCAATCCTCGCGGTCGGTATCCCAGCCGATCAGGTACCAGCGGCGTCCGGTGTGCACGAGTCGATGCGGTTCGGTTGTGCGCCTGGATGTTTCGCCGGTGTGCGTGCGGTAGTCGAAGCGCAGCCGGTGCTGCTCGCGGACGGCGGCGGCGATGGCGGTGAGGGTGTCCGGATCGATCCGCGGCCCGCCCGCCGGGACCGCGACGGTCGCCGCCTGGAGGGCGGTCATGCGATGCCGCAGCCGCGACGGCAGCACCTGTTCGAGTTTGGCCAGCGCGCGCAGCGAACTCTCCTCGATGCCCGCGATGGTCCCGCCCGCCGCGGTGCGCAGGCCCATGGCGACCGCGATGGCCTCGTCGTCGTCCAGCAGCAGCGGCGGCAGTGTCGCGCCCGCGCCCAGCCGGTATCCGGCGGCGCCCGCGACGGCGTGCACGGGATAGCCGAGGGTGCGCAGCTTCTCGATGTCGCGGCGCACGGTGCGCACGTCCACGTCGAGGTGGCGGGCGAGTTCCGCGCCGGTCCAGTCGCGCGGGGTCTGTAGCAGTGACAGCAGCCGGAGCAGGCGGGCGGAGGTTTCCAACACGAATTCGAGTCTGCCCGACAACCTAGGGCGGGACCTGTCCTAGGTGGTTCCTACGGTAATTCTCATGAGCGACGAGATCACTCCCTTCCGCATCGATATCCCGCAGGAACAGCTCGACGACCTGACGGCCCGGCTCGATGCCGCGCGCCTGCCCGCGCCGCTGCCCGGCGACGACTGGGACACCGGCGTCCCCGTGCACTGGCTGCGCGAACTGGTCGACCACTGGCGTACCGACTACGACTGGCGGGCCGCCGAGGCGGAGCTGAACCGCTACCCGCAGTTCATCACCGAGATCGAGGGGCAGCGCATCTTCTTCCTGCACATCCGCTCCGCCGAGCCGGACGCGGTGCCGCTGCTCATGACCCACGGCTGGCCCGGCTCGGTGGTGGAATTCCTGGACGTCATCGGTCCGCTGACCGATCCCCGGGCGCACGGCGGCGATCCGGCCGACGCCTTCCACCTGGTGATTCCCTCGCTGCCGGGTTTCGGATTCTCCGGCCCGGTCGCCGAAACCGGTTGGGACAGAGCGCGTATCGGCCGGGTGTGGGCGAAGCTGATGGAGCGCCTGGGCTACGAGCGCTACGGCACCCAGGGCGGCGATATCGGCGGCGCGGTGAGCCCCGAGGTCGCCCGCTCGGCCCCGGACAAGGTGATCGGCGTGCACACCAACGGCGGCCCGAACCTGCCGCCGCCGGAGGCGAAGGATCACCTCGACGAGCTGACCGAGCTGGAGCGCGACCGGGTGCGCCGGATCGATGCGTTCCTGCGAGAGGAGTTCGGCTACATCGCGATTCAGTCGACCCGCCCGCAGTCCCTGGCCTACGGTCTGATGGATTCGCCGGTGGGACAGCTGGCCTGGATCATGGACAAGTTCCGCGAGTGGACGCATCCGCGAAACGTGTTGCCCGACAAGATCATCGACCGGAACCGTCTGCTGTCCAATGTCATGCTGTACTGGCTGACCGGCACCGCGGGCTCGGCCGCCTACGTCGGCTACGCCTCGGCGTCGCCGTGGGGCGCGACCCCGGCGAATTCCGGTGTGCCGACCGGGGTGATCGCCTTCGCCCACGATGTCTGCATCCGCCGCTACTGCGAGCCGTCCAACACCATCACGCGCTGGGTGGACGTCGATCGCGGCGGTCACTTCGCGGCGCTCGAGGAGCCGGAGCTCCTCGTCGACGATATCCGCGAGTTCTTCCGCACGGTGCGCTGAATCCCGAGCCGTCAGGCCGGATCGGGCTCCGGCTGCAACTGGAAGTTGTAGGTCGCGTACCGGTGGAGTTCGCTGCCCGCGTCCTCCCAGCTGTAGGCCTTGCGGCCGATGTGGTTGAGGCGGATGCGGGTGTCGGCCATGATGTCGAAGCCGCTGCGGCGGGCGCGTTCGCAGAAGGCGTAGTCCTCGCCGAGGTACCAGTGGTTCTCGCCGTCCTGCTGGATCAGCGGGAGGAAGTAGGGGACCGTGACGCGGCCGAACTGCTTGTTGCAGATGGGGAGTTCCTCGTGTTCGATCATGGTCTCGTACACGGTGCGATGCGTGAACAGGAAGCCGGTGGCGGCGTATTTGATCTCCATCAGGCCGCCGCCCTCGCCGAACAGGATGCGCTTGGTGCCGGGCAGCATGTGACAGGCCAGCTCGCGCACGCCCTTCTTGGCGTAGATGCCGCACACGATGGGCAGATCGTGGTGGCGGAGCATATCCACCGAGTCGGGGTCGAAGCCGATGTCGGAGTCGATCCACATGAGCCCGTCGAAGCCGTCGAGCAGCGCGTCGGTGGCCATCTGGCTGCGGCCCTGGTCGATGGCCGCGTAGCCGGTGATGGTGCGCACGGTGTAGCCGCGTCGTTCCAGTTCGCTCAGGCCCCGCGCGCATTCGGGTTCCAGGTAGCCGCCGATCGGTACGAGAACACAGCAGCGGCGTGGATCCATCGTGGTATCTCCATCTATTCGGACAGTTCGTTCGTCAGTCCGGCGAGCGCGAACTGGTACATCGCGCCCACCACATCGGCCTCGGCGGTCACGTCGAGGGCTGTGAGCACCATATCCGTTGTGACCGTGCGGGTTTCGGCCGCGGCGACCAGCTCGACCACCGCGTCGCGGTCGGCCTGCGGGCCAAGGACCGCGCACACCACGTCCGCGGTGGTCGTGGGGGTCCACAGGCCGGGGATGGCCGCGCCGATCGCGGCGGGCTCCGGCGAGCGGCCGCGGAACCAGCCCCCGCCCTCCCACCAGTAGCAGAAGGTCAGTAGCCCGGTGGTCACCCGCTGGTCGAGCACCGGGTTCGCCAGCCATTCCGGGGCGCCCGCGTAGAGATCCGGCAGGTCCGCGCCGTCGTTGTAGGCGGCGTCGAGTTCCGGTGCGTCCCAGACGCCGCCGGATAGCACGGCCCGCCGGGCGGTCAGCAGATGCAGCGTGGATCCGCTGCCGTTGCTGGCCTCGAACACTCCCGACGAGCCGAGGACGCGCGGTCCGGCGTCCGAGCCGATCGCGACCGCCGCGGCGGAGATCGTCGCCCAGCGAGCCCAGATCAGGTCCGGCGCGGGGAGACCCGCGGGCTCCGGCGTGATTCCCCGGCTCCGGTCGGTGCGCGACCGCACGATCGCGCGCCGCGGCGGCCGGGACTGCCGGTCGGCGTGGTCGATGTAGGCGGCCAGCCAGATCGGCAGCCGCGCGCGGGGGAAGGCCGCCAGGTCCGCGCGGTACGCCTCCGGGGGGTGCAGTTCGTCCCCGGTGAAAGGGACCGCGCCGTAGTCGTATTCGAGCTCGATGATCGAATCCTCTTGTGCCGCAAGCGCTTCCGAGTCATCGCGCACGCAGTGCAGCAGCACCCGCCACCAGGCGTGGCCCGCGAGCGGCACGGTCACCTCGCGCAGCAACTGCGCCAGCTCCCCGGCCTCCCGCGGCACCGGGACCGGGGTGACCTCGCCGACGTCGTCGGTGAAGTACGCGACCGCCGCGATCGCCCGCACGGTGACCGAGAACGCCACATCCAGCCGCCGCCAGTCCACCGGCGCCGCGGGCAGCAGGGTGTCCGCGATGGCTCGCCCGAGACCGGTCGCGTAGCGGTCGATATCGATCGGCGCGGCCGGATCGGGCTCCTCGACGGTGACCGTGACCTCGGCATCCGGTGCCGGCGGCACCGGCACGGGACGTTCCGTCGACACCGTGACCTCGACGTCCGGCGGTGTCGCCGCGCCGCGGTCCGTGGTCGGCCCGCCGAAACCCCCGAGGGTGAAGGCGATATCGGGCGGCGGGTCGGTGGTGGTGTCGGCTTCGTTCATGGGATGGGCCGTTCTCGCGCGGGGATCAGTGGCTGCCGTCGTCGGAGATCGCGGACCGGGACGCGCGCAGGAAATCACCGGCTGTGCGGGCGTCCAGGTCACGGTCGGGAGCGTCGGGCGGGCTGGTGGGCGCGCGGGAATGGCCGGGGATGTGCTCGGGCAGGTCCGGGCTGCCGGGCAGCAGGTCGGACAGTTTGGGCCACTGCGCGCGGCGATCGAGCAAGGGCCGCACCAGGTCTCGCAGCCGGCGCGCGATCTCGGCGGCGGCCTGCTGGGCGGCCTGGGTGACCGCGGCGGCGATCTCGTCGTCGGAGAGGTCGTCGATGCGATCGGAGAACTCGACCCCGGTCACGATGCCGTCGCCGTCGACCGTCACCACCACCCGGCCGTCGTGGATCGAGGCCCGCGCGGACATCTCGCTCTTGCGGCGCTGCGCCTCGGCGATGCCGTTCATTTGGTCGCGCAGCCCGTCCAGCACCGTGTACATGTCGTTTCTGAGCTGTTCGTTGCTCATCCGCGCCTCCTCACCAGCTGTTGCCGCTCGTGCCGGTATGCGCCGGATCCCGCTTCCCGCTCGAGTCGGCGAGCGCGAGGGCGGGCGGCTTCACATTGACCGGATCCGCCCAGAAGTCCGCGCCCGGCGCGGTCACCGCGGTGAACGGATCGGGCATCAGCTCGCTCAGTTTGATCTTGCGGGCCCGGACGCGGCCGCTGTAGAAGGTGCCGTCCTCGAGCTGCCGCTCCCATCGGTTGCCCTTGTCGAAGGCCGCGAGTTCCGCCCGCGCCGCGGCGTCGGTGATACCGGCCCGGGCCAGCATCGCCGCCATCGCCGCTCGCTGATCGTGCTCGCGGATCGTGAGCCCGGCGCGATCGACCGCGGCGGCGTGCCGGTCGATGGTGGATTGTGCTGTGGCGCGGCTGTTGTCGTGCTGGTTCACCGTGGCGCGGTCGGTGGCGATGGTGGGCTGGTGGTTGTCGATCGTGGTCTGTGCCGCCGCGCGGTTGTTGTCGTGGCGGGTCACGGTGGCGCGGTCGTCGGCGATGGTGGCTCGGTGGTTGTCGATCGTGGTCTGTGCTGCGGCGCGGTTGTTGTCGTGTTGGGTGACGGTGGCGCGGTCGGTGGCGATGGTGGGCCGGTGCTGGTCGACCGTGGATTGTGCTGCGGCGCGGTTGTTGTCGTGCCGGGTGACGGTGGCGCGGTCGGTGGCGATGGTGGGCCGGTGCTGGTCGACCGTGGATTGTGCCGCGGCGCGGTTGTTGTCGTGGCGGGTCACGGTGGCGCGATCCGCGTCGAGCCCGGGTGGGGGACCGCTTCGGTTCCCGGCGTCCGCGGCGGCGGTGGCCCGGTCGGTGGCGATGCCGGGGCCGAGGCGGTTCACGGTCGCCTGTGCCGCGGCGCGGTTGTTGTCGTAGGCCGTGACGGTGGCCCGGTCATCGGCTATGCGGGGGCCCAGCGAATCGTGCACGGTCTGGGCCGCGGCCCGGTTGTTCGTGTATTGATCGACGATGTTCCGGGCGCCGGTGTCGCCGGGATTCGAGGCGAGCGCGGCGCGGGCGTTCGTCACCGCCGCGGGCTCGGGGGCGGCGAGGGTGGCGTGCGCCTGGTCGAAATCGGCGATGTTGTTGCGCGCGTTGGTGATCGGGGCCGGTTCCGGGGAGTTCAGGAGGTGCTGCGCGCGGTCGTGCTCGTCGATCGTCAGGCGCGCGCGGGCCGCGGCGACATCGGCCGGTTCGGGCGTGTTGAGAACGTTCTGCGCGTTGTCGTGGGCGGTGACGTTGGCGCGGGCGTTGGTCACGGCCGGTGGTTCGGGTGTGTTGAGGATGGTTTGGGCGTTGTCGTGGGCGGTGACGTTGGCGCGGGCGTTCGTGACGGCCGGTGGTTCGGGTGTGTTGAGGATGGTTTGGGCGTTGTCGTGGGCGGTGACGTTGGCGCGGGCGTTCGTGACGGCCGGTGGTTCGGGTGTGGT